>NZ_JBSTYL010000015.1:0-111458 GCF_054052465.1 Aeromonas enterica | reverse complement strand
ACTGGAAGCAGCAGTCCGGGTATCATCGGCGCTCATTGGCCGAGACGGCGATGTATAGGTTCAAACAATTGATGACGGGAAAAATCAGTCTACGTAACTACAACGGACAAGTGGGAGAGATCATGGCCTACGTATGTGCGATGAACAAACTGAATGCCCTTGGTCTGCCGGTTAGAAAGTCCCATGTGTAGCTATCACCTGGGGCTGGGGAAGTTGTGGCCTAATGGCTGATTTGGGCAGCAACGCCACTAAGTTTCTGAGCGACTGGGGGTAGAATCTAGAGCCTTTTTCATACACATAAAAAATCCGAAACCAAATAAACAGGTTTCGGATTTTCTCATATCAGTAAATCAGTTTTGTTTTTAATTCAGAGCTCTAAATATGCGACAAATAGATTATCTATCGTCGCACAATAGATACTACAAATTCTAATTTAGTTGTTAATTACTACGCTTCGGCCAGCACGCAGGCCGGAGGCCGTGCGGACTGCCACCTTACCCGAGACGCTCGGAGCATTGGCCGCGTCGTAAGTCTGCCAACCGCCGTCATCGACGGAGTACTGGATGGTCAGACCCGGGAACGGGCTGTTGGCCTTGAGCACGCCGCCTTCAATGATCGCGCCCGGCACCGGCAGGTAGAAGTCAACACCTCTGGCCTCCAGCTTCGGCAATACACGCTGACCCAGCAGGTTGGCAAAGCGGTTGTAGTCGCTGCTGCGCGCCTGATTGTCAGCCGGCTTGCCGGCGTTGTCGTTGGCCTCCCAGCCTGCTTTATGCCAGGCCCGCTCGGCCAGGGCAAAGACCCGTGGGAAGAGCATTTCTTCGAACTGGTTGTCGGTGCGCACGGTTTCGGCCCAGAGCGAACCCTGCATCCCCAGCACGTTGGCCGGTTGCTCCAGGGTCTTGGCGGTGGCGCCATCGACCACGTCAGCCTTGGTGATCGGCTTGCCGGCACGGGTGTAATCAGCGTTGGCAAACAGATCGTCCGGCATGAAGCCAAAGGTCTTGCGGGTATCGGTAAAGCGTGGTGCCCAGTAGTAGCCACGCTCGGCCGGATCCGGCTCGTTCGGGTGGTCGAAATAGAGGTGGGTAGCCTGGTTGTAGACGACGCCATAGCCGGCGTTGGCCAGCTTGTAAGCGCGATCGGCCACGCCCCACTCCCAAATGTTCTGCCAGGCGTTGCCGCTCACCAGCGCGTTGGCCAGGTTGCTGCGCGGATAGACCTTGTTGTCGTGCATCAGGCCATCTTCCCAGCCACCCATGTTCAGACCGTGGGTCGACGTGATGCTGGAAACCCGCTCAACGAAGTATTGGCTGAGTTGGGACGGCTCTTTGATTCCCTGACTGTTGTTGGCAAAGAACGCTTGGCAAGCGGGTGACTGCTTCCAGGCTCCGGCAACTTCATCTCCCCCGAAGTGGAAGGTCTTGAGCGGTTGGATATCCTGGTGCAGGGACACCAGCTCAGCCACCACGGTATCGATGAAGCGATAGGTCGACTCCATGCAGACGTTCATGGCGTTGTCCTTGAACATCTGAACCGAGGTGTAATCGGTACGGTCATCCGGATCGGATAGGCGGTATTCGGCAGCCTGCTGTGGCTGACCAGTCTCGTTCAGACGGGCACTACGCGCATCCATCGCCTTGATGGCGGCGTGGGCGTGGCCCGGCATGTCGATCTCGGGGATAACCTCGATATTGAGCGCCTTGGCGTGACTCAGGATCTCACGGTAATCGTCGGCGCTATAGAAGCCGTTGGACTGGGTAGTCCCGTTCGGACCTGCACCGAGGAACGGCAGGATACAGGTGCGCTCGGCCGGATCGTGACAGCGGCGCGAGCCGACATCGGTAAGTTCCGGCAGGGCGCTGATGGCGATACGCCAGCCTTCATCATCCGCCAGACGCAGATGCAGTTTGTTGAGCTTCACGCTTGCCATCTGGTCGAGCAGGGAGAGCACGGCCTGTTTGCTACGGAAGTTACGTGAGGTATCGAGCGACAGTCCGCGATAGGCAAAGCGCGGGGCGTCGGCGATGGTCACCGCAGGCACAACACGCTGTTGCTCCAGTTGCAGCAGCGACTGGGCGGCATAGAGGGCGCCGGCTGCATCTGCGGCCGTGATCTGGATGGTTTGGCCCTTGCTGTCGACCTTGAGGCGATAGGCCTCTTCCCACTTGGCCTGCCCGTCTATCTGCACCTGCCCCCAACCCATGCGAATCACCTTGCTGGTGTTGGGTGACCAACTCTGCGCTTGCAGACCAAGGTTGGCCGCCAACCAGCGAGCCTGCTCCTCATAGCCGTTATCAAATACGACAACCCAGTCTGCACCTAGGGTGACATTGCCGGTGGCCAGCTGCATCTCGGCGGGGGTTGGCACGACGCCGACCGGATGAGCCTGTACGGACAGATCTGCGTTACGGGCATAGCGTTCGGCGGCTGTGAACGGATTCCAGCGGTCGATATTGCTCGGGCCGTTATAGCGTTTCCACTGTCTGGGCGTGCTGAAATCACCCACAAACGGCAGCTCGGCCGAGGGCTCCGTCGGGACCACGCCGTTATGGGTATTACTGGTGCTGGCAAGCAGCGCTGTGATGGGGTTGCCCTTGGCATCTTTTGCGGCGAAGTACCAGTTGGGCATCACGTCAGTCTTGGCAACCTGCCAGTTTCCTCCATCAAAGGCGATCTCGACCGATTGGCCGGCGGGCAGCCCCCGGAATTGAGCTGTTGGTTCCAGTTTGAAGATGTCGCCGTTGACATGGGTGACCTTGAATTGGTCGGTGTAGAGCTTGCTCACGTCACGAATATGGCTGAACCAGAGGCTCCAACCCGTTGCTGGCAGAAGTTGGGCGGTGTTATTTCGCAAGGTGATACTCGCCCGGAAGCTGTTGCCATCCGTCAGGGTGTTATCGATGACTTGATACTTGAGGTCGACTCCTTGACCCATCCCGTCCAGCTGGGATTGGGTTATGGCCATGGCGGCCGGAGCTGTCAAGGCTATGGCGAGCGCCATGCTGACCAGAGAACGTCTTACGCGCATTGTTACCATCCTTTTTGGTTGTTAATTTTCTTGGCGAAGCAAGGGTAGCGCTGAAAGGGTGTTTTTTATACAGAAAACGGGTGCCGAACGAAGCGTTTTGTATGTTTTGTGATGGAGATCCCTTTTGAGTCTCGTCTCTTTGATGGGGGGCGGCAAGGGGGCAGCATTTAGTAAGGTTAAATTTAACTTGCTGTTTTTAATGTGCTTTTGTGGTGTTTCTCATTCCAGTACAGAAAGAGAAAGACACTGATTAGTGCCGATATGGCCATTATGCCAATATTGAACGTCAGTCACATTAGTAAAAATCATAATTTGCCTTGAGAACAAAGTGCGGGTATATGTGTTGGCTGGATTCAATGAGGGCCTCATGATGATTGGGGAAAAAGCGCTTGATACCGTAAGCGAAGATATAAAGGAAAATATATCATTGACTCTAGTGGAGTCAGACATATTCACACATCAGTTTTTGAATAAAGGAAGCCCTATTTATAATTTGGGTTTTAGAAGTGTATTGACAGGTGATATTGACGTAGAGTTATTAGTTAAGACCTATATAAATACTGTAAGGTCATATAAAACACTATGCTTTGGATTTAACGTGGATGATAGTCATTCTTATAAGGATAGAGTTGAATTATTACAACCGGTTTTTGATATAAGGCCTGGTTGGCCAGAGAAAGATGAATGGATAGAGTGGTTGCGAAAACCATTCGATTTGACAACGCCGCCACTATTACGATGTATCTTCTCCCCGGTGAACGATTCCGAATGTCATCTTTATTTTTCGTTTCATCATTTGGCATTCGATGGCGCCGGATTCCAACGATTTTATACGGATTTTATTCATCATTATTGTCATAGTTTATCCGGTGATGACTATCATATCCCTAGTCTTAATGAACACTTCTCGGATGAAATGCTCAATGACTTGGAATACATTGGTAGTCATCGTTGGGAGAAAGATAGGTTATATTGGCAGCAGCGTTTGACAGATGGCAGAAAATCCATAATCCCGCTAGCTGAATCCGACGGGGATATGACCTATAGAATAGAAGAATTGATGCCTGACAATGTCTGGAATAGTATAGAAATCTTTTCCAAGACGCTGGGCTGTTCGCCACACTATGTTGTGTTGTTGGCTATTGAGCTATGTTGTCATGCGTATGGGAACAAGTCCCTTACAATGGGGTTGCCGACACATAGGAGATCTCATGGTGTCTCCACATTTTGTGGGTTGACGACGGGTATCTCTCCCTTGGTCATAGACCTTAATGTAACTTTGTCTATGTCTGAGTCAATAAAGAACCTATCGAGTTGTATTAAAAGAGACTATAGACACTTACGATTCCCGATAAGTGAAATAAAGAAAAGTATGACTGGCCTGGATGCTCATCGCCCAGTTTATGACATAATGTTTTCTTATGAACCATTGGATTTTGATTTAAAAAATAATGCAGTTGAGAATCAAATATCAGCGCTATGTCACCATGCAGAAATGACACCAATATGTATTTATCTTCGTCATTATCATTCTGCAGCATCACCGATATTGGATTGCCAGTTTAATCCTGGTTATTTTACGTTTGAGGATGGCGTCTTATGGGTTGATAGATTGATTCATATCATAAAGAACATGTTATCCTCTCCAGATATTCCATTGAAAGAAGTATGTCTTTTAACAGAAAGTGAAAAATCACTTTATCGTACGATTAACAATAACTATAAACCAAATTCACCTCCCTTGATTAGCAATATTTATCATCACTCAATAACCAACCCATCCAAAATAGCTATCATTACTGAAGATGGTGATTGTCACACTTATAATGAATTGTGGTGCTTGGTATTAGAACGGGTAGGTGTGTTTAATCAGCTGGGTGTTAAAAAGGGAAATAACATCGTTCTGGCATTGCCAAGAGGTATCGAGTTCATAGTCAACTTGCTGGCAGCTAACTATCTTGGGGCAACATATGTACCGATACAAGAAAACATACCCTCGGTCAGGTTGTATGCATTGCTGAAAAAAGTTAATGCAAATATGCTGGTGTCTGATCGTCAGTTAGACTTAGCTCCGGAGTTATCAATAAATGTATATACGCCTTCAGACCTGTGCTCAATCAATCCTGAATCGGTCAGTTTAAAAAATATTGGCATAGAGAAAGGCAATTATATTGCTTATGTATTGTTTACATCCGGTTCTACTGGTGAACCCAAGGGTGTACTGATTAACTCAGCAGCGAGAGACAGCTTCCTTGAAGGTTGTTGTAATACGGTTTCCCTAAGCAGGGAATCTATTATTATTGCAGCCACAGCGCCTACGTTTGATATATCTGTACTTGAATTGCTCGGTCCACTTTATGTCGGTGGTAGCTGTGTTATTGCTAATGAAATCACTAAGCGTCAAGGCCATCTTCTGGCAGCACTGATAGCCAAATGTAACGTAACACATGTTCAAGGAACTCCTACAACTTGGAAACTATTATTACAAGCCGGATGGACACCGCCAAATAAAATTACGGCCTTGGTTGGAGGGGAGCCATTGCCTCAAGATGTAGCCCTCTCACTAAGTAATCGGTGTGGCTTGGTATTTAATATGTATGGTCCAACGGAAGCAACCGTGTGGGTGATGGCTAAGCCTGTGGCTGGTGAGGAGACTGTTGAATCAATTGGCAATCTTCTTCAAAACTGTGAAGCATATGTTCTCGATAGTGATCTGCGTATCCTTCCACCGGGAGTCGAGGGTGAACTCGCTTTGGCTGGTTGCTGCTTGTCAGATGGTTATTGTGGCGCCACTGAATTAACCGCATCCAGGTTTCCATATCATCCTATGGGGAAACGTATTTACCTGACCGGTGATCGAGTAAAACTTAATACAGGTAGTCAATTTAAATTCATTGGACGAACCGATAACCAAATAAAACGTCGCGGGTTTAGAATCGAGTTAGGAGATATTGAGTCCAGTTGTACGATGCATCCCATGGTGCAACATGTCGCAGCAGTGCTGGCAGTGGGTAATGAAGGTGAAGAGAAAAAAATAGTATTGCTATATCAAGGTGATATATCAGAAGCACACTTTATGACTTGGATCAAGGAGCAGCTAACTGACTATATGTATCCAGATTTCTTGCAAAAGTGTAGTTCATGGCCAGTTAATGGAAGTGATAAAACCGATCGTACAAAGTTGACGGGGTTAATTGATCTGAATATGGCGAAACCTTGGGGTTGTATCGATATCGAGATCCATGTCCCTCCGTCAGAGAGTGTTGATCTAGAAGTGGTTGAGCGGCTACATACACTATGGAAAAGCATACTAAAACTGGATGTGAACATAACGGCTAATTTCCTTGATTGTGGCGGTAGCTCTCTGCAAGCTCAGATTCTATTGGATAAAATTCGCAGAAATTTCCCAAGTTCAATTCCAGATACATTTATTTTTATATGTCCTAGCATAACGGCGCAAGCTCAGTTCCTTAACAAGGCTAAGTTGCCGGCTAATGCCAGGACACAAGATGGAAATAAAAATCACATTCGCAATAACTTGCTAGGCAAGCGTCGAGTGGTATTGGAGGGTAAATAAAATGAATGTTACTGGTTTTGAGTGTGCTGTAATAGGTGTTTCTGGGGTTTTTCCTGGGGCTAAAAATGTGGAGCAATGGTGGTCTCAGTTATGTGAAGGCGTTATTGGTATTCGCTCACTGAGTCATGATGAACTGGAGGCTGAAGGGGGGGCGAATGGTGACGTCATTAGAGGTGGTGTCGTTGACAATCGCTATGACTTTGATCCAGAGTTTTTTGGTTATGATGCTCAGTCAGCAAATATAATGGACCCCCAGTTACGCCTTATGCACCATGAAGTATGGCAGGCGCTAGAGCACGCAGGTTATCCACCTTATTCACAGCGACACTCAGACGAGACGGGGTTGTTTGTCAGTGCGGCATATAATCCATATTGGTATCAGAGAGTAATGCAAAGCACACCGGACCATCTCACCGCAGTGTATCAAGCAAATACTCTACTCGACCCAGGGTGTTTTGCTACACGAGTTGCATACACATTAAATTTGAAAGGTCCTGCAATCTATAGCAACACTGCATGCTCCAGTTCACTGGTTTGTGTTCATCAGGCCGTCAACGCTCTACTCTCCGGTGACTGTAATATGGCTGTAGCTGGTGCTGCTTATGTAGTGCCAGACAGACGAGGTTATGTTCATCAACCAGGAATGATCTTATCACCCGATGGATTTTGCCGGCCATTTGACCAATCGGCTCAGGGGACTGTGTGGGGTGAGGGCGCTGGTTTTGTTGTTCTAAAACGATTGGAAGATGCGCTGTCAGATCATGATCATATATATGCAGTAATTAAAGGTAGCGCTATTAATAACGATGGGCGAGAAAAGGCAGGATACACAGCTCCTGGATTAGATGGACAAGTTAAGGCGTTGAGCCGTGCATTATTGTCATCCCAGTTAAGTGCGGATGATATTGATTTTGTTGAAACACATGGCACCGGTACTCGTCTAGGTGACCCGATTGAAATACAAGCTCTTCTCAGTGTATATGAGCGAGAGCAACCACTTCTTATTGGTGCGGTAAAAGCGAATATTGGTCATCTCGATGCTGCTGCTGGCATGGCGGGGTTGATCAAAGCTATTTTCTCACTACATAATAGATATCTTCCGCCACATCCGGCTTTTGATAAGTTATCAAATTCACTAGAGCAATACGCAAAAAAAATCATCATTCCTAGAAAGGGAATAGTCCTGCCAGAAAATAAAATATTAGCGGCTGGTGTAAGCTCTTTTGGTATAGGTGGAACAAATGCACATATCATTCTCACTAGCTATCAACAACCCCTGGATGCAGGGAATGACAATGCCAGAGTTGAAGTGTTTGCGAGTGAGGTGCTGCGAGAGAGTACGCTATCGGCAACACAGGAATTGATTGAGGATGCAATAAGGGGATCTATTCATCGTAACATGAGTTCGGCGCTCGCGAAAAATATGCATACTAGGTTGTATAATCAGATAGCCAACCCCTTTATATCAGAAAAAAAATCACGTACTGCTCTGGTGGCAGATACAACAAGTGGTGAGGTGATCGGTCGGTGTTATCACAAGCCATTTGATGAAAAACCACGCATAGTTTTTTTGTTTACAGGGCAAGGAAGTCAGTATAGAGGCATAGCATCAGAGCTGTATAAATATAATTCAACATTTCGACGTCATCTCGATCGTTGCTTTTATAAATTACGTGGTCTTGGCATTATTGAACCCTATAAATTGCTATGGGATACCACTCTAGGTGTGCTGAATAACACCGCTGAAGTACAACCATTATTATTCAGTATCGAGTATGCAATGGCCCATACTTTAGTGGAGTCTGGCATCCGTCCCGATGCGTTGTTAGGGCATTCACTTGGTGAGTGGGTCGCGTTATGCATCGCAGGAGTGCTGACCTTAGATGATGCTATCACACTGGTTTCTCATAGGGGAAGACTGATGGCTGAATCTCCCGATGGAGCCATGTTAGCATTCAATGCCATGCCACCATTATTCCATTCTAATGATCAGACCGAGGTCTGGACAGCCGCATATAACAGCGATCGTCACCATGTCCAGGCCGGTACTGTCTCGGCGATCGCGGTGTTATCAGAGTGGTGTAAAAAGGGTGGCATCTCTTTTCACAAGTTGAACAACCGACATCCTTTCCACACACCATTATTGCGGCCAGTGGCTGATGAGTTCAAAAATGAAATTCTTCATCAATCATGTGCTTTTTGTCATCCGGCGATTCCCGTAGTCAGTAGTGTTGATGGACACTGGCTTAGTGATGCTACGGTGACTCCTGATTATTTAAGCAATCAGATATGTCAGCCCGTCAACTTCGCCAAGGGACTGGAAAAACTACTTGCATTACCAGGGCCCACTATCTTTGTCGAAGTCGGGCCTGGTGCTGGCCTTCTTGGATTTTGTCATGCCATGAGTGGTTGGAATCCTCAACGACACGCAACCTGTAGAACCATAAAGGGCAGACAGGAATCGATCTCAGATGATGGTGTCCTTCAACTGGCGATGGCAGAGATGATGTGTCTCGGTGTCAGTTTGCCACAGCCAACCATCTCTGTTACTTATCCAACGCCCCGTAGGGCCTTTAACCAGGCAACTCATCTACCATCAAGTCCCGCGCCCTTGGTGAAAAAAGAAAATGTACGACATGATCCAGTGGAGCGGCTCGCTAATTGTTGGTCCAGCATATTGGGATCTTTGCCCACATCAGAAAGCGATTTTTGGCAAGCGGGTGGCACATCGCTTACGGCATTAACCTTAATAGCAGAGATGTCAGCTATTAAAGGAGAAGAAATATCATCAGATTATCTGTATGAATTTTCAAAGTTTGATGATCTTGTCAATCACCTAAAAGGGAGTGATCAAAAAGTTATTGAACCTCTTGATGTTTTATCAATACTGCAAGACTGTTGGTTTAGAACGATTGGTCAAAGACCAGAGTCGAATAGCAACTTCTGGATGTCAGGTGGGTCATCGTTAAGTGCTCTCTCTTTTTCGGCATTGCTGGCAGAAAAGCTTAACTTAAATGTCGGGCTGGAGCATATGTATGACTACCCAGTTTTCAGCACACTGTACGATTACTTAAAATCCGGTGTGGTCAATGCATCAAAGTATGAGAAAAGTGAAACGTTATGAACTCTATTTTATTAGAAAAAACTCGTAGTGATTCTTTTGCCAACGTTGATGTTCTACCTACAACGAGCCAAGCAAGAATCTTAGAGCAGCAAGCTCAGCAATTGAGCAACCGTAGCTATCATGAGCTACTGCTTCTAAAAGGAAATGGAATCCCTGATGTAGCTCGCCTTCAATCATCATTTGGTGAATTGGTCACTCGTCATCAGAGTTTGTCAACAAACTTTATATTTGTTGATGAAAAACTTGTTCCCTGGGATGCGAGCGGTGCTGAACTAGAGTGGTTACAAGTACGGCTGGAACAAACAGAAGACATATCATCAGTCTTGAATGACTGGATATCCCAGGATCTAGTTTTTTGGGAGAGACTACCGCTGCGAGTAGGGCTTATATTGAAGCCTGATCATTACTATATTGCGATTGTTGTTCATCATGTCGCCATCGATGGTTGGTCATTCATGGTCTTGCTGCGTGAATGGTCAGAACTAATGTCATCGGGTAGATTGATTGAGCCAGCACCGATATTTAGTGGCTATTACTCTGGTGAATTAGTAAGACAGCAGCATGGTAATGCGGCCAGAGAAGCATTCTGGCGAAAGTATCTCGAGCATGCTCCGGCATTTTCTTTGCCTACACCCGATCTACATTGTTCTTATCGAATGGATAGAAAGGGTGGAGTAATGGTTAGCCGCTTGGGGGAAGAGGACTGGTCTTTATTATCTTCTTTGGCAAGGAAAAATAACTGTAGTGAGTTCGTCGCACTCCAGGTTTTATTTAGTTCATGTCTCTGTAGATTGTATAGACGGACCAGCGTTGTAATTAGTTCACCGTGCGCAAATCGAATCGCTACGGATAGCCACGAAGTGATTGGTTTTCTTGCAAACACACTACCGTTTCATATTGAATATTCGCCAGAAGAGACGTTTTTAGCAGCAATAAAAAAGCAACGTTCAATATCGATGACGGCGCTCTCACATCAACAGCTTGGTTACGACACAATATTAGAATTGTCTGGCACAGAAACAAGTGCTGGAATATCCCCTCTGAGTCAAGTCTTTTTGGTGTTGCAAAATATTAGTACGGATATGCCAAAACTAAATGGCGATGATATTAGTATTTGTGCTGATCTTTCACCAAGAGACATTAAAGCGGAACTGACTCTCGAGTGTCAACCTGCAATTGATGGTGCCAAATTCATTTGGAGATATGCAACCGGCCTCTATAAAAAAGAGACCATAGCTGGCATTGATAAAGCATTAACTAATATAACTCGAGCGGCATTATTATCTCCCGATATGCCCTTGTGTGATCTGCCACTTATTGATGATGAAGACCTCAAGGCCATTGCTGTATATAATAACAGAGAAGTAGCTGCCCCATATGGAACTGTTGTTGATTGGATTAGGAATAATGCACGAGTGATAGGTACAAGCCCTGCTATTTTTGCATCGGATGGGGGCTATGTTAGTTATCAAGAGCTGGAGCAACGCACAAACAGTGTAGCAAACAGTTTGAATGCGCTAGGGATAAGAGATGGTGATATTGTTGCGTTGTATATGCCACGCTCTATAAATATGTTTATCAGTATGTTGGGTGTTTTGAAATCCGGTGCGGCATATTTGGCGTTAGATCCAGACTATCCTTCATCGCGCACAGAGTTCATGATTGATGATAGTAATGTTTCATACATTATAGCTGACGCTATAAGGCCTCCGTCAGACCTAAACTATCAGTGTTTGAAAATGGAAACATTGTTAAATGGGGTGACTGATGGTAGTTCATTGCCGGTACTCAATAATGATCATGTGGCTTATATAAACTACAGCTCAGGTTCAACAGGTAAACCCAAGGCCAGCATACTGTCACATCGAGGATTGAGAAATACGGCATTTAATTTTAACAAGTCAGTTTCTATCTCTCATGGTGATAGACTGCTTCAGTTTTCATCTCCCGCATTTGACGCATGCACAGCTGAATGGTTGATGGCATTTGTAAACCAAGCCACACTAGTCTTGCTCGATCCTGAGCATTCTCGAGATATTAATCATGTAACAGAGATCGTGCAACGACAACGGGTTACTCATCTTCATCTGCCTCCTAGTGTTCTCTCTCTACTCTCGCCGAATAGTTTATCCAGCGTGAGAGTGGTGATCAGTATTGGTGAGGCAATGACACCGGCGGTGAAAAAAACATGGCAGAATGCCACCAAGTTATATAATGGGTATGGGCCGAGTGAGTTCACTATCGCTACACATATGCATTTATGTAGTGAGTTAAACACGCCAAATAATATTGGTCAGGCATTTTATAACACTTCTTGCTATGTCGTCGATCAGCATATGTCACTACTTCCCATAGGTTTCGAAGGTGAGCTCGTATTGGGGGGGGATGGGATTGCCAATGGATATTTAAATCGTGAAGAGTTAACGAAGAAGTTTTTTTTAAAAAAAATTGGAAATGCTACTGTCGAGAATAGAGTCTACCGTACTGGAGACCTTGTTAAATGGAATGAGGTGGGAGAGCTTTTATATATAGGTAGAACTGATAGCCAAATAAAGATTAACGGTGTGAGAGTTGAGACGGATGAAATAGTTAACGTATTGTGTCAGTGTAGAGGGGTGCTGGATGCGGTATGTTGGATGCCGTCTAGTGGTAATGAATCCCGTCTTCTATCTGCAATTGTTATAGAGAATAAAAATGAGGTGACACGTGATGAAGTTTATAATCATATGTTATCTTGCTTGCCCAGGAACATGCTCCCAAACTCAATCATTATTTTGACTTCTTTACCACGAACACCTAACAATAAGATTGATTATGACGCATTGACAAAAATTGCAAATTATGAATTAGAGTCCGCGAATTCTAACAACATAGAGCTTAACGAATTACAGACGAAATTGCTCGGTTTCTTCAATGAAGTTTTAACGAAAACAGTTGGGCCAAATAGTAATTTCTTTGCATGTGGTGGCCACTCATTATCCGCATCAAGATTAGTGGCTAGAATAAGAAGTGACTTGGGGAAAAGGGTTCCACTTTCTACTGTTTATGACTATCCAACGGTTATTCAATTGGCAACACAGCTGACTGACGGAGATGGTGGTGATAGACGCTCGACAGGAAAGGCCATCGATCAACACTCCATGGTATTAGCCACGCCATCACAGCGAGAATTTTGGCGATTTGATAAACATGTAAAGTCACCTGCGTTTCATATTCAAGAGCAGCTATTACTTGATGGTGATCTGAACAAAGAGGCGTTGTTTTTTTCAATAGAAAACATAGTAAAGCGTCACCAATCACTTCACAGTACGTTTTGTTCGGATGGGCATAAACTATGGATGAGATTAGACAGTACCAACAGAGTATTAATAAACCAAGCATCTTCCTTAGCCGTGGAATGGTCTGATTTTCTAGAGGGGGCCGTTAGAGCTGGTTTCGATATCAATAATGGGCCATTAATAAAATTTTATCTCTTTCAACATTCAGCTTTAAAGCATACGCTTCTCATCATGGCTCATCATATTATTATAGATGGTTGGAGCCTACAAAACCTGACTCGTGAGCTGGCATTGTTTTACTGTGGTCACTCTACTGAAGGTGTTAGTTTTAAGGCGCCCGTACTGCATACTAGCTTCTTCGATTATGCAAAGAACCAGTCTTGCAATGAAGACAGAAACCTTCCTTATTGGAATCGTCGAGTTGGACAGAGACATCGATGGTTATCTTTACCGGGTGAGAAGGTGAAGAATGATACCTGTCGAGAAGTTAACAGTATAGAGTTAGTCATTCCCCCATCACTTGTTTTGCAACTCAGGGCCATCAGCTTTGAGCATAAGGTAACACCCTTTGTTACATTGTATAGTGCAATGAGTATATTTCTGGCTCAGCAATGTAAGCTTGAAAAAGTAATATTAGGGACAGTCGTTTCTCATCGGCCTATGCCTGATGATGAAAATATTATTGGTCTATGCCTAAGTTCAGCACTTTTAGTATGTGATTATGATCCAGATAAAACATTTTCAGATTATCTCCATAAACATCAGCGAGAGTTTATCGAGTGCCTCGACCATCTCCCTTTGGATGTCACCGCATTAAATAATTATAATGTGAAGGATTTTGAACATGGTCGATACCCAGTGTATCAGATGATGATGGTGATGCAGAACTTCGAAGGGCAGCCACTAATATTACCTGACATTGATGTTAGTCGTATTCCTATCCCATCGAAGGAGCAAGAGGTCGATCACTATCTCTCGATAGAAACCACAGGTGATGGTGGCATGACGATCACATGGAACTATCGAAAAGCTATGTTCGATAAGCCTGACATGGAAAGGAATAGTAATCTATTTACCTCTTATTTAAAGGCTATGCTGTACAGCACCGAAACTGTCGGGAGAAATTCAGAATATGAATCGGCATATGTGGTGCCGGATGAACGATTAAAGTACCTTGGAGCTGTTCCTAACAGTGTTAATCCAGCGCAGCTGATAGCGCGAAAAGGTCATGAGTATCATCATCGTTTAGCACCTCGTGTCCATCTTCAGTTAAAAAGCAAGTGTATGGATAGGAATATCTCATTACTAGAATGGTTATATACGTGCTATATATTCACAGTTTCACAGGTTAAAGCGGTCGATGCTGTTTCTCTGAAGGTAGAACTGCTGGATGATGAGCTTGTTACGATCAAATCTGAGCATGCTATGCATCCGGGTATGGAGTTCAATACTGTCATTGATAATGTCAGAACGATTATTGGACGTGAAAATAATAGAATATGTATATGTTCAATCGACCATAGTTCTCCGGTTGTGTTTTCTGAGTCGAACGATAATACTAGAGATGGAAATGAAAGTTCCTCGCAGTCATTCACAATGGAATTAAAATATATTGATGAGGACCCGTACATCTCCTGGTATTTAGAGGGGGCAGTGCATGATGATTCATTCATTGAGAATGTGGCCGCACGCTACACCGCAATTTTACAACAATCACTGTATGATTTTAAGTTCAAACCAATGGAGAGTGTATTCGAGAAACATAATTTATCTGCTATAAGACATCGATCCTTAGAAAAGGTATTGCTAAAAAGCGGTGATTCTAATTTAAATATAATTTGTATTCCAGGTGTTCTGGGTCAGAGCGAGTGCTTCAGTCATCTAATAGGACATCTTTCTTGTGATGCAACCGTGATAGGATTCAATGCCCTCCTGGATATTGATGCCTTCCCTATAGAAATATATCTATCCGCGTTAGATGAGTTCGATCTCTCTAAATCAGTATTGTTATGCCACTCCATAGGAGGGGGAATTGCAGCCAGAGTTTCTGAGGCATTAAAAAACAAAGGTATAATTCGACCTCCTGTTATCTTACTCGATTGTTGGCCTACTGAGAGAGTCATTCCATCTTTTATGAGTATAAAGGATCACTTTATGATGACAGTCGCCAACAGCCTTGGCAATAACATCTCACTCGACATTTCGAAAGATAATAATGCACTCATTGATTTTGATTCTGCGATCAATCTGCTATGTAATCAGAAGCAAAAGCCGATGTTTAGTGCAGAGCAACTAAAGGCTATGTTTGCTAGATATTGCAATCAACGAAGTTATCAGATACCCATTTCGAGTGGAATGATGGATAAAGTTGCCTTGATCGAACCGCGCTTAGGGCCATCGTCAAAGATGTACTGGCAGCCCATATGTGAGTCTCCCTTGCTTACATGTTCAATTGATGCTGGTCACGACACTATGTTACTCGAGCCATCTGTGAGCGAAACGGCAAAGGTCATAGATTATCTACTTCCGTTTATGTTTTCGAATTATAACAAGAGGTAGATAGCATGAAATATCTGATTTTAAGTTTCTTTTTTTATCCCGAGGTCAATGGTATTAGCCAGTCAGTTTTTTATCGTTGTAAAGAATTGGCCAGCCGTGGTAACACAGTTAGTCTGTTAGTGCCTAGATATCCGACATTAAGAGAGCAGTCGGCAGTTATAATCCTAAAAAGTTTAGGTGTAAGAATCATTAGCATGCCCTTGGCTGTCCATTGTAACTCAATGACATCACCATTTCCCGATCATCGTTGTACGCGGACTCTTGCTGACGAGATCGCTTCATTCCAGCCAGATGTTCTGTTAGTTGATGAACCCATGCCATTATATATGGATGCGGGATTCTGTTTGAGCGATATTGTCTGTATTGTTCCTGAACAGTGTTTGACGATTGCGCTCTGTCATGTCGATCTAGCTTCGCTCTGCACAAACTATGGTATGAGCAAGGACGCAGCTGCAATAAATAGTAAGGTTGATACTATTTATGGTCAATATGATGCGGTATTCGTTCCGTCAGTTTTCCTAAAGAATAATTACCTTCTTAATATAAATTCCACAGTCGTCTCATTTCTTGGTGTCGATACTGAGATGTTTAAACCATCGCTATGTCATGAAGTGACAGATGTGATGAAAGTTATTTATGTGGGGCGATTATCACGGGAGAAAAACCTGCATTTGTTTATTGATGCCGCAGAAAATTTACGTGAGCAGGGCTTGAATATTGAATGGACTTTCGTTGGAAGTGGTCCAATGCTGGAAACCTTAGAGACTCTATCGACATCTGGAAACATTAGGTTCATGGGTGAGAGACCCAGTGAGATAGTCGCTATGGAGCTGAAGAGAAATGATCTTTTCATCACAGGATGTGACTTTGAAGCTTTTGGGATCACTGTGTCAGAGGCAATGGCATGTGGGCTTCCTGTGATGACATCACATCGGGGTGGAAATGCTGAGCAGTATGAGCACTTCTCGAGTGGAATTAATTTTGATGTAGCAGATATGGACTCTCTATTGAATGGGATGAAATATTTTTATTATCACAAAACGGAACGTATCAAGATGGGGGAAATTGCCCGTCGGTCGGTAACTAGCTGGTCCATGGCTGTTGATAATATGGAAATAGCTATTTCATCGCTAAAAAATGATGGTGTTATGGATGATTACCCCGCTGGCGTATCAATATGATGACAAAGGCTGTGGATATTTAGAGGGTTATTGACGATGAAAGGGGTAAATTATCGTTAGTGATCTTATGTCATGGTGAGTTGGGTATGTTGTTTTTATATAATGGGGATATAAATTTTGGGAAACATAATAAGGTTGATATCAATAGCGTTACTCATCTTGTGGACTTCGTTTAGTGCTGCTAAAGATGTGGACGTAGAGGCAACGGACTATCGGTTATCTTTCAGTGGACGAGTGGTTAAGGATTGGACAAACAGTGATGTGTATTTCAACTGGCCAGGCGTAGCCCTATCCTTTAGATTTAAAGGCATGGATGCTTCCATTATCATGAATGGTAGAGGGGGGCGATTTGATGTGCTCGTGAATGGACGTGTTGTCAGCATCATAAATACTGACTCTACACTCAAACAATACTCATTGGTCAAATTTGATAGCCAGCAAGATGTGGTTGTTGAACTGGTTAAAAGAAACGAGACGTATGAAGAGATGGTGTTGGTTGATGGGCTCGAGGTTAATGGGGAAGTATTGGAACATCGCCCCCCCAAAAAACACATTATATTTTTCGGTGATTCGCTCAGTGCCGGACTGGGCAGTGAATCACATCATCAGCAGTGCAGTAGCGATGAAACATTTAAAACATCAAATGCCAGAGTCGCGTTTCCCACTATGACCGCTAAGCTGTTAAATGCTAGTCATAGTCAGGTAGCCTACTCCGGATTAGGTGTGATAAGAAACTATGCTGGAGAGCAACGCTATCACAATTTACCTTATTACTTTAATAAGGCAGGGGCAGTGTTGAATGACTCATCCGCTTACGAGGACCGTCATCCTGACCTGTTGGTTATTGAATTGGGGCTCAATGATTTCAATACCGTTTTAAAACCCGATGAGCCTTGGGCCAACGTTGAGGATTTCCGACACAGTTGGACTGATGCCTATGTACAGTTTATCATCCAGCTCCGGCAGCGATACGGTGATGTTCCAATCGTTCTGGTCGGTCTGGAACTAGATAAAGACGATCCTTTTGAACGCGCCATCAATGCAGTAAATGAAGAGTTGTTGCGAATGGGGGAGCGCAGAATTTATATCAAAAAAATTGACATTAAATTTGATGGCTGCTTGTGGCATCCTACTGAAGTGGAGCACAAAAGGATTTCGACCACCCTGGCTTCATTTATTTCCGATACGTCATTGCTGAGTGAATGACCAGAAGTTATTTTCGTAAATGATGTAAATCGGGCAAACATGGAAGACACCGAGATATTCGGTGTCTTCTACTGTGTCTTGGTGTTGATAAGGTATGTAATGACACCATCATGATACGTTATATATTCTAGAAAAAAGATTGTTCCGGCCCTTAACTTATTGCTCCATGACTCTGTCAGTCGTAATCGCACCGTTGACCTCTGATGATCGATAGTGACAAACTCGGCCGCATGAAAATCTTTGTATTCACCACATTCATCATAGAGAGCTTTAAACAGGCTCTCTTTTGCTGAAAAAATGATGGTAATATCTTTTCTTGGTGTCCGTGAATCGATTTCTATTTTTGTTTTTTCTCTGTCACACATGATGATATCAATCACGCTTTTTATGGTGCTGGCATCAATCCATGGCTCATAATCTATACCAATCCTGTGAACGTATTGAGTGCGGGCCATGGCGACGATGGCATAGCTATTTGCATGTGTAATTGAGCCGACTGTATTCGTTGGCCACATCGGATTCCGGTGCTGGCCTGTACCAACAGGTTCTGGTGATAATCCCAGTAAGTGTTGGGCTAGGCGAGAGGCTATGCGGCCGGCCAAATATTCTCCCTTACGTTGCACGACAGAGTTAATGATATCTTTTTTTAAAGGGATGTTGTTATCAAGGAACAATGACTCATGAAATTGTTTGGCGTCGAACTCACAAAAAACCCACTGGACACGTTCTGTTGGCGCAAGCCTGTTTATATAGACACTTTTTATGAAGGCCTTTTCTTGTATAAATAACTTGTGCCATTGAATCACTCTATACCTCAGTTGTGATGTTTATATATCTTGTCTAGATTACAATATTCTATTGGATTCAGATAGGGCTATTATTATTTTCGTTGAACAACAGCGTTATTAACATATCAATGTATGAGAAAGAGATTAAATGCTGTAGTGGTCAATTGGTTAGGCCGATCTTCGGCTGAATTGTTGTGGCTATAGCACGACAAGTGGCGTGAGAAAGAGGGGGTTATGAGTGAAGCTTCGACAATTAACGCAAGTAACGGATACATCTAACATTTAGATGTAAAACCCCGATGGGATATATCGGGGCTCTAAGTTGTGAGTGTTTAGTTCAAGATATATGAGTCAATGTCGAGATTATACATCAATTATTTCTGCTCCATGATGATCTGCAACAGATCACCCTCCAGCAGGGCCCGCTTCACCAGGGCGAAGCCGCCTATGGTGGGTTGGTTCTGGAAGCGCGCCTTCATGATGGGCAGGCCACGGTGGAAGCTTGGCAGGGACTGGTGCTCGACACAGCGGCGGATGGCCGGGAACAGGATCTCTTCGGCGGCGGTGATTTCGCCGGCAATCAGCACCTTCTGCGGGTTGAACAGGTTGACCGTGATGGCCACCGCCCGTCCCAGATGCTCGCCCACGTTTTCGATCACGCTGCGGGCCAGTTCATCACCGGCCATGGCGGCCTTGCACACCTCCTGGATGGTGATGTGTTTCTCCTGCAGCGAGCTCAGGTGGCCGCGGCTGATGAGCTCCTTCACCTTGTCGACGATGGCCTCGTTGGAGGCGATGGTCTCCAGGCAGCCGAAGTTGCCGCAGTGGCAGCGCTTGCCGAGCGGTTCGACCTGGATGTGGCCGATCTCGCCGACGTTGCGGTTCTGACCGAGGAACACCTTGCCCTTGGTGATGATGCCCGAGCCTGCCCCCTGGTGCACGCTCACCAGGATGGAGTCCATGCAGTCGCGGGATTCACCGAAGAAGTGCTCGGCCAGCGCCAGGGAGCGGGTGTCATTGCCCACGTAGCAGGGCAGGTTGAAGTGGTTCTCCAGCAGCTTGGCCAGCGCCAGATTGCGGATCTGGTACTTGGGGGTATAGATGACCATGCCCGATTCCGGATTGACCAGACCCGGCATGGTCAGCGCTATGCTGATGAGGTTGCGGCTGCGCTCCTGCTGGGCGTCGATGAAGGCACCAATTTCGCGCAGCAGCATGTCGACCACGGGCTGCTGGTCGATCTCGGTCACCTGAGTGATGTGCTGATCGAGCTCCTTGCCGTCGAGATCGTACAGGCTCAGCTGCAGATAGCCGCGGCCGAGCTTGGCGGACACAAACTGAAAGCGATGCTTGATGGTGGTCAACGAGATGGCGCGCCGCCCGCCGGTAGAGGCTTGCGGTGAGGTCTCCTTGATCAGGCCATGTTCGATCAGTTGCCGGGTTATTTTGGTCACGCTGGCCGGGGCCAGCTGACTCAACTCGGCAATTTTGACCCGCGAGATGGGGCCTTGCAGGTCGATGAGCCGATATACGGCCGCACTGTTGACCTGCTTGATAAGATCTACGTTTGCTATTTGTCCGCCAGTCATAGTGTCACTGTGTTGTGTAGTGTCCGTTAACCACGGTCCCGCAGACCGTGAAGGCCTGATCAAAGACAGTCAGGTTGGCTATTTTTCCGACCTGGATACTACCGAGACGTGAGTCCCATCCAATGGCGCGAGCGGGATAAAGGGTGGCCATTCTCAGTGCTTCATCGAGCGGTAATCCGACCTGCTTGACCAGATTCTCCACCCCTTCAATCATGGTGAGGGCAGAACCGCCGAGTGTACCATTCTCGTCGACGCACTGACCATCGCGGAAATAGACGGTTGCGCCACAAAAATCAAACTTCTCAAAGCCTTCCGGCGCCCCGGCAGCGGCGGTGGCGTCGGTGACCAGCACCAGCCGATCCCCCAGCATCTTGTGGGCCAGCCGCACATTGGCCCAGTGCACGTGATGCCCATCGACGATGACGCCGGCATAGACATCCTTGCGATCGTAGATGGCGCCCACCACGCCCGGCTCACGGCCGTTCACGGTCGGTGTCATGGCGTTGTAGAGGTGGGTGGCAAAGCGCATGCCGTTGTCAAACCCGGCCATGGCCTGATCGTAGTTGGCGGCGGTATGGCCGGCAGAGACCAGTATGCCTGCTTCCACCAGCTGGCGGATGTGCTCCGGCTTGTTGCGCTCCGGTGCCAGGGTGATTTTGGCGATGGCATCGCTGTTGGCGCAGAAGAAATCGATCATCTCGTCGGCGGGCTGACGGATCTGCGCGGCCGGATGGATGCCCTTGCGCTTGAGGTTGGTGTAGGGGCCTTCCAGATGCACGCCCAACACCTCGTTGGGGTGCGCAGCCATGTAGTCGCGGGTCACCGCAACGGCTTGCTTCATGTCCGCATCCGGGCTGGTGATCAGGGTCGGCAGAAAGCTGGTGGTACCGGACTTGAGGTTGGCGGTCTGCATTGTCGCCAGGGTCTCGGTAGTGATGTGGCCGTTGAACATGACGCCGCCGCAGCCGTTGAGCTGTACGTCGATGAAGCCGGCGCAGAGGTTGGCGCCGTGCAGATCATGTTGTTCTATGCCGGCGGGCAGTTCGGCCCGGCGGGAGATGGCGACAATTTTGTCGCCCTCGATCACCACCCCGTAACCGGTCAGCACACAGCTGCCGGTGTAGAGGGTGCAGTTGGTCAATGCGTACATGGTGGCTCCTTACAGACGGCCGATGTTGGCGGCTTCCAGCTGCTGGAAGTAACGCACCGTCTTGACCTTGAGCTCCATGGTGGAGGGTTCGTCGCACACCATCATTCCCTTCGGATGCAGTTGCAGGGTGGAGATGGTCCACATGTGGTTGACGCTGCCTTCCACCGCAGCCTGCAGGGCCTGGGCCTTGCCGTGGCCGGTGACCAGAATCATGATCTCTTCGGCGTCCATCAGGGTGCCGACACCCACGGTCAGCGCCAGCTTGGGCACCTGCTCCATGTCGCCGCCGAAGAAGCGGGAGTTGGCGATGCGGGTGTCTTCGGTCAGGGTCTTGACCCGGGTGCGGGAGGAGAGGGAAGAGGCCGGTTCGTTGAACGCGATGTGGCCGTCATTGCCGACGCCGCCCATGAAGAGGTTGATCTTGCCGTAGGACTTGATCTTCTCCTCGTAGCGCTTGCACTCGGCCACCAGATCCGGGGCGTTGCCGTTGAGGATGTTGATGTTCTCCGGGCGGATATCGATGTGACAGAAGAAGTTGTTGTGCATGAAGCTGTGGTAGCTCTCGGGGTGATCTTCCGGCAGACCGACGTATTCGTCCATGTTGAAGCTGACCACGTGCTCGAAGCTTACCTCGCCCGCTTTATGTAGCTCAATCAGCCGCTTGTAGGTGTTGAGTGGGGTGCCGCCGGTGGGCAGGCCCAGTACGAAGGGACGATCGGCAGTGGGTTTGAACGCATTGATACGGTCAACGATGTAACGGGCAGACCACAGGCCCACTTGGCTGGCAGATTTCAACGGGATCAGGCGCATTGTAGATACCTCTGTACGGGTTGCTGCCGGGGTGTCGGCGGCAAATAGGCTGAGACGGATTCAAGTTGTTTTATAGCGTAAATAAAGATTGCGAACTAAGCCACATCTATCCACTACCTTTATCTCGTTTGGGTGATAATGATCACGAATACACGTTTATTAATTTGCGCAGCGAAATAAAAGCCCTAGACTGCCAAACAAGCCTTGATGGCTTATGCGTCAAACGTGATAAGCACTTAATTTCTAGAAAAACATTAACTAAGGAGAGGAACCGTGAACATTCTCGGTTATTTGCAAAAGATCGGCCGTGCCCTAATGGTGCCGGTAGCGGTATTGCCTGCCGCCGCGATCCTGATGGGGGTTGGCTACTGGATTGATCCGAACGGTTGGGGTGGTGACAGCGCGCTGGCTGCCTTCCTGATCAAGGCGGGTTCTGCACTTATTGATAACATGTCCACCTTGTTTGCTGTCGGTGTCGCCTACGGTATGTCCAAGGATAAAGATGGCTCTGCTGCGTTGGCTGGTTTGGTTGGTTTTTTGGTGATGACCACACTACTGAGTCCGGCTGTTGTCTCGATGATAAAAGGCATACCGTTAGATACAGTGCCAGCTGCGTTCGGTAAAATTAACAACCAGTTTGTTGGTATTCTGTGCGGCGTGATTGCCGCCGAGCTCTACAACCGCTTCAGCAGCGTCGAACTGCACAAGGCGCTGGCCTTCTTCTCTGGCCGCCGTTTGGTGCCGATCGTGACCTCAGTGGTTATGATCGGCGTGTCATTTGTGATGATGATCATTTGGCCTATCGTTTATGGTGGTCTAGTCCAGTTTGGTGAATCCATCGTCAATCTTGGCGCCACTGGTGCTGGTATCTACGCCTTCTTCAACCGTCTGCTGATCCCGATTGGTCTGCACCACGCCCTGAACTCCGTATTCTGGTTCAACGTGGCCGGCATAAATGACATCCCGAACTTCTTAGCTGGTCAGGCTACCATCGATGCCGCTTTGGCTGCTGGCAAGAGTCTGGATCAGGTGAAAGGCGTGGTCGGTATGTATCAGGCTGGTTTCTTTCCCATCATGATGTTCGGCCTGCCGGGCGCCGCGCTGGCCATCTACCACTCCGCCAAGAAAGAGAACAAGGACAAGGTTGCATCCATCATGATCGCCGCCGCCTTTGCCTCCTTCTTCACCGGAGTGACCGAGCCGCTCGAATTTTCTTTTATGTTCGTGGCGCCGCTACTTTATGTCATTCACTCCGTACTGACCGGTATTTCCGTGTTCATCGCCGCATCCATGCACTGGATGGCTGGTTTCGGTTTCAGTGCTGGCATGGTCGATTTGGTGCTCTCCAGCCGCAACCCGCTGGCGACCAACTGGTACATGCTTATACCTCAGGGGTTGGTGTTCTTCGGTCTCTACTACGTGGTGTTCCGTGCAGTGATTGCCAAGTTGGGTCTGAAAACCCCGGGTCGTGAAGATGACGAAGATACCTCTCCGGCAGTAGCTCAAACCACAGACCGCACCGAACTGGCTCGCCAGTATCTGGAAGTGCTGGGTGGTCAAGAGAACCTGGTCACCATAGATGCCTGCATCACCCGTCTGCGTCTGACTCTGAAAGACCGCAGCATCGTGGATGAGCGCAAGCTGAAAGCCCTGGGCGCGGCCGGTGTGGTCAAGCTCGGTGAACAGAACCTGCAGGTGATTCTGGGCCCCTTGGCCGAAATCATCGCCGGTGAGATGAAGGCCCTGCGTTAATCGGGCGCCAAGCTCGCCTCAAGTCTAAGTCCATTGTTGACATAACTAGGGCCCCGCCTCGGGGCCCAATATAAAAAAAGCCAAGAAAATCCAACCTTTACTTCAAATGAGAGCAGCAGTTATGAACTTGAAACATTCTCTGTTAGCCATTGCCATGTCTACCGTTTTCGTCAGCCAAGTGCAGGCAGCCGATGCCGCCAAGCAAGCCGTGGTCGACTCCCTCGCCAACAACCTGGTCGTAAAGTATGAAGTCGTCACCAACGACGGTGCCGGTGCCGGCCTCGATTGCCAGGCGCTCGGTTCCGAGTGGGCGAGCTGCGGCGTTGCCAAGCTGCACCTGACCAACACCGGTGCTGACGTGACCTCCCAAGACTGGAGCATCTACGTCTCCTCCATCCGTCGTATCCAGCGTGTGGATAACGACCAGTTCACCATCACCCACCTGACTGGCGATCTCTATCGTTTGACGCCAACCGAGAAGTTCCAGGGCTTTGCCAAGGACGCGACAGTCGAAGTCCCGTTGGTGGTGGAATACTGGGTACTGTTCGAATCTGACATCATGCCGAACTGGTATGTCGCCAGCGAAGGTGCCGAGCCGAAAGTACTGGTCAGCATGAGCAACATCAACGATGCCAGTACCTACGAGAAGCCGATGCCGGCCGACGGCTGGAAGCGTACCAAGGATGACAAGAACATCCTGATGAACAGCGAAACCCGTTTCGCCGCCAACCAGACCAGTACCCTGTTGCCGGCCAGCAAGGTCGACAACCAGATACTGCCGACCCCGATGAAGCAAGTTGTGAAGGCCGGCCCGCAGGTCGACTTCTCCACCATCAAGCTCAATGCCCTGGACCTGCCGAGCGATCGCGCCGATGCCATCAAGGCTCAACTGACCAAGCTGGGTGTTACCCTCTCCGACACCGGCTACCCGGTTACCATCAAGCTCGGCAGCAAGCTCAAGCAGACCGAAGGCTATGACATGACCATAGGCCCGAAAGGCACTGTGGTTCAGGGTCACGATATTGATGGCGCCTTCTGGGGTGCCCAGTCCCTGCTCTCCCTCTTGGGGGTCAACGACAAGCTGGTGAGCCAGATGCACGTCGAGGATGCACCGCGCTTTGAATACCGTGGCATGCAGACCGATGTGGCCCGTCACTTCAGAAGCCCGGAGACCCTTCACAAGTTGGTTGACCAGATGTCCGCCATGAAGCTCAACGTGCTGCACCTGGGGCTGACCAACGATGAAGGCTGGCGTCTGGAGATCCCGGGCCTGCCGGAGCTGACCGAGGTCGGTAGCCAGCGTTGCCACGACGAGTCTGAGACCAAGTGCCTGATGCCGCAGCTGGGTTCCGGCCCGACCAGCGACAACCAGGGTTCCGGCTTCTACAGCAAATCTGACTACATCGACCTGGTGCGTTATGCCAAGGCACGCGGCGTCACTGTTATCCCCGAGATCAACATGCCGGCCCATGCCCGTGCCGCCGTGGTCTCCATGGAAGCACGCTACAAGCGTCTGATGAGTGAGGGCAAAGAAGCGGAAGCCAACCAGTTCCGTCTGACTGACCCGGCTGATACCTCCAACGTCACCTCGGTCCAGTTCTACGACAAGATGTCCTTCATCAATCCTTGCCAGCCGGGTGCTGCCACCTTCGTGGCCAAGGTAATGGATGAAGTTGCCCAGATGCACCAGGCCGCCGGTCAGCCGCTGACCGCATGGCACTACGGTGGTGACGAGGCGAAGAACATCATGCAGGGTGGTGGCTATCAGGATCCGGCCGTCACCAAGAAAGCCGATCTGGTTGCTTGGAAAGGCAACGTTGACTCCAGCAAGCAAGACAAGCCGTTTGGCAAGTCCCCGATGTGCCAGAAGATGATCGACGATGGCAAGATCAAGGACGTGGCCGAGCTGCCGGTCTACTTCGCCAAGGAAGTGAGCGAGATGGTCAAGGGCCACGGCTTCCCCACCCTGCAGGCGTGGGAAGATGGCCTGAAATACGCCAAGGATGCCAGCGTGTTCGCCACCGACAAGACCCGGGTCAACTTCTGGGAGACCCTCTACTGGGGTGGCTTCAACGAAGCGATGAAGTGGGCGCACAAGGGCTATGACGTCGTGCTCTCCAACCCGGACTACCTCTACTTCGACTTCCCGAACGAGGTACACCCGGCCGAGCGCGGCTACTACTGGGCAACCCGTTTCAATGACACCCGCAAGGTGTTCGCCTTCGCCCCGGAAAACCTGCCGCAGAACGCCGAGACCTCGGTTGACCGCGACGGCAACGCCTTCGTGGCCAAAGGCGACCAGGATCCGGTCAAGTTCAAGGGGATCTCCGGTCAGCAGTGGAGTGAAACCGTGCGTACCGATGCTCAGTATGAGTACATGGTCTACCCGCGCATCTTCTCCATGGCCGAGCGCGCCTGGCACAAAGGTGGCTTCGAGCTGAACTACGTGAAGAACCGCGAGTTCTCCGGCGAGACCAAGTTCGTCAACAAGGCCACCCTGAACAAAGAGTGGAACCAGTTTGCCAACGTACTGGGTCAGCGCATTCTGCCGAAACTGGATGTCCAGGGCGTCGAGTATCGTCTCTCCGTGCCGGGCGCCAAGGTCATCAACGGCAAACTGGAAGCGAACGTGGATCTGCCGGGCTTGCCCATCCAGTACAGCCTGGATGGCAAGACCTGGAGTGCCTACGACGTTGCGGCCAAGCCGACCGTCGATGGCAAGGTCTACCTGCGTACTACCAGCTTCGATGGCAAGCGCACCAGCCGCGTCACCGAACTGAACTGATAGCCCTCAATCCGTAATGCAAGGCGGGTCGCAAGACCCGCCTTTCCCAAGGTCGATGGTGCACCGGATTTGGGAAAGGTTGACTGTGCGTGTGAGCCTTTGTTGTGTGTGTGTATTGTCTGTTTTTTTCATCACCTTGAACCCCGCCCAGTGCGGGGTCTTTTTTATCCGCCATGACATTTAGCTGGGGGAGTGCGTCGTGTTGACCGGCCAGCGCCCCGAATTGGGTAAATTCAGGTTGAGACAGAACGCGTAATGAGGGATCATAACCGGCTTGACGGCGGGGGTATGAGGGTGCCAGCCGGCACAACTTCCGCCAGTGACGCATTTTTGAGGTGAGCCATGAGTCAGGCGAACAGCCCAACTAACTTTATTCGTCAGATCATTGATGAAGATCTGGCCAGCGGTAAGCACAAGAGCGTGCATACCCGTTTTCCGCCCGAGCCGAACGGTTATCTCCATATCGGCCATGCCAAGTCCATCTGCCTGAACTTCGGCATCGCCCGTGACTATCAGGGTCAGTGCAACCTGCGTTTCGATGACACCAACCCGGTGAAAGAAGACATCGAGTACGTGGAGTCCATCAAGCAGGACGTACAGTGGCTCGGTTTCCAGTGGAGCGGCGAGATCTGCTACTCCTCCGACTATTTCGACAAGCTGCATGGCTACGCCATTGAGCTTATCGAAAAGGGTCTGGCCTATGTGGACGAGCTTTCCGCCGAGCAGATGCGCGAATACCGCGGCACCCTGACCGAAGCTGGCAAGAACAGCCCGTTCCGCGATCGTCCTGTGGCCGAGAACCTGGCGCTGTTTGCCAAGATGAAGAACGGCGAGTTTGCCGAAGGCAGTGCCTGCTTGCGCGCCAAGATCGACATGGCGTCCCCCTTCATGGTGATGCGTGATCCGGTTATCTATCGCATCAAGTTTGCCCACCACCACCAGACCGGTGACAAGTGGTGCATCTATCCGATGTACGACTTCACCCACTGCATCTCTGACGCGCTGGAAGGGATCACCCATTCCATCTGTACTCTGGAGTTTCAGGACAACCGTCGCCTGTATGACTGGGTGCTGGACAATATCACCATCGACTGCCACCCGCGTCAGTACGAGTTCTCTCGTCTGAACCTCGAATACACCGTCATGTCCAAGCGCAAGCTGAACCTGCTGGTGACCGAGAAGCATGTGGATGGCTGGGACGATCCGCGCATGCTGACCGTTTCCGGTCTGCGTCGTCGTGGCTACACCTCTGCCTCCATCCGCGAGTTCTGCAAGCGCATCGGTGTGACCAAGCAGGACAACATCGTCGAGATGAGCATGCTGGAAGCCTGCATCCGTGACGATCTCAACGAGAATGCACCGCGCGCCATGGCCGTGCTGCATCCGGTGAAGGTAGTCATCGAGAACCTGGCGGCCGACGAGGTGCTGACCGCACCGGCGCACCCGAACAATGCCGAGATGGGCACCCGTACGCTTCCCTTTACCCGCGAGATCTTCATCGACGAAGCGGACTTCAAAGAGGAAGCGAACAAGCAGTTCAAGCGGCTGGTGCTGGGCAAGGAAGTGCGCCTGCGCAACGCCTATGTGATCAAGGCCGAGCGGGTCGAGAAGGATGCGGATGGCAAGGTCACTTGCATCTACTGCTCCTACGATCCCGAGACTCTGGGCAAGGATCCCGCCGATGGCCGCAAGGTGAAGGGCGTGATCCACTGGGTCTCCGCCACTCACTCCCTGCCGGCCGAGATCCGTCTCTACGATCGTCTGTTCAAGATGCCGAACCCGGGTGCCGAGGCTGACTTCGAGGCGGCGCTCAACCCGGACTCCCTGGTGATCATCGAAGGCGCCCGCGTGGAAGCCTCCTTGAAAGATGCCAAGCCGGAGTTTGCCTACCAGTTCGAGCGCGAAGGCTACTTCTGCGCCGACAACAAACTCTCCAGCGCCGAGCATCTGGTGTTCAACCGCACCGTGGCCCTGCGCGACGTCTGGGGCAAGGCCGAGGCCTGACAAGCAGAGGGCAGGGGAGACCCTGTCCCTTCTTGTCCGGATTGCGGACACAAAAAAAGCCAGTGCTATGCTGGCTTTTTTATTGACCGGTGCAAGCCGTTATCAACTCTCGTGCTTGCAGTCGCCGTTGGCGCAGTGACCATACAGATAGAGGCTGTGATTGGTCAGGCGAATGTTGTGCAGCTTGGCGATGTCGCGCTGGCGCTGCTCGATCACCTCGTCGGAGAACTCGATCACCTTGCCACAATCGAGGCAGACCAGGTGGTCGTGGTGTTCCTGGGTGGCCAGCTCGAACACCGACTTGCCCCCTTCGAAGTGGTGACGGGTAACAATACCGGCATCATCAAACTGGTTGAGAACGCGATATACGGTAGCGAGACCAATCTCTTCACCCTGGTCGATCAGTCGTTTGTACAGATCTTCCGCACTGGTGTGCTGGCAATCCGGCTGTTGCAGGATTTCCAGGATTTTGACGCGGGGCAAGGTGATCTTGAGCCCGGCCTTTTTTAACGCTTGGTTGTTGTCTGCCATATTCTACTTATTCGCATTCTCGAAGGTGTGGTTATTCTGATTGACTGCCGCTGGAATGGCAACCACGAACTCGCTTGGCCTGTCATTATAGGTCGTAGCTCACCTAAAAATAAACCCAGTAATTCAAGGGCTTTAGCGCAAAGTCCGCTATCTGGCCGAATTGGTGAAATCGCGGCACCGGCTTGCTCGCCCGTCGAATGTTGATAAGATGTAACCTTCTTCATTGTCTGGTCGGATGAGATCCATGGATTGGCTTTTTGACAACGCGGCCTGGGTGCGCCGCGCCCTTAACGCCTGGCCCCCCTTCTGGGGCGCAGGTATCAAGATAGAGGCGCTGAGCGATGATTTTCGCTACTGCCGGGTGACGCTCAAGTCCCGCTGGTGGAACAAGAACGCCAACCGTACCCAGTTTGGCGGCAGCATGTTTGCGATGACGGATCCCATCTATCCGCTGATGCTGATGGGCTATTTCAAGAACCGCTATTACGTCTGGGACAAGGCGGGCAGCATCAACTACATCAAGCCGGGCAAGGGCAAGCTGGTAGCCGAATTCAACCTGACTGACGGCAAGCTGGCCGAGATAGCGGCGGCGACCGAGGGGGGCAACAAGCACTTCCCCGAGTTCGAGGTGACGGTGCAGGACAAAGGCGGTGAGCTGGTGGCACAGGTCAGGCGCACCCTCTATGTGCGCGCCAAACCCGAGCACAGGGGCGGTTAGAAAGGGCATGTCGCAGAAACAACAAGGGCCCCGGCGGGGCCCTTGTTGTCAGAGGTGGCTGGCTTGCCGGATCACTCCAGCTCGGCCAGGCACATCTCTTCATGCAGCTGCTTGCACCAGCCCTTGACGCGCTCGGCGGTCAGCTCTGGCTGGCGATCTTCGTCGATACCCAGACCGACGAAGTGCTTGTCATCCACCACAGCCTTGGAGGCTTCAAACTCGTAACCGGCGGTTGGCCAGTTGCCGATGATGATGGCGCCTTTGGCTTCGACGATGTCACGCAGTGTGCCCATGGCGTCGAGGAAGTACTCGGCATAGTCTTCCTGATCGCCGCATCCGAAGATGGCGACCAGCTTGTTGGTGAAGTCGATCTCTTCCAGCTCGGGGAAGAAATCATCCCAATCGGCTTGGGCTTCGCCGTAGTACCAAGTCGGGATACCGAACATCAGCAGATCGAAGCTGTCGATGTCGGCCTTGCTGCTCTTGGCAATGTCACGGACTTCAATCAGTTGTTTGCCCAGTTCTTTCTGGATCATCTTGGCGACAGCTTCGGTATTACCGGTATCGCTGCCGAAAAACAGACCTACACTAGCCATAGTGTTTAGTTACCCGTATCTGGTGTTAATGCTTAACGGTCAGATTGCGATGCCTGCTGCGAAAGCAGACTCAATCTGTTGCTTCAGGATAGATTGGATCAGCTCGGCTCGGCTGACGTTCTGTTGTAACGCAAGTTGGTTCAGGCGCTCCAGCAACTCGGCCTCCACCTTTAACTCAACCCGTTTCAGGCCATTCTCTCGATCGCGCTTAAGCTGGTTGCGCTTGTTGATCTTGAGTTGGGTCTCACGGGGGAGTGGATTGGTCTTTGGCCTGCCGGGGCGCTTCTCATTTGCGAACAGATCCAGTGTTGTTCGATCAGTTTGCTGTTTGGCCATACATCACAGATGAAAATAAGTTAGCCGATCCCTGAGCCTTCCCAGCCCAATTCGATCAGCCCCTTGGCGACAAAACCCGCGCAACCGAGAAAGAGAACCAACCAGACGATGAGTCGGCCGAAACGGGGCACATTACCGCGTTTGAGCACGTCGTGAATGGCCAGGCCAATCAATATGAAAATGGCCAGAAAGAACAACTTCAGGCCCAGACTCTCGATAAGATCGATATGTTCACTCAGCATGGATTGCGCACACTCCTTATGACGGGCGCACTATATCACAAAGGATTTGAAACTGTTAACCGCCTGTCGACAGGAAATCCACAACCAATTTATTGAACAAAACCGGCTTTTCGGCGTGCAGCCAGTGGCCGGTTCCGGTGATGACGCGCGCCTTTGCCGCCGGGAATTGCGCCATCACAGTCTCGGTGTGCTGGGGCTGCATGTAGTCAGAATCCCCTCCCTTGATGAAGAGCGCTGGCCCCTCGAAGCGGCTCTGGTCGTCGGGCCAGCCCATGATGTTGGCGTAGTTGCGCTCCAGCGCCGGCACGTTGAAGCGCCAGCCCCAACCCGACTCCCCCTTGGCGAAAGACTTGAGCAGGAACTGGCGCACGCCGGGGATCTCGACATATCGGGCCAGCAGGGCTTCCGCCTCGCTGCGGCTCTGCACCGGCTGGCGCAGGGTGGCGTTGAGACCGGCAAACACATTCTGATGGCGGGCATGGGAATAGGCGACCGGCGCTATGTCGGCCACCACCAGCTTGCCGATCCGGGCGGGGGCCTGCTTGGCCAGCTGCATGGCGACCTTGCCGCCCATGGAGTGGCCGACCAGGGACACCTGATCCAGCGCCAGGGCATCGAGCAGGGCGAGCACGTCGGCGGCCTGCTGGGGATAGCTCATCTCGTCGCTGTGGAAGGAGGTGCCATGGTTGCGCAGATCCACGCTGATGACGCGGTATTGTTCGCCCAGAGCACGGGCCAGCAGCCCCAGGTTGTCCAGGCTGCCAAACAGACCGTGGATCAGCACGACGGCCGGGCCCTGGCCCTGCTCCTTGAAGTTCAATAATGAGTTTTGTTGCAAAATGACACCTTGCCGGTCGTGGGCTTTTTCGCCTGTTTTTTAACACACTGAAAGAAAAGGATTTCATTTCCTGGGAGGCATTTTTTTGTGGTTTTTTTTCAAAAAAATGGTCCCGTATGCGCTATCAGTGCGGAGGATCACACACTTGGCCCGCCATTATGCCGTATTCTCGATGAGATTCATGCACATCTGCCAGCCCTTGGCTTGGGCTGCCGGGTTTGCCTATGTATAATCGCCGCATCCGAATTTCGACGAGTCCAGCGCATCCCTATGAAAACCATCGAGCTTGATGACGATCTCTACTTCTATATCGCCAGCCAGACCCGGCACATTGGTGAGAGTGCCTCCGATATCCTGCGCCGTCTGCTGGAACACCCCACGCACATCGCAGTGCCGCTGGCCGAGCCGGTCGCCATTGCCCAGCCGCGCGCCGTCGCCGATGCCATGGGGCTGCAGGCTCTGCTCGATTCCGGCGAGCTGCAAAAAGAAGAGAAATCCATCAACCGCTTCATGCTGGTGCTCAGTACCCTCTACCGGGATGACCCGGTCGGGTTTACCCAGGCTACCGAAATCAAGGGGCGCAAGCGCGTCTATTTCTCGCAGGATCCCGAGGCTCTGCGTGCCAGCGGCAGCACCACCAAGCCCAAGCCGGTGCCGGAGACCCCGTTCTGGGTGATCACCAATACCAATACCAGTCGCAAGCAGAACATGGTCGCCCAGCTGATGGCCAGCATGGGCTATGGCGAAGAGGTGATCGCGCAGGTGTGCAGCGCAATTTAACGCTTCATCAGACTCAGGCCTTGCCCGGCAAGGCCGCCATCAAGCAAGGACAACGCCATGGCACAGCATTCCCACGCCGGTCAGCCGGCCCGTTTGAGCGACTTGACCAACATCCCCCGTCTGGTCAGCGCCTACTACCTCAACAAGCCGGACATGAGCCGCCCCGAGCAGCGGGTGGCCTTCGGCACCTCCGGCCACCGTGGCAGCGCCCTGCACAACGCCTTTACCGAATCCCACATCCTGGCGGTGACCCAGGCGCTGGTGGAGTATCGCCAGCAGGCCGGCATCCAGGGCCCGCTGTTTGTCGGCATGGATACCCACGCCCTGTCAGAATCCGCCTTTGCCAGCGCGGTGGAAGTGCTGGCGGCCAACGGCGTCGAGACCCGCATTCAGGCCGGCCTCGGCTTCACGCCGACCCCGGTCATCTCTCACGCCATCCTGCGCTACAACGCGGGCAAAGAAGGGGCTGGCAAGCCTGCGGTACTGGCGGACGGCGTGGTGATTACCCCGTCCCACAATCCGCCGGAAGACGGCGGCTTCAAATACAACCCGCCTCACGGTGGCCCCGCCGAAGGGGAGATCACCAAGTGGGTGGAAGACCGCGCCAACGCCATTCTGGAAGCCGGCCTGGCCGGGGTGAAACGGATGCCGTTTGCCGAGGCCCTCAAGAGCCCTTTCGTGGTTGAGCACGACTACGTCACCCCCTATGTGGATGACCTGAAAAACGTGCTGGATCTGGACGCCATCAAGAAAGCGGGCATCAAGATAGGTGTCGATCCGCTGGGTGGCTCAGGTGTCGCCTACTGGGACGTGATCGCCAAGACCTACGGCCTGAACATAGAGGTGGTCAACTACAAGGTAGATCCCACCTTCTCCTTCATGACTCTGGACAAGGACGGCAAGATCCGGATGGACTGCTCCAGCCCGTTCGCCATGGCCAGCCTGATTGCGCTCAAGGACAAGTTCGACATCGCCCTTGGCAACGACCCTGACTACGACCGTCACGGCATCGTCACCAAGTCCGGCCTGATGAACCCGAACCACTATCTGGCGGTGGCGATCCAGTATCTGTTTACCCATCGTACCGGCTGGTCCAAAGAGTCTGCGGTCGGCAAGACGCTGGTCTCTTCCTCCATGATCGACCGGGTCGCCGGCGAGATCGGCCGCACCCTCAAAGAGGTGCCGGTCGGCTTCAAGTGGTTCGTGGATGGTCTCTACAGCGGTGAATTCGGCTTTGGCGGCGAGGAGAGCGCGGGCGCCTCCTTCCTGCGCAAGGACGGCACCGTCTGGACCACCGACAAGGATGGTTTCATTCTGGCGCTGCTGGCCGCCGAAATTCTGGCCGTGACCGGCAAGGATCCGCAGGCCCACTACGACGCGCTGGAAGCCAAGTTCGGTTGCTCCAGCTACCGCCGCATCGACGCCCCGGCCAACAGCGCCCAGAAGGCGGTGCTCTCCAAGCTGGATCCGGCGCTGGTGGAAGCCTCTACCTTGGCCGGTGAGCCCATCATCGCCAAGCTGACCAAGGCGCCCGGCAATGATGCCGCCATCGGCGGCCTCAAGGTGGTGACCGAGAACGGCTGGTTCGCGGCGCGCCCCTCCGGCACCGAGTCCATCTACAAGATCTACATGGAGAGCTTCAAGGGCGAGGCACACCTGGACCTCATCCAGCAGGAAGCCCAGCAGATCGTCTCTGCTGCGTTGGCCAAGGCCGGGGTCTGAGTTCGACTCAAGCACCAGTGAAATGTGAGAAGAGGAGCCATGATGGCTCCTCTTTTTTATTGCGTCTTATTTATTGCCCTTGAGCCGGATGAGCCGTGCTCACTGCTTGCCGCACTGGCTCGTGCTTGCCCTGCGGGCCTGCCAGCGCTTGAAGAAGGGCCGCGCCGGCAGCTTCATCAGGAACAGGGAGAGCAGGATCACCCCGATGCCGAGCCACTGGCGGCCATCCAGGGTCTCGCCCACCATCAGCACCCCGCAGGAGACAGCCACCATGGGATTGGTGAGGGCCAGCATGCCCATTACCTCGGGGCCGTGGCGCTTGAGTCCCCACAACCAGGCCCAGTAGGCCAGCGCCGTGTTGAGCAGGATAAGCCAGATCAGTCCTGGCGCACTCGCCGAATGTGGCAGCGGCATGGGGCCGGCCAGCCACCAGGCGAGCGGGATCAGCATCAAGCCGCCGAGCAGCAGTTGCCAGGCGGTCAGCGCCAGCAGATCGCTCACCGGCCAGCGCTGCATCCAGCGACTGGATTGGCCGATGAGCAGGGTGGCCAGCAGGGCGCAGGTCACGCCTATGGGGTCCAGATTGGCGGAGGGGTTGAGCAGCAGCAAGACCCCGGCCAGCCCCATCAACCCCAGCAGCAGCCACTTCAGGCTGGGTCGCGTGCCATCCTGCAGCCAGGCCAGCAGCATGAGCACCAGCGGCAGTGTGGCACCGAGCGTGCCCGCCACGGCCCCCGGCCGCCGGGAGGCTGCCACGAACAGCAGGGCGAAGAAGGCGGCTATGTTGCAAAACGCCAGCAAGAACTGCTTGCCCCAGGGCAGGGGTGGCAGGCGCGGGCGCAGCAACAGCAGTAGCAGTCCGGCGGGCAAGGCGCGCCACACCGCCACCCAGTAGGGGGAGTAGTCGGTCAGATAGAGGCTGACGACGGCATAGGTGCTTCCCCACAGCAGGGGAGCCAGCAGGGCGATCAGCAGAGGCATGACTTATCTCTTTGTGAAGTATCTTTAAGTAAAGATAATATGGCCCCGAATTGGTTTACTATCAAGTATCTCGATGAAAAGATAAGTGACCTGAGATGGACAGTGATCATGTAGACCTGCTGCTGGCCCAGTGGGCCCGGCAGAGACCGGATCTCGACTGCTCGCCCATGGGGGTGCTGGGTCGGGTGGCGCGGATGGCGGCGATCGCCGGACGCGAAGTGAGCGAAGAGCTCAAGGAGTGCGGCCTGCTCGGCAGCGACTTCGATATTCTGGCGACTCTGCGCCGGGCCGGTGAGCCGCTGACGCCGACCGTGCTCTATCAATCCGCCATGCTGAGCTCGGGGGCCATGACGGCCCGGCTCGACAAGCTGGCCGAGCGGGGGCTGATAGAGCGGCAGGCAGCGCCAAGCGACAGACGCAGCCTGCTGGTCTGCCTGACCGAGTCGGGCAAGACCTTGATCGACCGGGCGGTCGAGCTGCACGTGGCCAACGAGCGGCGCCTGCTGGCGCCATTGACCCTGGCCGAACAGGCTCAGCTGGCGGCCCTGCTCAAGCGCTGGCTGCTGGAAAACGAGTGAACTCCGGAGCCTGGTGAGCGGTCGTCATGCGTCCGCAGACAGGATGGCCTGCATCTGGGCCAGCACCGCGTTCACCTTGGCGGCGGGCGGATGGGTGCGGCCCAGCACGCGCAATCCCCACACCATGGTCATCAGCAAGGCGGCGGTGGTATCGACGTCGCGCCCGGCTGCCAGCTCCCCTGTCGCCTGCGCCTGGCGCAGGGCTGCGCTGACCCGCCGCTCGACCTCGGCGAGGTGGCTGCTTGCGGTCTCCTGAATGAGCGGGTGGTGGCGGCCGATTTCCAGCAAGGTGTTGACCAGCAGGCAGCCACGGTGCGCCTCGCTGGCGATGGCATCCCGGGCCACTGCATCGAGCAGGGCCTGCACGCCAGCCAGGGGAGAAGCTGCCGAGCTCAGGATCTGCTCGATCTGCGCCAGGCTCTGCGCCGAATAGCGCTGCAGCACCTCCATGAACAACCCCTCCTTGGAGCTGAAGGCGCCGTACAGACTGCTGGGCTTGAGTCCCATTCGTTCGACCAGCGCAGCAATGCCGGTGTTGCTGAAGCCGGTATCCCAGAAGGTGTTGAGAGCGATTTCCAGTACCTGTTCTCTGTCAAATGATGCGGGTCTTGCCATCTCGATGCCTGCCTTGTGGAACGTCATTATGGAGTGATCGCTAAAAAACAGCTTGACCGTCGGTCGTGGTCCGCTTGATATTGTAGCGACCACTACAAAAAGGATGGTCATGATGCACACACTCGAGCAAAAAATCAAAGCGTACGATGAGCAGAAGCAGCGCCAGGTACCGGCCCCCGTGCTGGCCCTGATGGAGGAGGCGACCCGCAGCCTGCAGGAAAGCGGGCTGGAGCAGGTTGCCCTGGGGCGCGGCGAGCGGATGCCCGACTTCGCCCTGCCGGATCAGCACGGGGTGGTGCGCCCGCTCTCCCACTATCTGGTGGAGGGGCCGGTGCTGCTCAACGTCTATCGCGGTGGCTGGTGTCCCTACTGCAACATGGAGATGCAGGCGCTCAACGCCGTGTTGCCGGCACTGCGCGAGCGCGGCGTGAACCTCATCGGCATGACGCCGGAAACCCCCCGCTCGGCGCAGGACACCCTCACCGCCAACGGGCTGGCGATCACCGTGCTGAGCGACGAGGGCAACCGGGTCTCGGCAGCGCTGGGACTGGTGTTCGAGCTGCCGGAGGCGCTCAGGCCCATCTATGCCGGGTTCGGCATCGACATCCCGGCGAGCAACGGGGACGAAAGCTTCACCCTGCCGGTGCCGGCAACCTACATCATTGGCCAGGACAGAACCGTGCACTACCACTTCATCAACGCCGATTACACCCGTCGGGTCGAGCCAACCGCCCTGCTTGCCGAGCTGGACCGTCTGGCGGAGGCGGGCGCGCTGTAAACGCACACTGCGCCCGAAGGCGCAGCGTGGATGGTTGGCGAGGCGGCTCTGACGGGGCCGCCTTTTTTATCCGGCCGGATCAGTAACCGCCGCGGGCATCCTTGACCGCCAGTCCCAGCTGCCACACCGCCATGGCGTAGTGGGTACTGTGGTTGTAGCGGGTGATGGTGTAGAAGTTGGGCAGGCCGTACCAGTATTGATAGCCGGTGCCCACATCGAGGCGCAGCAGGCTCGACTCGCTGTGATTGCCGAGGGTGCTGGTGGGAGTCAGGCCGGCGCGGCGCAGGGTGGCGACCGGGTAGCGGGTCTGAAAGCCGTGCTCATAGCCGGGCAGCTGGCCCTGACCACGCACCGCCACCGGTTGTCCCTTTTCCCAGCCGTGGGCCTTGAAGTAGTTGGCCACGCTGCCGATGGCATCCACCGGATCCCACAGGTTGGTGTGGCCGTTGCCATTGAAGTCCACCGCGTAGCGCTGGAAGCTGGAGGGCATGAACTGGCCGTAGCCCATGGCGCCGGCGTAGGAGCCCTTGGGTTCGGTGGGATCCATCCCCTCGTCGCGGGTCATCACCAGGAAAGATTCCAATTCGCTGGTGAAGAACTCGGCCCGGCGCGGGTAGTCGAATGCCAGGGTCGCCAGCGCATCCAGAATGCGGGTCTTGCCCATCACCCGACCCCAGCGGGTCTCCACCCCGATAATGCCGACGATGATCTCCGGCGGCACGCCGTACACCTGCTGGGCACGGTTGAGTTCGTTCTCGTATTCGCGCCAGAAGTTGACGCCGTTTTGCACGTTGTCCGGGGTGATGAACTTGGCTCGGTAGCGATTCCAGGCGCCGGTCGGGCCTGTCGGCTTGCTCGGCGTGGGAGCCTGGGCATCCATCAGCCGGATGATCCAGTCATAACGCTCTGCCTGTGCCAGCACACCGTGCAGCTCTGCGCCGTCAAACCCGTGCTTTTGCACCATGCGTTGCACGAACTGATCCACGTTGCTGCGATTGGCAAAATCCCCCTTGCTGACCCCCTGCCCGTAGACGGGGCGGCTCGGCGGCGTCTGGTTGATGAAGGCGCTGTTGGGCTGGGGTTTGACCACGGGCTGGGTAGCCGGCGTGCTGCTGCAGCCGTAGAGCAGGGGAAACAGGGAAAGTGTGAGCACGGAGACAAGGCGACGCATAAGGTTCTCATGAGCCTGAAAAAGAGTGCCGCCATGGTAAAACATTGTCATCCATGCGCAAGTGCTCAGTGCATCGCAGGGGCCCTGTTCATCGCTCATTGTGCCCTTGTTGCCGCAGGGTGTGATAACCGCTCCAGAGCCGGGTCAGGGTGGTGATGAGACAGAGCAGGGCAAAGCCGTAGGCGAGCGGGGCGAACGCCGCGGGCCAGAGGCACATCAGTACGAACAGGGTTATGGTCTCGCTCCCCTCGGTGAGGCCGCCCAGATAATAGAGGGACTTGTGGTGGTAGACGGGGTTTTCGATCCCCCGCTTGCCCGCCATGATGGCGAAGGCCAGAAAGCTCGAGCCGGTGCCCATGAAGGCAAACAGCAGGGTGGCGGCGGGCAGGGCGTTGGCGGGGGCGCTCAGGGCAAACCCCAGCACCACGGCGGCGTAGAAGATGAAATCGAGGGTGATGTCGAGAAAGCCGCCGCAGTCGGTGATCCCGACTTCCCGTGCCACGGCGCCGTCCAGCCCGTCCAGCAAGCGGTTGAGCAGGATGACGACCAGTGCCTGCGGATAGAGGCCTAACGCCAGCAGCGGCAGCGCCAGCATGCCGATGGCAAAGCCGGTGAGGCTTATCTGGTTGGCGCTGATCCCGGCCCGGCACAGGGGCTTGGCCAGCCGGGTGAGGGGGTAGCGGATCACGGGGATCAGGTGGCGATCAAACAAGGTCGGGATCCTCGGTCAGCAAACAAAGAGACGGCGTGAGATCGAGTATGGTGCCGGGGGCATCCTCCTCGTCATGGGTCACCAGGATGGCAGGGATGCCTTTGGCCTTGAGCCGCTCGAACACCAGGGTTCTGAACGCGGCGCGCAGCGGTTTGTCGAGGCGCGAGAAGGGTTCGTCCAGCAGCAGGGCTTGCGGCTCGGCCAACAGGGCCCGCAGCAGACTGACCCGCGCCTTCTGGCCGCCGGAGAGTGCCCCCGGCAACTTGTCGGCCTGATCCGCCAGCGCCACTTGCGCCAGTGCGGCCAGCGCGGCTGCCCGTCTGGCCGCCAATCCCTTGAGGGTGGCGGGCATGCCGAACATCAGGTTCTCGGCCACTGTCAGGTGGGCAAACAGCAGGTCATCCTGAAACAGCATGCCGATGCGCCGCGCCTGGGGAGGCAAGGGGGTGAGCAGCTGCTCGTCGAGCCGTATCTCCCCCTCCAGCCGGAGCGGGCCCCTGGGCGGCAAGACTCCCGCCAGCGCCGCCAGCAGCGAGCTCTTGCCACAGCCGCTTGGTCCCATCAGGGTCAGCACTTCGCCGGGGGCTACCTGCAACGCGGGCAGCGACAGCAGCAGGTTTTCATCGAGGTAGAGGCGAAGGGGCGTGGTGCTCAGCATCGGCAAGTTCTCGTGTTCAGCGGGCGCCCTTGAGCGCCGGGTTGAGCCTGGCTGGCAGCCAGAGCGCCAGCAGATAGATAAAGAGCGGCAGCAGCAGTTGCAGCAGGCCATAGAGGCCCGCCAGCCGCCGGTTGAGGCCGCTGCCGATGGCCACCGCTTCGGTGGTGATGGTGACCACCCGGCCCGCGCCAAACAGCAGAGTCGGCAGATATTGGGCAAGGCTCACTGCCGCGCCCACCGCGAAGGCAAACAGCAGCGGGCGGGCCAGCAGTGGCCCTTTTACCCGCCACCAGGCGCGCCAGGGGCCGGCCCCCAGCGTCAGCGCGGCTTGCACAAGGCGCGGGTCGAACTGGCGATAGGGGCCGTGCAGGCAAAGGTAGACGTAAGGGAAGACAAACAGCAGCTGGCTCCAGAGCACCCAGCCCCAGCCGATGCCGCTGCCTCCCCACTGCAGGCTTAGCCAGTCGAGCCCGAGGCGGGCGCCAAACAGCAGGCTGGCCTGGGGCAGCAAGAGTGGCAGGCAGATGAGCCAGAGCGGCCAGGGGCGACGGCCCTGCTGCGCCTCCAGGCTCAGCACCACCATGATCAGCGCCAGCAGCCCGCTTGCCAGTGCCAGCAGGGCGCTGTCGGTGAGCAGTGGCATCAGGCCCGGCAGCAGATCTTGCCAATGCTGGCCGCTCCATTGGCTCGGCCACAGGTCGGGGAAGGACCAGCGCCGGGTCAGCGACCAGAGCAGCAGTGCCCCCAGCACCGCCAGATTGACCGCGATCAGGACAAATACGCTGCCGCTGGCCAGGCGGGCGGCCAGCAGACCAGACTCGGTCCGGCGGCCATCGAGCCAAGTGTGCTTGCCGATGGTCGTGTGGCCCCACTCCAGCAGCCGGAGGCCTGCGAGCAGCAGCAGGCTGAGGGCGAGCAGCAAGAGGGCCCCGCTGGCGGTGGCGCCACGCCAGACGAGATCCGGATCCTGATACCAGAGCCACAACCTGACCGCCAGCGGGGCGGGGGCATCAGGCCCCAGCAGCTGGGCCAGATCCACCACGGCCACCCCGTAGGCGGCCACCGCATAGAGGGGCAGGCGCAGGGCGGGCCAGAGGGCCGGCAGCAGCAGGCGCCTCCAGATCTGCGGCGTGCTGAACCCCAGGCTGGCGCCGAGCCACTGCTGGCGCGCCAGCTTGGCAGGCTCCAGTGCGGCCAGTGCCATCAGCAGCAGAAAGGGGGTTTCCTTCAGGATCAGGGCGAGGATCAGCCCAAGGCCCAGCGGATCCTTGATGGTCTGCCAGTCGGGGGGAAACTCGAAACCGGTGAGCGCTGGTGAGACGAGACGCAGCAGCCAGCCGGAGGGGGCGAGCAGAAAGGCCAAGCCGATGGCAAAGGCGACGTGGGGCAGCGCCAGCAGGGGAGAGAGCAGGCGGTGCAGCAGTGAAAAGGCCCGGCTCTTTGCCCCCTGCTGGCCGCTGTGCGCCAGCAGTAGCGCCGTCAGCAGCAGGCTGCCCAGGGTCGAGGCGGTGCCAATCCAGAAGCTCAGGGCCGCCGAGTGCCAGAGTCCGGGCTGGGCCAGCAGCCGTTGAAGGTGCGAAGGAGCCCCCCCTTCGGCCAGCAGCAACCCCAGTCCCCCCAGCAAGGGGGCGGCCAGCAGGGCGGCGCAGCCGGCGCCAAACAACGGGCGCCAGGTAGAAGGACGGTGACCGGCCAGGCTCATCAGTGACCGTAACGCTTTGCCCAGGCCGCTTCGAGCTTGAGCTGCCAGCTGGGATGGGGTTCGGCCACCGCCTTGAAGCGCAGCGCCTGCACAGGTTTGGCCGAGATCGGCAGGGCACTGGCTTGCAGCACGCTGGGATCACCCCAGAAGGCCGCCTCGGCCTTGCGTGCCTGGGCCACCGGGCTCAGCAGGAAGTTGGCCACCACCTTGGCGCCAGCCCGGGCCCTGGCGTTGAAGGGGATGGCGAGAAAGTGGCTGTTGGTCAACGCCCCTTTCTCCATGGCGACCGCCACCACATTGGGGGGCAAGGTGCCATTTTGCACCGCGCTCTGGGCTTCCTGCGGGTTGAAGCTGATGGCCATGGCGAGCTCGCCATCATCGAGCAACTGGCGGGTCTCGGCGGCGCTGGCGGGGAACAGCTTGCCCTTGCGCCAGAGCGCTGGGTGCAACTCATCGAGCCAGGCCCAGAGCGGGGCCGTTAGCCGGTCAAAGTCGGCGTCGGTCGCCTCCCGATAGAGGGGGGCGGGATCGGCTGTCAACTCCAGCAGGATCTGCTTGAGAAAGCTGGAACCATGAAACTGGGGTGGCTTGGGATAGGTGAAGCGACCGGGATGGGCCTTGACCCAGGCGAGCAGGGTCGGCGCCGAGGCTGGCGGGGTAGCCACCTCATCCTCATTGACCATGAGATTGAGCTGGCCTATGCCCCAGGGGGCCTCCAGCCCTTCGACCGGCACTGTGAAGTCCTCACTCACCGGCAGCGTATTGTCTACCCGCACCATATTGGGCAGATCCTGGGTAAAGGGGGCACCCAGCAGCCCTTGCTCCTTGAGCGCCTTGAAGTTCTTGCCGTTGACCCAGAGCAAGTCGATGGGGCCGTCCGCATTTTTGCCCGCCTGCCGATTGGCCAGCAACTGGCTGACGCTCTGGGCTATGTCATCCACCTTCACCTGCACCAGCTTGACCTGATACTGGCGCTCAAGTTCCTTGCTAGCCCATATCAGGTAGGCGTTGATCTCCGGGCTGCCGCCCCAGGCGTTGAAGTAGACTGTCTGCCCCTTCGCCTGGGCCAGGGTCTGCTGCCAGTGAGCATCCTGGCTGTCGTTGGCACTGGCATGGGCAAAGAGGGTGCCGCCTGCCAGCAGGGGCAGGGCGCACAACAGGGATTTGAGCAAGGGCAGGGGCTTGAGCATGGGAATTACCTTGGGCAAAGAGTCAGGCGCCGCGGCGCCAGCGATGATAACGGGCCAGCAGAGCCAGCAGCCGGGTGGGCTGGTGGGCCTGTTTCCACCCACCGGCCACGTACTTGTTCCCCTCCATCAGGGTGGGATAAGCGTGTATGGTGGCGAGGATCTTGCCAAGCCCCAGCCGGTGGCGCATGGCGAGCACAAATTCGGCGATCCGCTCGCCGGCGTGCGTGCCCACTATGGTGGCACCCAGGATCTTGTCCTTGCCGGGCACGGTCAGCACCTCGATAAAGCCGTGGCGCTCCCCGTCGGCGATGGCGCGATCCAGCTCGGCCAGCGCGAAACGGGTCGCCTCGAAGGGGATACCCTCGGCTTCGGCCTCCTTGCGGTTGAGGCCGACCCGGGCGATCTCCGGCGTGGTGTAAGTGGCGGCCGGGATCACCCTGTAGTCCGCCTTGAAACGCTTGAACTGGCCGAACAGGGCATTGACGGCGGCATACCAGGCCTGATGGGCGGCGAAGTGGGTGAACTGGTAGGGGCCGGCCACGTCCCCCACCGCTAGTATGCTGGGGTAGTTGGTGGCCAGAAAGCCGTCGACCTTGACCGTGCCACGGGGCGCCAGTTCCACTCCCAGCGCCTCCAGCCCAAAGCCGCTCACATTGGCAATGCGGCCCAGCGCCAGCAGCAGTTGATCGCCCTCAATCACTTGCGTTTCATCGCCTCGGCGCAGTTGCAGTCGAATGGGCAGGGGGGCAGTTTGCTCTTGCGCTGATTGCGGCTGCGGGTTTGATGCCGGATCCCCCTCTGGCCGATAGTCGACCCGCTCGGCGCGCCAGCCGGTGAGCACGGTTACCCCGTCATGAGCCAGCTGTGCGGCCAGCGCCTCGCCGACCTCCCGCTCTTCGCGCGGCAGCAGCTGATCGGCCAGCTCCACTTGCGTGACCGGGATGCCGAGCAGGGCAAAGCTCTGGGCCAGTTCGCAGCCGATGGGGCCGCCGCCAAGCACCAGCAGACGGCGCGGCGGGGTGCGCAGCTGCCAGAGGTTATCCGAGGTGAGATAAGGCACGTCGGCCAATCCTGGCAGATCCGGCACCAAGGGTCTGGCACCGGTGGCGAGCACGATATGGCGGCTGGCAAGGCGCCGGCCGTTGACCTCCAGTTCCCAGGGGGAGACCAGTTTTGCCTCCCCCGCGATGCACTCCACTCCCAGTCCCTGATAACGCATGGCCGAATCGTGGGGCTCGACTTCCTTGATCACCTGGGCCACCCGCGCCATCACGGCGGCAAAGTCGGCGCGGGTCTGGCTCGGGCTGAAGCCCAGCTCGTTTGCCCTGCGCTGCTCGGCAGCAAAGCGGCTGCTTCGGATCAGCGCCTTGGAGGGGACGCAGCCACTGTTGAGACAATCTCCCCCCATCTTGTGTTTCTCGACCAGCGCCACCTTGGCCTTGACCGCCGCGGCGATATAGCTGGTGACCAGCCCGCCTGCCCCGGCCCCTATCACCAGCAGGTTGTAGTCATAACGGGCAGGCTTTCGATAGGGCGCATGGAGGCGGTGCAGGGCGAGTCGCTGCATCGCGCGCTTGATCAAAAAGGGCATCAGCCCCAGCAGGGTCAGCGCCACCATCAGGCCGGGAGAGAGTATGTTGCCCGTGTTGGTTAATTGGCCAAGCTCGCTCCCCGCCAGCACGTAGACGAAGGTACCGGGCAGCATGCCAAGCTGGCTCACCCAGTAGTAGGTGCTGACTCTGATGGGAGTGAGCCCCATCAGCAGGTTGACCAGGAAGAAGGGGAAGATGGGGATGAGGCGCAGGCTCAGCAGGTAGAGGGCGCCATCCTTCTCCATGCCGGCCTGGAAGGTGGCCAGCTTGTCGCCAAAGCGCCGCTCGACCCAGTCGCGCAGCAGGAAGCGGGCACTGAGAAAGGCCAGTGTGGCGCCCAATGAGCTGGCAAAGGAGACCAGCAGCAGCCCCCAGCCAATGCCAAACACGGCGCTGCCCCCTAGCGTGAGCAGGCTGGCGCCGGGCAGGGAGAGCGCCGTGCTCAGCACATAGATGACCACGAACAGCAGGCAGGCGGCCACGAAATGGTCATCGACCAGGGTGGCCAGCTCGGCCTGGCGGGCCTGCAGTTGGGGCAGGCTCAGGTAGTGGCCAAGGTCAAAGGCAAAGAAGGCGCCGACCAGGCACCCCATCACCAGCAGAAGCAGCAGGCGGGCTCGTTTCATCAGGTGTCCTTGCCGGGTTGCTGGCCTTGTGCGACGGCAGGGCGCTCGGGTTGCACCGGTAGCTGGCAGAAACCCTGGGGGGCGATATCGAGGGCGGCATTGAACTTGGCCGACATGTTCTGGAAGGCGATGAGGCCGGTCAGCTCCACCATGGCATCGTCATCGAACCAGGGCTTGAGGCGGGCTGCTTGCTCATCGCTGACCCCATCCAGTCCTGTCATGGCCTCTGTGTAGTCGAGCACCGCTTTTTCCCGCTCGTCAAACAGGGGGCTGCTGCGCCAGTCAGCCAGCGCCTCCACCTTGTCGCTGGAACCGGCCCGCTTGATGAGGGTCATGGCGTTGATGTCGACGCAGAAGCGGCACCAGTTGAGCTGGGAGACCCGCACCGTCACCAGGGAGCGCAGTACGGGATCGATGGGTGAGCGCTTGCGGTTGATGACGCCGTAGAGGGTGGCCACTGCGGCGAACAGCCGGGGCGAACGGCCCCAGCACTTGCCCGGGATCAGCACCTGACCGTAGTTGCGTTTCTGCAGCCAGAAAAAGGGGCGGATAAACCAGGCATATTCCCGATCGGGTTTTACCTCGACGCGCATTGATTACCTTCTATTGTTTCAAATTGGGTTTGTAGGCTTGGCCGAGTCGCTCGTTCAGGCGGATCAAAAAATCCTCGATCCGTGCCCGGTTGGTGCCCAGATCGCTGCGTCCCTGCCGGGAGGCCGATCGCATGTCGATGCGGGTCTCTTTTGGGCCGGCAACGACTCGCAGCGCCACGTCATCCTGAAAGCCGAACCAGCCGGTCGTCACCACGGCATCGAGACCATCCTGACTCGGCCGCACCTGCCAGCCCAGCTGTTCCATCAGGGCATGGGCCTCGGTGATCACCTCGACCGGAGAGGCGCTGGTATAGAGAGGACCGGGCTTTGTCTCGATTGCTTTCAATGGCGGAGGATTGATTGGCAGATCCTGCGCCGTTCTGAGTTCGGCGGCCCAGTCGAGGCGAGGGGGATTGTAGGGATCCGTGCTGACATCGTTGAGCAGCGGCGTACGCAGAGCTTGCATGACGAACATCAGGGGTAGCAGCAGCGGCGCTATGCCCCACAGGCTCGGGACCTTGCGCCGGCTCCAGGGCAGGCGGACCAGCAACAGGAGTGATATCAGCGCACCGAACAGACTGATGGTGAACCCCAGCCACCAGGGCCAGAGGTGAAATCGACTGCCGAGGGCGCCACCGAAGGGAAGCAACCAGGCCAGAAGCGGCCACCACAAATAACTGGGCATAACGGGGATCCACTGGTTATGATGGACAAGTGCTCAGAAGGATAAACTTAATTGACTGATAACGTTAGTAAATTTATCTCAATCCTGTTGTTCTTCCCAAGCACTTCGCTGTGGGCAGACAGCGCAGTGCTGGCGGCGGGGGACATGTGGCGCGCCGAAATCGTCTATGAGGACGTACCTGGTGTCATTAAGGTTGAACCCGGTTATGTCATGCCCTTGCCCCAGGAGACCACGGCTGCCCAAGGAGCGGTGCGACGCCAGGCGGTGCGCATCGATTATGATCCGGCCCTGGTGGGCTATGGCGACCTGCTCAATGTCTTCTGGCAATTGGTGGATGGGCGGGATGGCGGTGGGCAATATTGCAATCGGGGACAGGCGTTTGCACCGGCCTTGCTGCCGAAGGATGATTATCAGTGGCGCCTGGCCCAGGTGAGCCTGACGCGCTGGCAGGCCCTGCACGGACGGCCGAGCCGGGTCGATCTCTGGCCGGATAGCCAGTTCACGCCGGCACCCGAGATGGAAAACTGGGCGCAGCGCCATCCCTGGCGCTTTGGCTTCTATGCCCGCCGTTGCGGCGGCTGGCCCGTGACATTGACGCCCGAGCCCTGAGTCATCAGTTGCGGTAGAGCACCTTGATAAGGTGAAAACCGAACTTGGTGCGTACCGGGCCGAGCACGGTCAGCAGTTCGCCCTTGAACACGGCATCGTCAAACGGCTTGACCATATCGCCTTTCGAAAACTCCCCCAGATCCCCCGAGCGTTTGGACGAGGCACAGGTAGAGAAACGCTTGGCCATCTGACCAAAGTCGGCTCCCTTGGCAAGTTTCTCCTTGATCTCCAGACACTGCTTCTCTGTCTTGACCAGGATGTGCTGGGCACAGGCTTTCTTCATGTTGGCGCTCCTCGGCGGCGGGTAAATCGGGGCGCAAGATTACTCCAATTCCCGCCGCGCGTCAGCCGTCATGCACGGATTAGCTGCGGGCGCGGGCGCCGAGGCGGCTTCTTGAGCGCGATTGCCAGAGGATCTCCAGCCCCAGCAGGGCATGCAGGCTCCAGATAGCCAGAGGATTGAGCCAGTCGCCCCCCAGTTGCAGGGTGGCCAGTGCGCTGCATGCCAGCAACAGAGTGATGCCCGGCAGGCGCCAGTGTGCCGGCAGCGGCGCCAGCATGGCCATCCCCAGCAGGATGGCGAGCCCGAATGGCAAATTGAGCGCGGTAAAGGCCAGCGCCTGTTGGCCGTTCATGCCGGTCAGCAGGGCCAGCAGGGCGCTGCAACAGGCGAGAAAAGTAATGAACTCGAGTCGATCGGCAATATAGTCAGCCATCTCTTCGCTGCGTGCGTGCATGCGGTGTCTCCTTTGATGGGGCGCGGGTCTCTGGTCAATAGGGTCAGTGTGGGCGAGAAGTGCTCAGGGCGGCAGCGGGATAAATCGATTGAGCTGAACGAGGCTTTGATTGAACGATTGCAACTGTTTGATCCTTATCGGCAAACTTGAGTCATGTGCACACTGGGCGACATGAGATGACAGCAAAAAAGTTGCACGGATGCGGCGTGAGGGCGGGTTGCCGTGATCTTGGTCAGTGGCCGACAGTAGATGTCGCGTACTGCTGGCGCGCCGGATGATTGCGCCGTCAGGAAAAGTACGGCGTTTTGCGATGGATTTACTGGCTCGAGCGAGTATGAATTGCCCTTTTCTGTCCACAATGGCATAAGTCTGTGGGGCAGGCGGGAGGAAAGTGAGCAAGCCGAGCGGCAAAGGCTTCAATAATATGGTGAATTTCGATGTTGCCCCGCTCTGATGTTGGACCGGGGATATGCTAGGATGAGGCGCGCTTGCGATCGAGTGAGCCTCATATTCGTTCTGAATATCGCATTATTTTAATCATGTTCTTCGGGGAAATTGACGTTTGACAGGATGCAATCCGCCCCTGCCTGCAGGGATATCACCGCCCGGACGGGCTTTTTGTCGTGGAGTTCGCGCCCTGGGACTGAGCCTCTGTCTGCTGCTGTTCGTCACGCCGGCGATGGCGGCCAAACTTACCTATCAGATCAAGGGCCTGAAAGGGGAGACCAAGGATAACGTCGAAGCCTACCTCAATGCCCTGCCTGTCTATCAGGAGCGCCAGTACCGTCCGGCCCGCGCCAAGATCACCGAAAGCGTGCAAAAAGCCCTGCAGGTCTATGGCTACTATCAGCCCAAGATCACCCTGAGCCGTGACAAAAAAGCCCCCGCCAAGGTGGTGGTCGAGGTGGATGCGGGCAAACCTGTCATCATCTCCCGCCTCGATATACTGCTGGAAGGGGACGCGAGCAGCGACGAGCTCTACAGTGAATTGCTCGACAAGCTGCCCCTGAAGGAGGGGGATCCCCTCAACCACGGCAAATACGAATCCATCAAGGCGGATCTGGGCAGTCTGGGGCTGGCTCGCGGCTATTTCGACGCCAAGATCAGCCAGAGTCAGGTCAAGGTGTTCCCGGATCAGGGCACCGCCGAGATCTACATACTGTTTCGTTCCGGCCCTCGTTACCACTTTGGCGAGATCCACTACGACGCCACGCCGGAGGCGCTGCGCCTCATTCGGCCGCTTATCAACATCAAGAGCGGCGACCCTTATCTGGCGATCCGGCTGGCCGAGATGTCGCAGGATGTCTCCTCCACCAAGCTGTTCAAGCAGGTGGATATCAAACCCATGATCAGCCAGGCCGAGGGCAACCGGGTGCCGGTACAGGTGACGCTCTCCAACCGGGTCGACCATGAGATCGAGACGGGTATCGGCTTTGCCACCGACGTGGGCCCGCGCATGAGTGCCACCTGGGAGAAGCCCTGGGTCAACCGTTACGGCCACCGCCTCAATGGGACCGCCAACATCTCGGCCCCCCAATCCGATCTCAGCTTCGATTACCAGATCCCGGTGGGTAACCCGCTGCGGGACTACTACTCGCTGCAGACCGGTTATCGCTACACCAACAACAACGACACCCGTTCCGATCTGACCACCTTCAGCGTGCACCGCTGGAAACGGCGGCCGGAGAGCTGGGATCGGGACGTCTTCATCCGGCTTGAAAACGAGCGCTATGTACAGGGCAAGGACGAGGGGAACAGCCTGCTGTTGATCCCCGGCGTTTCCTGGTCGCGACTGCGGGTACGCGGCGGCCTGGTGCCTGACTGGGGCGATCGTCAGCAACTGACTCTGGAGTTTTCCGACCCGCATTGGGGATCGGACATCAGCTTCATGCGGGTGTGGGGTCGCAGCAAGTGGCTGCGTACCCTGGGGGACGATCACCGCTTCCTGCTGCGGGCCGAACAGGGCGCCATCATAGGGGACAGCTTCTCGCTGGTGCCACCGTCACTGCGCTTCTTCACCGGTGGCGATCAGACGGTGCGTGGCTACGGTTACGAGACCATCTCGCCGCGCGATGATGAGGGCAAGTTGCTGGGGGGCCGCTACGTGAGTGTCGCCAGTGCCGAATACAACTACCGTTTCAGCGACAAGTGGCTCGGCGCCCTGTTCGTGGATGGTGGTACTGCCACGGTGGACTACAGCGAGCCCTGGAAGATAGGCACAGGGATCGGCGTGCGCTGGGTCACCCCCATCGGTCAGGTCAGACTCGATCTGGCGGTGGGCATTTCCGAAGAAGACAAGCCGCTGCGGCTCCATTTCGCGCTGGGGCCTGAATTATGATCCGGTTTGACCACACTCATTCTCTTTGTTCTCTTGTCTGGCCGCTGCGGCTGCATGTTTCGCGGGGGTCTGCGTTGTGATCTGGGTAAAACGTATCTTTCTCTGGCTCATGGGCCTCATCTTTTTGCTGCTCATCGGTGTCAGCCTGCTGGGCTTCACTCATCAGGGCAACAAATGGTTGTGGCAACAGGCCAGGGAGGCGCTCCCCTCCTTGAAAGGAGAATTGGTCGCCGGTCAACTTGGCTACGGCTGGACCCTGGAAGGGGTCGGCTGGCAGGACGAACTGGTAGATGTCACGGTCGAGCGCGCCGTGCTGGACTGGGATCTCGGCAAGCTGCTGCAGGGCAAGCTCTGGATCAAGTCTCTGGTGGTTACCCACCCCGTGGTCAAGGTCGCGGAATCTGAGCCTGTGCCGGAAGAGCCGTCGGAGCCCTTCGTCTGGCATCCGTTGCCCCTCAAAATCCAGATAGACAGCCTCAAGGTGGCAGATCTCGATCTGGCCGTGCCCGGTGTAGGGGTGACCCTCACCTCTCTCGACATAGGTGCCACCCTCAGTCGCAAGGGGCTCATAGTGCGTGGGCCCGTGCTCGATGGTTTGAGTGTCACGCTGGTCGAGACGCCACCGGCTGCTGCAACCAAACCGACGGCTGGCAAAGGGGTATCCAAAGACAAGGCCGCCGTCACCGCCAAGGTGAATGGCGACAGCAAGGCGGAACAGGCTGAAAAAGCGGCTCCTATCGAGCTGCCCGCCATCCGCCTGCCATTCCCCATTCAGCTTGAAGGTGTGTTGGCAACGCGCTTTCGCTATCAGCAAGGGGAGCTGATCGAGGGGATCGACAAGTTGCTGCTGTCGGCCAGTGCGAAAGAAGAACGCATCGAGGTGCGCGAGCTCTCCCTGCGCCATGCCATGGCGGATCTGGCGCTCAAGGGCCATGTCCTGCTGACCGGGGATTATCCGCTTGAGTTGACCCTGGATGCCAAGGCCCGCAAGGGGCTATTGGATGGCGAACTCAAAGGGGAGCAGGCAACCCTGACTCTGGGGGGCTCGGTAGGCAAGCTGGCACTGGCGCTGCAAGCCAGGGGGCCGGTGGCCGCCCACCTGAAGGGTTCCCTGGCAGCCCTCGATCCTGACTTGCCGTTTGATCTCGGGCTGGAGTGGAAGAGTCTCGGCTGGCCGTTGCAGACTGTTACCAAACAAGCAGCCAAGAGCGAGCCCAGCTATCAGCTGGACAAGGGCAGTCTGAGCGCCAAGGGCAAGCTCTCCGGCTACCAGTTTGCCTTGAATACCGCCGGCAAGGGGACGGACGTGCCGCCCTTCAAGCTGGCGCTGACGGGCAAGGGGGATCTGACGCAGCTGAACCAGATAAACCTGCTGCTCAACGCTCTCAAGGGGGAGCTCAAGCTTGACGGCAAGCTCGCCTGGGACAAGGGGGGGCGCTGGCAGGGGAGCACAGAATTCAAGGGGATCAACCCGGCCGAGCTGGTGCCCGAGCTCAAGGGGGCGCTGGCGGGCAAGATTGCCAGCCGTTTCGAGCTCGATGAGGCTGGCCACTGGCAACTGCAACTGCCTGAGCTGAAGGTGGATGGCAAGCTCAACCAGTATCCGCTGGCCATCAAGGGGGAGCTCAGCGGCAACGACAAGATGGAGTGGACCATCCCGGCGCTGGCGCTGCAAAGCGGCCCCAACCAGCTGCAGGTCAAGGGCAGCCTCAGCCAGCCGGCGTGGAAGCTGGACGCGGATCTCGATGCCCCCAACCTGGCCGGGCTCTACCCCGGCCTGAAGGGAGACATCAAGGGACAGGTGCGCCTCACCGGCAGCCAGCAGGCGCCAAGGGTCACGACGGAACTGGCCGCCAGCCGGCTCTACTATGCGGGCACGGATCTGAAAGGGATCGCCATCAAGGGCAATGCCCTGGTCGGCGACAAGCCGGCCGGCGAGCTGGCGCTGACGGTGGCGAGCCTGGTGCAGGGTGCGACCAGCCTCAGTCAGCTGGCGCTCAACCTGAGCGGCGACCTCAATCAGCATGTGTTGTCACTGACCATGAAGGGGGATCCGGTGGCCGCCAACCTCAACCTGAGCGGTGGCTTGCGCGGGGATCGCTGGCGCGGTGCACTCTCCGAGCTCAAGTTGAAGACGCCACTGCGGCGCTGGGAGCTGGCGGCCCCCTGGACGCTTGACCTCGATCTGCCGCGCCAGCGGTTGACCATGGGGGATCTCTGTCTGGGCTCCCAGGGGGCCAACCTCTGTGTCAAGGGCAGCCAGGTGTCGGCCCAACAGGGCAGCCTCGAATTTGCACTGAGCGGATTTGATCTCAAACGACTGCGTCCCTGGCTGCCGGAAAACTTCCGCTGGCAGGCGACGCTTGCTGCCGATGGGCGAGCGAGCTGGCGTGGCAGTCAGCCGACCCTGCACGCCACAGTGCGCACCACACCGGGTACTTTTGTTGCCGATGAGCTCAAGACCGATTACCAGCGTCTCGAATTGGGTGTGGACTTCGAACGCCAGCAGGCGGCGATCCGGCTCGACTTTGCCTCCGAGCAGATCGGCAATATCGATACTGATCTGCTGATCCGGGATCCTTCCGGTCGTGGCAATCTCTCCGGTCAGCTCAAGTTTGATGATCTCAAGCTGACCACCTTCGCCCCGCTTATCCCGGAGGTGCGTTCCCTGCAGGGGATCATTTCGGCCGATGCCCGCTTCGATGGCACCCTGGCCTCGCCCCTGCTGTTTGGTCAACTCAACCTGCTGGATGGCGAAGTGCAGACCCACTCCGACATGGTGACCCTCTCCAAGCTGGTGACTCGCCTCAAGATTGAAGGCAACCGGGCAGAGCTCGACGGCTCCATGCTGGTGGGCAAGGGGCCGCTGGCGCTGGGCGGCTGGCTGAGCTGGGCCAAGATGCCGGTCAGTGGCAGCCTCACCATTCAGGGCAAGGAGCTGGAAGCCCAGTATCCGGGCATGGGACGAGTACGGGTTTCCCCCGATATCGCCATCTCGCTGGGAGAGGAGACCCGGATCAGCGGCCAGGTCGACATTCCCTGGGCGCGGATCCTGGTCAAGAGTCTGCCCGAGAGTGCGGTGGCGGTCTCCGACGACGTGACCGTGGTCTATGACGATCTGCCGCCAGTGCCCAAGGCGGCGCCGCTGCCGATGGAGATCAAGCTGGCCATCCGGCTCGGTGACGACGTGCGGCTGGAAGCCATGGGCCTCAAGACCAAGGTGGGGGGGGGTATCAACATCCGCCAGGATCCCTCGCGGCCACTGGCGGGCAACGGCCAGCTGGTGCTCAACGATGGGCGCTTCAAGGCCTATGGCCAGAACCTCATCATCAAGGATGGCCGCATCCTCTTCTCCGGCCCCCTCGATCAGCCCTTCCTCAACATAGAGGCGTATCGGGATCCCGATACCATAGAGGACAAGGTGACGGTCGGGGTGCGGGTGACGGGACCGGCGAGCAAGCCCAAGATCACCGTCTACTCGGAGCCGCAGATGGCCCAGTCCGAGCAGCTCTCTTACCTGTTGCGCGGCAAGGGGTTGCAAACCAGTGGCGAGGATGGCGGCTTCAACGGACTGCTGGTGGCGGGCGCCGTCAGCCAGGCCAACGGCGTGGTCTCCAGTCTGGGAGAATCCCTCGGCATGAGCGACGTGGCGCTCGACACCGCCGGCAGTGGCGACAACACCCAGGTGACCCTGTCGGCCTACCTGCTGCCCGGTCTGCAGTTCCAGTACGGGGTCGGGGTATTCAGCCCCATCGCCGAGTTCAAACTGCGCTACGAGCTGATGCCGAGGCTCTACCTGCAGGCCATGAGCGGGGTGGCCCAGGCGGTGGACATCTTCTATCGCTTCACCCTGTAGGGAAGGTAAATAAAAAGCGGGAGGCCTTGGCCTCCCGCTTTGTTTGCTGCGGTGCTCGTCAGAACTTGTAGAGCCAGGAGACGGCGGTGAAATAGCCGTCGTAGTCCTGGTTCAGGTTGCCGAGGTTGCGCTCTTCGCCGGTGTAGAGGTAATCCACATCCTGGAAGTATTCGTAGCGCACGTCCCAGCGCAGCGAGTGCTGCTTGGTGAGCTGATAGAGGGCATAGCCTTCCAGCCGGTGCTGCTTGCTGGTGAGATCCGGGTAGTCATAGCCCTTGCTGGCGTCTGTCTTGCCGCGGCCATAGGCGAAGCTGTAATCGAGCCCGAGCTCGAGATCCCGGTCAAACGCCTTCTTCTGGGTCAGCCCCAACCCCAGGGTGGTTATCTCGTCGCGCACCGCCGTGCTGTAGGGATCCCAGTCTGGCGCGCCGGTATAGGCGTGATTCTGGGCCGAGTTGATCCACTGCAGGTTGCTGAACAGATGGCCGCTCAGGTTGTCATCAAACTGCTGGTTGAGGGTGAGATCCAGGCCATAGTCCTTGTCCTCGCTGCGCCCTATGTCCGGCTCCTTGTAATCATCCTTGGCCCACCAGCCTTCCAGACTGGCATTCAGCCCCTCGCTGAACTGGTAACCGAGATCGGTTCTGAGCTCCACCCGGTCCCGATCGGCCAGGTAGAACTGGCGCAGGGTCGGGCTGCCGTTGCCAGCATCGCTGTCATGGCGCCAGTCAGAGCCGTTGCGGGTGCTCCAGGCAAGCTTGCCGCCCAGTTGCAGCGCACCGACCGGGCGATAGCGCCCCTTGACGAACAGGGTGTGCTCGTCGGTGTCGCGCCGATCGGCCTGCTCCCGCTGATCACCCCGGTACTGGTAGCCGGTGGTAAGTTTGATCGCGCGATTGAGCCGGTAGTCGGCCTCGAGATCCGCCTTGCTGCGGGTACGATCGCTCTTGCTGCGCTGCTTGCCGACCACGGCGTATTCGTCTGACTTGTCCTTGCGATCCCGATACTCCCCACCGGCCCGCAGGGTGAGATCCCGGCCAAAGCGGCCCACCCACTTGGCATCGGCCTGGAAGGTGCTGATCTCGCCGTGGAAGTCATCCTGGGCGACGGGGGCATTGCGAAAGGCGGTCAGGCTGCCGTTGGAGCTGGCCTGACTGGTGAGGACGCGGCCGGTCAGGCTCTGCCTGTCCCAGTTGTACTGGCCGGAGAGGCTCAGCTGGTGGAAGTTGTTGTCCGGTTCATAGGCCCGCTCGTTGGCATAAGGGTCGGTGACGCTGCCGTAATAGAGGGCCGTGTCATCGGTGCGATAGAGGGAGCCGTTGTAGGCGAGATCGACCAGCCAGCCTTCGCCCAGATAACTGACGCCACTCTTGACCAGGGTGGTCGAGGTACCGTCGACGGGTTTGGGCAAGAGGCCGGGCACACTGCCGATGCCGGGCACGGTTGGTTGGTAGTAGGCGAGGGTCGCCTCTTTTTTCTCATGAGAAAAATCGGCATAGGGGCGCCACGGGCTCTTGGGGGTATAGGCGAGCCCGGCGGTCAGCTTCTTGCGCACCACCTCCTTGTCAAATTCGGCCAGCTGGCCCTGGGTCAGCGGGCTGTCTCCCGGTTGATAGACACTGCGACCATGGGCATTCCAGTAGAAGGGGGACTCCGAGTAACCCATGCTGGCGCGAACGCCATCATAGTGGCCCTGCTCCAGCGCCAGGCTGAAGCGCTCCATGCCGAGGTTTTTCGCCTCGAGGGAACCGTAGCGGGAGCCTTCTCCCCGGTATTGCAGGTCGGCGTTGAAGATGCCGAGCATGCCGGTGTCCCGTTCACTGGGTACCCAGTTGCGAAAGCGGGTGGCGCCGTCATCGTTGACATAGCCGGCCCCCAGCCCCACCTCGCCAAACCAGCCGCTGTCGCGCTCGCATGACGTGCAGCGCCAGCGTTCTGTCTTGGCCGGTTTGGCTTGCTGCAGGGAGTAATCCCCTACTGCCAGCGGCTCCTCGGCCGCCTGGGCCGAACAGACCGCCAGCAGGGAGAGCCAAAGTGTTGAATATTTCATGACTTCTCTCCTCAGCGTTGCAGGGATTGACCATTGGGGTGGTTGGTCCCGTGGATCTGGTTATGACAATTCAGGCAACTGCCGCCACGCACCTTGAGATCCCCCTCGGGGATGGAAACGTTGGCATGGGGCACGCTGTGACACTCCTGACACAGTTGCGGCACCCGCTTGTTGAGCAGCGCCTGGTTGATGGAGCCGTGCGGACTGTGGCAGAGGGAGCAATCCTCGGTTACCGGCTCGTGTTCCCACAGGAAGGGGCCCCGTTTCTCGGCATGGCACTCGTAGCAGCTCTCGTTGAGGCTGGGCTGCTTCAGGCTGGCCTCGTTCTGCGACTGGTGCGGGTTGTGGCAGCTGGAGCAGGGCAGTTCGCCATTGAGGATGGGGTGGCTGGTGCGCTTGTGCAGATCGGCTTTCTGCTGGGCGTGGCAGCTGGTACAGGTCTCGACCTGCTTCTTGCTGTCCATCACCGGATCCTTGGCCTGGTGCAGGCTGTGGCAACTGCTGCAGGAGAGATCCTCCACCGCGTGGGCACTGGCATGCCAGCCCATTCGTTTGGCGTCGGTGTGGCAGGAGAGGCAGACGCTGTTCTGCTTCTCCACCGGCACCGGCGAATCGGGGCCGAAGGTGATCATGGGTTCCCGTTGCTGGCCCTTGCGGGGGTTGCGCGGGTGGTTGCCGGCAGGACCGTGGCAGGCTTCGCACTGCTTGTCCGCCATGGGCCCGTTCTGGTTGCCGAGGTTGCCGTGCACATTGTGGAAGATGCCGGTGGCAGGCTTGCGCGAATCGGCATCGTGACACTTGAGGCAGGTATCGGCGCCCTTGGGGGAGTATTTCCCCTGATCGAATTTCTGGTCGAGGGCGGCCTCGACCTGCAGGCGGGGATCGGCATCGGCCGCCGGCTGGGCATCACTCTTGGCCCAGACGGGCAGGCAACTGAGTGCCAGCAAACCCGCCAGGAGCCACTGCGGGGTGGTTATTTTCATATCGTGTCCTTCAACGGCAAAGGGCCAGGGGCAAGTCCCCTGGCCTGGTGGTTTCAACGGAAGTCATACACCTTGTGAACCTTGTCGACGCCCTGCTCCTGCCCGACGGCATGGCAAGACGCGCACTGTTCAACCCCGGTGGCGGCCTCTATCGTTTCTGCACCAAAGATGGCGCCGTTGTTCTTCATGTGGGTTGCCCACTCGTCCCCGGCGACCGGGCTGTCCGGTTTGACCAGACCCAGCGGTGACTTGAGGTGGCAGCTGGCGCAGACCACCAGAGTCGGGCTGAAGAACTTGGGCTGCTTGTTGTCTGCCGTGGTGCTCACCAGAGAGGGGCGCTCGTTCTGCTGGTTGGGCAGGTTGTATTGCGCCTTGGTGTGGCAGGACTCGCAGTTGTTCAGCTTGCCCGGGAAGGTGGCATCCCCGCTGCGGTGGGAACCGTAGGCGTGGAAGGAGTGCACGTGGTACTTGAGATCACCCGGCACGCCCGCGTAGAAGGAGGTGCGGGTGGCGTTGTGACAACTGGTGCACTGGGCAAAGTCCTTGGAGGCGTGGGCTGAACCCGCGTTCCCCTCGGTGTGGATGGCCAGATCCTTGTGACAACCGTTACAGGAAGCCAGATCCGCGCCTGCCTTGAGCACATAGCTGCTGTCGACCCCGCCTTCGACCCGGAAGTAGGCCTTGGCCGGGTTGATGGCCACGTAGGAGAGGGCGCTGGCGGTGCTGCTGCAGGGGAGCAGATCCCCGGCGGCGAAGGCGCCATTGCGATCCGCCTTGCGGGCCACGCAGACCTGCAGTTCGGCGACCGTGGCCGCCAGGGTGCCGGTAACTTCGTTGCCCACCTCTTTGCGACACAGGAAGCTGCCGCCACCCTGACTTTCGCACTTGGTGAAGTCAATCTTGTTGCCGGTGACGAAAGTTTGCGGGTTGGTGTAGGCCAGCTCGTAACCATTGCCCTGATCCCAGTTGACCAGGATGTAGGGGGCCTTGGCCAGATCGCCGTACTTGATGTATTTGAGCACGCCGTCCATGGTTTCGACCGGGCTGCCATCGGCGGTCACTGTCAGTTCGACCTCGATGTTGGGCGCCGCGTATCTGACGTCATCGAATGTGAACACCAGCTTGTCGCGACCGGCGGCCTCATTGGCGAGATAGCCCATGTGCACGCTGCTGGGGGACTTGGTGTTGCCCGGCTCTTCCGCATGGCACTGGGTACAGAGAGTGCCGCTGTTGATCTTGCCGTTGATGTGGCTGACGTAACCGGTCGTGGTGGTGGAGTCCGCATGGCAGGCGCCGCAGGGTTTCTCCTGGGCGTGTTGCCAGTTGTTGGCGTCCGGCGTGGTCGGGGTGACATCCTTGTGGCAGGTATCGCAGTTGCGTGGATCCTGCGGGAAGTGGCTCACCAGCTTGGTGGCGGTCGGGTCCAGATTGCCGTGCAGCTTGTGCACCAGGGTGGTCAGATCGCCGCGACCGCTGCCGGGTACGCTCTCGTTGTGGCAGGTGACGCAGAGCTTGGGATCGGCGCGGTTGCTGTGGTGGATCGGCTGCTTCATGTGGCAGCTGTCGCAGTTTTGCTGTTCCAGAATGTCGCGGGTCAGCAGCGGCGGGGTTCCCGCAGGCACCCAGTCCTGCACGTAGTCGGTGACCGGAATGTCATTGCTGCCACCGAAGTAGATGCCGAGGCGATGAGTCGCTGCCTCATCCCAGCGGATCAAGCCGTTGTTGTCCTGCGAATCGCTCGGATAAGGGTCGCGCACCGTGGTGGCATTGAAGGAGAAGGTGTAGCGGTATTGACCACTGCCCAGGGGTTCCAGCTTGCCGCTGTTCTCACTGGTCGGCCGGTTGTTCTTGGTACTGTAGATGAAGCTCTTCCAGACGACCGGGTCTTGCCGCGCGGCGTCACGGCCGGGGATCACCTTGGCCAGAGTGAAGGAGGGGAGTGTGGCTCCCAGGTCATAGCCCTTGCCTTGTTTGTCGGTGACGCTGAACTGCACCGAGAGTTGACCGCTCTCGTTCAACAGGGGCGTGGAGGCCGAGATGATAAGTGAATCCGGGGTACCGGGAGGGGGGGGCGGTGGATCTGTCTTGTCGTTTCCGTCGCCACCGCCACCACAGGACGACAGGGCGAACACCATTGCTGCAGCCACCAATACTTTCCAGTATTTCATTGTTTTATCCTTTTTTATCGGACTTATTGTTCCATGTATGAGCCAAGTCAAAAAATTCCCAAAAACATACCACTTAAGGGTCAAATGAGGACTTAATACGGTATAAATGATTTCCATCTTAATTGTAAGGTTTATATATTAACCGGCGTTGACCGAAGTCTCAAAAACGGATCTCAAAGCAAGCTGAGAGAAAGAAATGTCTGTTTCGATTGAGATTTTTAGGTCTTTTCTGCACGAGGGATGAGAAATGAAACGCAGTATGAAACTGGAAATGCTGGGATTGTCGTTGCTTTTGGGCTCTATTGGCACCGCACATGCCAGCATAGACTCCTTGGTGGAGACATGTAATTCATGTCATGGAAATCAGGGGATCAGCACCCATAACGACATCCCGACCATCGCCGGGCTGGCAGAGGCCAACATCAGTGAGCAGCTGCGTACTTATCTGGATGGGCGCCCTGCCAAGACCGTTAATCATGTCACCGGTGACACCAGCAAGCAGGGGAACATGACCGACATAGTTAAGGGCCTTAGCGACGAGCAGATCGACGAGCTGGCAGCCCATTATGCCGAGCTGCCCTACCAGCCGATGAAGCAGCCATTCGATGCGGCGCTGGCCAAGGCCGGGCAGAAGTTGCACGAAGAGTCCGGCTGCAAGAAGTGCCACTCCGAAGGGGGCTCAGTGGTGGAAGATGAGGCTTCCATCCTCGCTGGTCAGCCCAAGGGCTACCTGCTGACTTCACTGCAGGAGTTCAAGGCCGGCAAGCGCAGCAACGACGAGAAGATGAACAAGGCCATCATCGCCATGAGCGATGCAGACCTCAAGGCCCTGGCCGAGTACTACGCGAGCCAGCAGTAACCGTCGCTGCCCCCACTCCCATTGACGCAGCCACCCTGCCGCACGCTGGCGGGGTGTGCTCCTGCTACCCGGTCATGAGCGTCAAAGGAGCTGTTGTCAGCTCCTTTTTTGCGCACTGGGGGAGATGACACCCGCCGGGTGTCCCTGATCCGGAGTTTCCTATGAAAGATGTCATCAAGTGGCTGCTGCTTGGCTGCCTCTGCCTGGGCACCACCCAGTTTGCCAGGGCCGAGGTGGCCCCGGCGACCGATACCCCGACCACCAATACTCAAGTTTCGCCCACCGCCGTGCCGGCCGATCAGCCGACGCTGGCCGAACGCCAGGCCAAGGCGGAGAAGAAAAAGGCTGCCGCCCAGAAAGCGGCGGCCCGCTTTGCCAAGTGCGACAAGTGTCACGACGGGGAGGAGGGGATGCACGGCAAGCACGGCAGCGTCACCAACCCCAACACGGGTGAACAGGTCACCTGCACCAACTGTCACGGCAATGCGTCGGCCGATCACCGCAAACAGCGCGGCGGCATGGTCGATGTGATGCGCTTTGGCGACGATGCGTTCCCGCTCAGCCAGCAAAATGGCGTCTGCATGAGCTGCCATGAACCCGACGATCTGCGCAAGGCCCTGTGGGCCCACGACGTGCATGCCACTCGGGTGACCTGCACCAGCTGCCATCAGCTGCACCCGGCCAAGGAGCCCATGGTCGGCATCCCCGAGAAGTCCCGCATCAAGTTGTGCGTCGACTGCCACAGCAAGCAGCACGAGGCCAGGCAGCAGGCAGCCGTCAAGGAGGGCGCATGAGTACGACCCGTCGCGAATTCATGGTGGGCATGAGCGCCGGGGCCCTGATCCTGATGACGGGCGCCCCCCGTGCCCTTGCCAACCGCATGACCATAGAGGGCGTACGCTACGGCATGATCCACGACGAGACGGCCTGCATCGGCTGTACCGCCTGCATGGATGCCTGTCGCGAAGTCAATCAGGTGCCGCAAGGGGTTGCCCGGCTGCAGATCCTGCGCAGCGGCCCTGTGGGGGAGTATCCGGATCAGGAGTACCGCTTCTTTCGCAAATCCTGCCAGCACTGTGACAATGCCCCCTGCGTGCATGTCTGCCCGACCGGCGCCTCCCACATCCGGGCCGAGGATGGCATTGTCGACATCAATCCCGATCTCTGCGTGGGTTGCCGCTATTGCCTCGCGGCCTGTCCCTATCAGGTGCGTTTCATCAACCCGGTGACCCGCGTCGCCGACAAGTGCGATTTTTGCCGCAAGACCAACCTGGCCAATGGCAAGCAGCCCGCCTGCGTGGAGGCTTGCCCCACCAAGGCGCTGGTATTCGGCAATCTGGACGATCCCCAAAGTCCCATCGCCAGGCGGTTGGTGCAGGAGACCACCTATCGCTACAAGCAGTTCCTCGGTACCTCGCCCAAGATGTACCGGGTGCCGAAAGGGGAGGTGAAGTCATGATGCCATCTCATCTGTATGACGCAGACCGGCTGACGGGAGGTATGCACCATGTGGCATGACGCATTTCACTTCGACTCCCTGGTGTGGGATGGCCCCATCGCCGTCTACCTGTTCCTGCTCGGCATCTCGGCGGGGTCGACCACCTTGTCGGTGCTGCTGCGGCGGCAAGGCGCCGGCAGCGAGAGCGGCATCATCAGGGCGACCGCCATCCTGGCGCCCGTCTCGGTGATCCTGGGGCTCTTGATCCTCATCTTCCACCTGGCCCGGCCCTGGACCTTCTGGAAGCTGATGTTCCACTACCAGTTCGACTCCGTCATGTCGATGGGGGTCATGCTGTTCCAGATCTACATGGCGGTGCTGTTCGCCTGGCTGGCGGTGGTGTTTCGTGCCGAGATCGCGGCGCTGCGTCGGCAGCTGCTGGCGGACAAGTTCGCCTTTTTCGACACCCTGATTGGCAAGATTGTGCCGCTCGAACGGCTGCTCGGCCCCTTGCTGCTGCTGCTGGCGGTCTTGCTCGGGGCCTATACCGGCTTTCTGCTCTCCGCCCTCAAGACCTATCCCATGCTCAACAACCCGATCCTGCCTGCGCTGTTTCTGGTGTCCGGCATCAGCTCGGGGGTGGCCTCCACCATCTTGCTGGCGGTGACCCTGTTTCGGGAGGATGGCCACAGCCAGGGGGTGAGTTTCGTGCACAGGTTCGAGCGGCCCATTGTCGCCATCGAGATCTTCCTGCTGGTCTGTTTCTTCACCGGCCTCTACTTCGGTGGTGGTCAGCGAGAAGCGGCCATGTGGGCGGCGATTGGCGGCGGTTTCTGGTCTCAGGTGTTCTGGTTCGGGGTGATTGGCCTTGGCATAGTGCTGCCCCAGTCGCTGGGCCTGCTTGGCGGCAAGGCGCAGGCGCACCAGCCCGCCCGGCTGGCGCTGATCTGCAGCCTGAGTCTGGTGGGCATACTGTTGCTGCGTTACTTCATCCTCTATGCCGGCCAGATGACGGTGATGTAACGCGCACGGCGCTCGAAAGGCGCTTGGCTGGCCACAGAGAAAAAACAAAAAGGCGGGATGATCCCGCCTTTTTCATAGCCGTTTGCCGGTGTTGTTCGCCACTGGCCGCTCAGGCATCAGTCCCTTGCAGGGCCCGCACTTCGAGGCGTTGCTCGCCGGGGCGGCACACCAGCACGGATCCCTGCTCGAACCAGTCCCCCAGTACGATGCGCCGTGCCGGTTGACCGTCGAGGATGAAGTCGTGGATGGCGGGCCTGTGAGTGTGGCCGTGGATCATGGTGTTGCAGCCGTGCTGGCGCAGCATCTCGTCCACCGCTGCCGGCGTCACGTCCATGATGATCTGGTTCTTTTGCACGTTCTGCATCTGGCTTTGACCGCGCATCTTGCAGGCGATGGCGAGGCGGCGGGCCAGCGGCAGGCGCAGGAAGAGCCAGCGCAGCCACTTGAGCTGGGTGATGCGGCGAAACTTCTGATAGCCCAAATCCAGGGTGCAGAGCAGATCGCCGTGGCTGAGCAGCACCCGCTCCCCATAGAGCTCGATGACGCAAGGGTCGCCGAGCAGGGTCATGCCGGCCTGCTTGGCAAACTGGCGGCCCAGCATGAAGTCGCGGTTGCCGTGGATGAAATAGATGGGCACCCCCTGCTGGCTCAGGGCCGCAAAGGCCCCGGCAACCTGCTGGTGGTGCGGGTTGGGATCGTCGTCGCCAATCCAGAATTCAAACAGATCTCCCAGCACATAGAGGGCGTCGGCACCGGGGGCGTCGTGCGCCAGAAAGCGCACCAGCGCGGCCGTCATGTCGGGCCGATCGCTGCACAGGTGAATGTCACTGATAAAGAGGGTGCTCATGATGGCGTGCGAGGGGCCCCGATTCTGGCTGTATGGGTCATAGGGTGAGGTTGCCAGTCAAGCTGGTCAAGGTTGCGGCCTTCCAGGGTCAGCAGCGCCTGATAGGGATCGCCTGCCAGCTTCAGCAGGCGGCAGACGGCCGCTTCCCCCTTCAGCCCTTGCTGCAGACGCAGGGCGAGCAGGGTGCGGTAAAAGTCGTGGCCAAAGTGCTCGATCAGGGCGGCCATCAGGCTGAGGTGACGCCAGCCGTTGAGGGTCTCGACACCGGCCGGGGTGACATAGAGCTCGATGGGCCAGTTGCGACCATCGGCGTCGGTCAGGGTCTGCTCCAGCAGCCAGATGTCGCTGTCCAGAGCGCGGCCTTGCCAGCCCCGCTCGGCAAATTGGGCGGCCAGCACTGAGGGCGTTGCATGCTGGCAGAGGATGTCGAGATCGCTGCCGGGCCGGTCGAGCCCGATGGCCAGGGTGCTTACCAGCGCCACATCCAGACACCGGCTCTGCAACTCGCGCCACAGGGGCGTACCGGTGAGCAGGGCATGGGCCGCGCGCTGGCGCTCGTTGCCGTGGGCCAGATAGTCGAGGCGGCGCCAGTTCGGGCCCGTGGCCAGTGCAGATGGAAAAACTGCGGCCGGGGCCGCAGTCAGTTCATCTCGCAGAAGGCAGAGATCAGTCAGCAAGGGTCACCTTGGTGATCACCACGTCCTCTACCGGTACATCCTGGTGCATGCGGCCGGCATTGCCGGTCTTGACGCCCTTGATCTTGTTGACCACGTCCATGCCGGCGGTCACTTCACCAAATACGCAGTAGCCGAAGCCCTGGGTGGTGGCGGATTTGAAATCGAGGAAGTCGTTGTTGTTCACGTTGATGAAGAACTGGGCGCTGGCAGAGTGCGGCTCCATGGTGCGGGCCATGGCGACGGTACCAATCTTGTTGGACAGACCGTTGGCCGCTTCGTTCTTGATGGAGGCGCGGGTATCTTTCTCTTCAAAGCCGGGGGCATAGCCGCCGCCCTGGATCATGAAGCCGTCGATGACGCGGTGGAAGATGGTGTTGTCGTAGTGACCGTCACGGCAGTATTGCAGGAAGTTGGCCACGGTTTCCGGGGCTTTTTCGGCGTTCAGGGTCAGAGTGATGTCGCCGTGATTGGTGTGCAGAGTAACCATGATATGTCCTTTCATTCTTTGGGCAAACGTTGCGCGGGCAGGTAAGCGGCTCGCAGCTTGTTGCATGGGCTATGGCATAAAGTGGTGGCAATTCTAGCCCATAGTGGTCGTCTGGCATAGCTCTGACATAGCGCTGACATGGCTGTGAGGCCGGATCCACCCTGTTTTCTGCCTCGTTTTCTCTACCGGATGCGGGTAGAATGGCAGGCCATTTTACTCACAGGCAGTGGTCATAAGATGCTGAAGATATACAACACACTCACTCGTCAAAAAGAAGAATTCAAACCTATCCACCCGGGCAAGGTGGGCATGTATGTGTGTGGCGTCACTATCTACGATCACTGTCATATCGGCCACGGTCGCACCTTCGTCGCCTTCGACGTGGTGGCCCGTTACCTGCGTTACTGCGGCTATCAGCTCAACTACGTGCGCAACGTCACCGACGTGGATGACAAGATCATCAAGCGCGCCGCCGAGACAGGCGTCACCTGTGACGATCTGACCGAGCGCCTGATCGGCGACATGCACCAGGATTTTGATGCCCTCGGCATGGTGCGCCCGGACGTCGAGCCGCGTGCCACCCAGCACATCAGTGAAATCATCGAGCTGGTTGAGAGCCTGATCGCGCAGGATCACGCCTACGTGGCCGACAACGGCGACGTCATGTTCATCGTCGACTCCTACGCCGACTACGGCAAGCTCTCCGGACAGGATCTGGAGCAGCTGCAAGCCGGTGCCCGGGTCGGTGTGGTGGATGCCAAGCGCAACCCGCTCGACTTCGTGCTGTGGAAGATGTCCAAGCCCGGCGAGCCGACCTGGGAAAGCCCCTGGGGCCCGGGCCGTCCTGGCTGGCATATAGAGTGCTCCGCCATGAACTCCAAGCACCTTGGCAACCACTTCGACATCCACGGCGGCGGCTCGGATCTGCAGTTCCCGCACCACGAGAACGAGATCGCCCAGTCCTGCTGCGCCCACGGTGGCGACTACGTCAACACCTGGATGCACAGCGGCATGGTGATGGTGGATAAAGAGAAGATGTCCAAATCCCTTGGCAACTTCTTCACCATCCGCGATGTGCTGGCGCACTACGACGCCGAGAGCGTGCGTTACTTCCTGATGTCCGGCCACTACCGCAGCCAGCTCAACTACTCGGAAGATAACCTCAAGCAAGCCCGCGCCGCGCTGGAGCGCATGTACACCGCCCTGCGCGACCTGCCGGTGGCTGCCGCCGCCGGTGGCGACGAGCAGGTAGCCCGCTTCAAGGAGGCCATGGACGACGACTTCAACACCCCGGAAGCCTACTCAGCCCTGTTCGATCTGGTGCGCGAGATCAACCGCCAGAAGGCCGAAGACATCCAGGTCGCCGCTGGCCTGGGTGCCCGTCTGCGTGAGCTGGGCGCCGTGCTCGGCATCCTGCAGCAGGACCCGGACGCCTTCCTCAAGGGCAATGACGCCGATGACGAAGTGGCCGAGATCGAACAACTGATCGTCCAGCGCAATCAGGCCCGCGCCGACAAGAACTGGGCCGCCGCCGACGCCGCCCGCAACCGTCTCACCGAGATGGGCATAGTGCTGGAAGACAGCGCCGGCAAGACCAGCTGGCGCCGTGCCTAAGGCCGGTTGCCCTGTTGGCGCCAACAGGTTGATCCAATAAAAAACCGCAGCCCTGGGCTGCGGTTTTTTTATGACCTGTCTGAGGGCTGGCACCTTCCCTCTCTCCTGAATGGCATGGCTTCGCCATGCAGGACACGAGGGCCTTGCCCTCGAAGGGATTTCGTCGCCGCTACGCGGCTTGGCGAGTGACTTTTGAAAGACCCGCTCTCTTTGGCAAATAACACCAAAAGTCTTCTCCCCCGGCAAACCGCCCGCTTCGCGGGTTCCCTCGTTTCGTCCAACGGGTCGGACGGAGCGCCGCAGACGGCACTTTGGCCTACGCCATCCCTGGCTTCGGCCAAAGCCCGCTTCGAACCTCCCTGTTCTCGCGCCAAATCGGGGTCGAGCGGTGCTCGCCCTGATCCGATTTGGCCCCTATGCCGACTGCGGCTGCGCCATCATCCTTGATGGCGCTCCTGACCCGTTGAACTCGACTCGGCGGTTTGCAGGGGGAACCAATACCGTGCCCGCCCGTGGCTTTAGCGTGCATGTTGACCGCCTTTTTCACTGAAAGGGGAAAGCTGTGCAAGGGGTTGGTAAATTGCGTTTTGGTTTAGGTAAAAAGAGTCTGGAAATTATAAGTAAAGGATGTGGTTAATGCATGGGTAGTGTTATTTTGCAATCCAGCTTAACTCCTTTCGAATAAAACTATCCTCACGAAGTGCTTCTTTTAACATGGGTATATTAACTATGACTTTAGAACCTTCGTTAGAAAAGCTGATGCATTTAATATGTTTTTTTATTATCTCACTTGCTGCTAACCTAGAAAATCCATAGTCTTGTAATGCGGCTTCCCTCATATCCATCGTCCCATACTCAAGTAATGGTGCAAGGTTGCAACCTGCTGCAGATTCTCCGTGAATAGACTTTGTTAGCTGATGAAAATGAGAACAGCAACTTTCAAGATGAAAAGTGACTTCGCTTTCAATACAATTTATTGTTTCAATGATTTTTTGGTTTAAATGGATTGGGTTGTTAACGTCAAATGTTACCCAGCTATACGTATCTGGGTCCCTTACAGTAGTACCAAATTTTATTCCATTTTCAATAATCACTGATAAAGGTGCTCCCATTAGCCAAGAGTAAACAACATTGATCAGCTGGTTAAGTGAACTGTCAGTCTTTCTGATTTGGTAAATCTCATTAATTATACGAATATAGTTAGATACATCGTCTCTAGTATAAGATTTTAATATGTTCTTTGGGTCTCGAGCAAATTTATTTGCTCTTGATTGTAAATCACTATCAAAATTATGATTGCTGGAAAAGGCCACAGGGTCTATGTCTGTAATTTTCTTTCTTATTAAATGTGCTAGTGAGGATGATATTATATGTTCTCTATTTTTAGTGTCAAACTCCATAAGCAGACTGCCTACAATACCACTTTCCTTATACTCTAAAACTTCGGAAAGTATTAATGCACTTAATTCCTTTATGTTTTTATCAGGTGACTTTGTTTTACCGTCAAGATAGTTAATTATCTTGCGTGGTTTTGAGAGTAAAGATAAAAAGTGGTCGTTAATATCAATGCTCTTGTTTTCAGTGGCGAGTGCTTCTACAATAGACCAACTATTTTTAGCCTCCCCAATGCAAATAATATTTCCAGATAACTCATTGCGATATCGTCCTGCACGCCCAGCGAGGTTCCAAAAGTCAAGGTTGCATTTATCTATATCATTAAGGGTCTTTTTTGCAAATGGATAAATAAAGACGTTTTGGGTAGGGAGGTTTACTCCTTCTAGCAACGTTGAAGTGCAGAAAATATATTTGATTTTCTTACGAGAGTAGAGATCTTCAATGCGCTTTCGAATAAATATAGGTAAAGAACCATTATGTAATGCGACTCCGTAACATAAGTATTTTGCCAATATAAAATCCTTATGAACAAAGTCTGATATAAACTTGGACTCATTAATTATTTCAATGTCTTCTGTTTTACTCAGCTGACCATGCTGAATCATGTACTCAATAAATTCACCGCATTTTTTCACACATTCAATCTTGCTAGAAATGAAAATTAGATTTGAATGAGATTGTTGTCCAATAGAACAAATTAAATCAAAGCTGTTTTTATATTTTTTCTCTGGCGAGAACTTTATAATATCTTTTTTAATAGTGTCAAAATACCTAAACTCGCCGTCAATAAGGTTTGAAAAATAAAGATTTTGAGTTACTGGACTTTCCTTTATTGCTAGACTTTTAACATTAGAGCTTAATCCGAAAGTTTTAAAAAAAATCTCTGGGTTAGAAATGACAGGGCTGGAGAACACCAGTCTAACATCAGAATAAATATCAAGGGTACGTCTAATCACTTTAAATAAAGTTATCGCCCTTTTGTTTCCTTTATCGGCTATTTTATGAGCTTCATCGATGAAGAGTATATCTATTTTGACATCGGAGTAATTGTTATCGAATAAAAAGCTATTGTATCTTTCTTGTGTGAAAATAAGAATGTTTTTACTGTCCTTATTAAATCTAGAAACGGCTTTAGTAATGTTTACATTATCCATTTTTCTTTCTAAAAGCATTAACCTAAAGTCGATCAAGTATTCCTCGAGTAGGGCTTTAGTTGGAAGAATGAAAACTATGTTTTGTACTGATTGAATAAGATCAATAGCTGTGTTTTTTATTAAAAATGACTTGCCTAATGATGTTGGTCCAGAGAAACTGAAATGTCGGTTGTTTTTAATTGCATTATATATTTCAAATTGCGCATTGGTAAAGATATCGGCAGTGTTACCGATGCGTTGGTTAATTTTCCGATAACTTCCTGAAAGTTCAAGGCTGATCGGCAAGCTTAAACGTTCATCTACAAACTTATCTTCCGCAGAAAACAGACCAAACTTATTCAAGACAGACTTGACAACTAGTTGGCAGCTTGGTTCATCTTTATATAGTTCGTACAATGAAGATACGATCTTCAACGATAAGCTTCTATGGAAACTGTTATCTGAGTTTGAGAAAAAATCTGAGTATTTTAATAGCCTACGATATTCTTGAGCTGTGATTGGATTAGACGGGTTGCTATTAAATCTATTATGAGATGTTGTCAGGAAAAGTTTCTCATAGGTATTATCAAATTCATCGCTATGTGTAATTCGGTCACAAATGTAATTTATAGCATTGATGCTCATGCTAGTATTTCCTCTACAAGACCCGCCAACTCATTACTTTTATTCATTGGTATTATATATAGACTTATATTTAGCCCGTGATTGATCGAATTTAGTGTAGAGTTATCAATATTGTAGATTGCAATCTTAACTAATGAATTTATTTGTTCTTCAATAGGCTTTAATGTTGAAATTGTGCTCAATTGCAAATCAATACAATGCAATATTGCCAGGTTATTTATGAACTCTTTTTGTTCGCCAAATAAAATCCCATATAAAAACTCACATTCCTCATGGCTATATTTCATATCAAGAAATGCTCGTTCTGAAATCAATTTTGAATTGAACGAATAATTGTTAATGTTTTTAATTATTTGTTCAAGCGCACTATTTAATTTATCTGTTAAGTCACCCTCACCGCCAAAGCTAGAAACCATAAGCTCAGATCCACTATCTGAGTCATTTAAAAGATGCACATGATGATAGTGTGAATGATCAATATATGTTGAATATATATGGGGAGCATTCATCATTGACTCAGCAATGCGACTTGATAACAGTTTATACACTGGTTGTTTATCTTTTTGGTCTCTCAGTACTTGCAATGCGGATGCAGTAAGAACGGTTTTGTTCAGTGCCTTATCCTTATGGCCCAATACGACTCCAAGTTCATTTGTCAATGCTTTGGCGATAGGGTTCAAGTTGAAATATGGAAATCCTCTTTCGGCTGGCACCAAGATAGATACAGTAAGGTATTGACTTACTTGTATTGAATCGACTTTCTTGAAATTATTTTTAAAGCTTGTGTCAAAGGTAAGCTTGCTGCGTTGTTTAGAGAAAATTCTAGTTCCAAAAAAATCATGAAGTTCATTGAAATCAATATTGTAAAGAATGTCACCAGAAAGATCGTTATTTTCTTCATTCGTGGTTATTATTGAATAGGCTGTGGGTATATCTATTGAGTCCCTCCCAATGACAAGTGAGCCAGAAATACCGTTGTAGTCTAAGCTTTTTTCGATCAGCTCTGGAGTTGAATTTCCTTCAATGTTGAAGTAACACTCATCTCCATTTATTTCTGGAGAGTTTAACAGTAGCCTTAAGGGGGTGTGCTTTTCTGCTTTATAACCAAACGCAAAGAAATTACCTAGGTTTTCTTCTAATTTACCAAGCTTTATAGGTGTGAAACTTTTTTCCAGCACTTGAATTATTGCGATGTCGTTATTTGGAAATCGGTAAATCTTTTGCGGAGTTAGACTTTCATTATTACTTTTATATAGCGTTAACATAGATACATCAAATGTTACGTCACAAGATTTACAGAAATTTGTGGTGCAATCATCTGATAAATTACATAGACCATGTTTTGAGGCAATTACGTATGAACTATCATCTTCACTAGACTTGAAATGATAACCACTAGACTCTGAAGTCGCAGTTATAATTTTTACGGTATTTTTTCTGCTCATAGCACAACTCTATTAACACCATTAACAGGATAAGTTACGGAAATTCGATACCCTTGTGTGGTACATTCTGTAAACATAGTCCTTAGTTTTTCATTTTCAGAACTCATGTGGAATTTTGCATTATGGTTGAAATAAATAATACGACTTATAGTCTTGTTGTTAGGATGTCCGTGATGTGATTTATCGGCACATATAATGTATTCGGTATTTCCAACTAATTCTAATAATTCAGAGCTAGTGTTCTTTTCACTAGCATGATGAGCTAATTTGATAGCATCAAAAGAGATATTTGAAAATCCTTTTGATTTTAATGAACTGATAACATCACTTGGGTGGCTATCACCAAGAAATAATACGTTTACTTTCTCGAAATGAAGAACAAACGATATACTTGACTTGTTCGTGATCGAATTGTCTTCGATAAATACATCTTTGATGTTTTTTAAATCATCGAGGCATCCATGGATGGATTTCTCTATGGTTTTTGAACCTGATATTTTATTTTTTACTCTATGTAGCTCTGCCTTTTTGTTTAGGCGTTCAAGAATCACCTTGTTTGGAGTTAGTGCTGTTATAGTAATACCATTAAAGGTTAAAGGCGCGTCATCATATTGAAATGTTTGAACGTTTAAACCTAAATTAGATATTGTTTTTTGAAGGTCAATATCTTGTTTGAAAGATATTTTGTTACTTTCTTTATTTTTATTAAATAATTTGTTTATTAGGTCTAAACTGTTAAATATGAATTTCTTTATAATGACGCTATCATCAATAAGATACTTATATCCACCAATATGATCATCATCATTATGTGTCACAATGGCAATGTCGATTGCTCTTCCATTAAGAAGGCTTTTGATTCTCTGAAGTAATTTTTTCCGTATCTTGAATGATTGAGGTCCGGAATCAACTAAAATTATTGTTTCACCACAAGTTATTAATAGGCTGTCGCCATGACCAGCATCAAGTATATCAATGTACATGTATTTTCTACTTAATTTAAAAGTGATTTAAAAATATATGTTCCGGATGAATATTTGCTCTCGTACATTCAATATCAGACCCTTTCTCGTTCGGGATGTGTGAAGTTTTCTGCTGTACTAACAATGATTTTTTCCCTATCTAACAATGTTGATAGCTGTTGTCGCATAGGTGAAAAAATCTGGTCTCGCCATAGGGCTGGCTAGGGCCGGATCTGAGATAACAACTCTCCAGATCGTTGCCCCGAATAGCACAGGGTACTTTTAACTTTCCTCGGTGCTGATGGTTCGGGGTTGCCCCCTGTTGTTCGCCGAGGTGAGCCCGTTTGTCCAGGCCGCGAGGCCAGGGATGGCCCATCGGCGCGTGCCGTCGGACAAACGGGTGAACCGAGGGAACCCGACGCAGGAGGGCGAACAAGTGGGGGATAAGACTTTTGGTGACTTTGGGTCTTTCCAAAGTCACTCGCCAAGCCGCGCAGCGGCGGCGAAACCCCGTCGAGGACGGAGTCCTCGTGTCCTGCATGGCGGAGCCATGCCAATCAGGCGAGTGACCCCTCACCCTAACCCTCTCCCGCAGGGGGGAGAGGGGATGGTTACCGCGGACGATTACGCTTCGCTAATCGACCCTACAGGCTTATTGCACCCTGCTCCTCATCCCGTGGTGGGAGAGGCGCACTCCCGCTGCTTGGTGCACCATCCCCTGGATGCTAGGATGTCCAACCGTCCTTTATCCAACCCTTATCAGATATGGCAAACCGGTTCGTCAGCAGTAAAAACAGGATCGTCCAGGCAGGGCGCTGGCTCGCGACCCGCGGGGCCGCGCTCTTTGCCGAACTCTCGGAGTTTCAGCAGCGCATCTGGGTGGTCAGCATAGTGAACGACACCTACACGGATACCTTTATCGTCAATGAAGGCAGCTTCGAGGAGCCCATGCAGTGGATGCGGCGCAAGCACTACAACGCCGATATGCTGCAGCGGGTTGAGGCCATGCAGCGCTCCCAGGTGATCCAGGTCGAGCTGGGTGATATCCGTCATCGCCTGATGCGGGTCAAATAACCCTGATCGCGCCGAGTCGTATCGGGCGTTTGGCCACACGGCATCGACATTCGGTCAGCCAGTGAGCGGGCGGTTGTTTGCGACCCGCGTTGGGGCACAACCTTGGCTGTCTTCCCCCGCTTGTTGGCGCCCTGTGCTATCAACCCGGCGGGCTTGTGCCGCCGTTGCCCCGTTTTGCCAAACGGGGCGCCTCGCAGGCATACAGTTCGCTCTCTATCCGCGAAAGTCGCTACCGCCCCTGGCTGTCGCTACCACAATGCGCTGTTGACCATCAGAGGGAACAAGGGGGCCAACAGGCACCGTGGTTATCTTACGGAGCCGTCTCGGCCCGATCCATGGAATTCCATTGAATTAGTGATGCAAGTGTCAGAATTGAATGGTTTTTTGCGCCCGCGCAAGGTTTCGGTGGCGATTTGGAAGGGGACGAGTGGCAGTGGCGGGCCGCCTGACTTCGGCAGGTGCGCCCCGCCATGCAGATCCGGGCGCAAGCCATAAGGGGCAAGGCCGGTGCGCATTAGGCGGGGCGGCCCTGAATGCAGTCGAGTTGCGGGGCTGGGTAAAGGGCTTGCGTTATGCCACAGCGACACCAGAGATCACGCGGGGCCCAATGGGCCTCGCGTGATGAACTCGCCTAGCGGGCGGGGAAGTACTTGCTCTGGATCTGCTGAAACTCGCTGCTGGCCAGCACCTGGGTCAGGCCGTTCTGGAACTCCTTGATCAGCTCGTCGCTGACCGGGTGGCTGAAGGCGAAGCAGAACTGCTCCGAGCTCAGCATCCAGGCCACCTTGAACTGGGCGGGATCCAGCTGCTGGGTGGCGATGAGATCCATCAGGGTGGTCTTGTTGGTGGAGATGAGGTCGACCCGGCCCGAGGTGAGCATCTTGAGCGCCTGGGGCAGGCGGTTGGCAGTCATGATCTTCTGCTCGTCAAAGCCGCTGTTGAGCAGCAGTTGTTCCCCCACGTCGGCGCGCACCGCCCCTATGTTGTATTGCTGGGCATCTTCGAGCTTGCCGAGGGTGAGCGGGTTCTTGGCCAGCCCCATCAGCACTATCTCGGCATAACCGATGGGACAGGCCCACTTGAACAAGGGATCCCGCGACTCGGTGCGGGCGGTGGAGAAGAGCACCACATTGGGTTTCTGGGTCAGCAGGTAGTAGCCCCGCGCCCAGGGCATGATGGTGATGGCCTGAGCCGGGGTGTTGGTCTTCTGCCACACCTGATGCAGCAGCTCGACGGCGAGGCCGGTGGGGGCGCCGGTTTCATCGGTGAAGTTGTAGGGTTTGTACTCTTCGGTGAGGTAGTGCAGCTTGCCAAGTTCAGGGCTGGCCTGGGTGAGGGTGGCAAACATGAGCGCGGCTAATCCAATCCATTTTTTCATTTTGGCCATCCTGATGGGGTGTTGCTTCATCCTCAAGTGTTACCAACTCATGATAATTCGCCAATCAGATCGGGGTTTAAATCAAAGGGATGCGAACCGGGGCCGCATTGGGCTCAAGGGGCGGGCAGGTATTTGAGCCGCAGGCGCTGAAACTCCGGCGAGGCCAGCGCCTGGGTCAGGGCGTGCTGAAACTGCCTGACCACGTCATCGTCCACCTGACGGCTGAAGGCGTAACAGAGCGCTTCGGCATCCAGCACGAAGGCCACATTGAAGTCGTCGGCCCTGAGCTGCAGCGCCTTGATGGCGTCATCGCCCGCCAGCTTGCTGGTGGCCAGCAGATCGGCGCGGCCCGACACCAGCATGCGCAGGGCCTGGCTCAACCGGTTGGCCGGTATGATGCGAGTTTCATCCATGCCCCGGTTGAGCAGCAACTGCTCGGAGGCATCGGCCCGCACCGCGCTTATCCGGTAGGCGGTCATCTGCTCGGCGGCGCTCAGGCTGATGTGGCGCTGCTTGCGGGCCAGCAATATGTATTCGGAGTAGCCGATGGGGCAGGCCCATTTGAACAGGGGGTCGCGGGTGTCGGTGCGGGCGGTGGAGAAGAGCACCACATCAGGTTTCTGGGTCAGCAGGTAGTAGCCCCGCGCCCAGGGCAGGATGCGAATGGGCTGGGCAGGCGTGCCGCTGTGCTGCCAGACCATCTGCAGCAACTCGACCGCCAGCCCGCTGGGCTGGCCGGCCTCATCGCTGAAGTTGTAGGGGGGGTACTCCTCGGTCAGGTACTCCAGTCTGGCGAGATCTGCCTGCGCCGAACCCAGGCACGACATCAGCAGCAGATAACAGCACAACCTTGTCTTCATGCGCCCGTCCTTGGCGTGAAACTGGTATTCCTCTTGCCCAAGTGTGGGTAAAAAAGCCTGAGATTGCCAGTACTTACCAACGACCCCTGCTGGTTCCCAACACCTTGAACCCTTCATCACGCAGCCCGACCAGCAGCGCCTTGCCATCCGCTTGCAGCCGAAACTCGCCGTAGCGCGCCGCGTCATACTGCTCCCCCGTGCCCTCTTCGAAGAAGAAGGCATCTGGCCCGATCAGCCACTGGTTGTCGCTGCGGCGCACCTGCAACAGCCGCTCATCCTGCGCCAGTTGCGCGGGCTTGCCATTGGCCACCCAGCTGGCCACCTGTTGCCCGTCGAGGCGGACCACCAGGATATCGCTGCCATTGGCGCGCTCGCTGTCACGACGGGTGCCGAGCTGGCGGGCAATGTCGTAGTTGAGCCGCATGTAATCCCCCTGCATCAGCGAGCGGGGGTCGACCGGTGCCAGCCTGAGCAGCACTATTTCGCCGCTGCTCATGGCGTGTTCGTAGCGCCAGACGGTGAAGTTGATGGCCGCCAGTATGGCGAGGCCGGTCAGCAGGAGCCCAAGCCGTCTCATGATGGCGTCCTCCCATTGAGGGTTTTCAGTAGCTGGCGGGTGCCGAGCAGCAGGGCGCCCGAGCCCAGCAGCAGCCAGGATTTGGTTATCAGGGTCAGCCCCAGATCGTAGTAATAGAGGGAACCAAAGCCGAGCAGCAGCAGGCCCGCCAGCGTCATCAGTCCCAGGCTCCCGGCATAAAAGCCGAGCACCAGCACCAGGGCGCCAGCCCCCATGCCGGGGATGAGGGCGCTGATCAGCACCAGCGGCAGCCCGTATAGCAGCGGCAGCTTGAGCCGGACCATGACCCCGAGCAGCAGGGCTGCGCAGAGCAGGGGATTGAGCCAGAGCGGCAGGCTGGATTGGCCCAGTTCATCGAGCATGGCGGCGCCCCCGTCCCATAACGGATGGTGCAGGCGCCCCAGCACCAGCAGGGAGAGCGCCAGTCCCAGTGTGAGGGACTCGTAGAGCTGATGGTGGACGGGTTGACGCTCCGCCTGCAGCCAGCAGAGGGTGACCGCCGTCATCACCAGCGGCAGGGCCAGCAGTTGCAGGCCGAGACAAGCCAGCCCAAGGGCGAGCAGTATGGCGGCGGCGAAGCTGTGGAACAGCCGGATCAGCCAGTGCTCGAACAGGGCGGCGATGGCGAGCGAGAGCAGGGCCAGCCCCAGCCAGAGCGGCGCCGAGTGCGGGTCAATCTGATCGATGAGGCCATAGAGCAGCCAGGCATCGGCGGCCAGCGCCAGCGCCAGCACGAACTGGTCCCCCAGATCGCTGGACTTGGCGCTGCGTTGGGCGAAGCGGTTGAGGCCAAAGGCGATCGCCATCAGTACGCTACCCATCACCAGGGCGCTGTTGGCATCCCGGGTGAGCTGCGAGAACGACATGAACAGGAAGAACAGCAGGAAGAGGGCGGCGATCCAGCCCACCATGCCGAGCAGGAAGCGGCTCGACCAGTGGGGCTGGCTATCATTGGGGGCGTCCCCTTCGACCAGATCCGCCTGTCGCAACCGTTGCCAAGGGGTCAGATCAGCCATGTTGCCTCCTCCTGGCGGGCTCGCCAGATGCCTTGCTTATGCATGGGACCTCCGTTGTTGTTGCAGCCAGCGGCTGGCCGCGACCGAGAGGCCGATGGCAATCAGGCTCAGCAGCAGGAAGCCGTCTACGTCGGGCTCCATCCACTTGCCAAGGGCCGCCAGGATCACGGCGATCAGGCTCAGGCAGCCCATGGCGAGCCCGGCGATAAATCTGTGGTGCCAGCGCAGATAGGCGGCGCCAAGCCAACCGAGCCAGGCGGGCCAGACCCAGGGGGAGGCGGCATCAAACAGCGCCAGCAACGCCAGCAGGGTGACGCCGAGGCCGGCGGCCAGACCCGGCAGCCAGCTTGGCATCAGCCGCCAGCGGGCCGGTGCCAGCAACAGCAGGCCCCAGAGGGCGGCGTTGAGCAGGGTCAGGCTCCAGCCGAGCGCCTCTTCATCGAAGGCGAAGAAGAAGTTGAACAGCCCGAGTCGCCAGTAGAGCACCAGCGCCAGCTGGCCGAGCAGCCAGCTCAATGTCCACAGCAAGGGGCTCTGGCCGAGCGCCGCCAGCGGCAGCAGCATCAGGGCCCAGCTGGCGAACAGCTGCCAGGGGTCGGCGCCGGTCTGGTAGGTCTGCCCCACCAGCGCCAGCAGAGCACCGATATTGAGGGCGATGGCCAGCAGCAGCGCCTGGCGGGGCGTGTCGGCCAGGGGCTTGCGCCACAGCAGCACCAGCATGGCGAGCAGCGGCAGCTCCAGCAGGGCGAGACGGGAGAGACGGCCCAGCTCCTGCCAGTTGAAGGCGACGAAGAACACCAGACCGGCGCCCAGGCACAGGCTGCCGAGCCAGAGCAGCAGGCGATCGAACAACCATTGCCAGCGGGCAGGGCCGGGTGGCAGCTCGCACAGGGCGAGGGCGGCGGGCAGTTGCGTCTGGGCGAGGCGTCCGCGTCTGACCCAGTCGAGCAGCGTCTGTCTTGAGGTGAAGTGCATGGGATGCTCCATGAGGTTTGCCGCATTATGCCACTGTCGTGGCACGGTGGGACACTCCCCGTGTGCGGGCGTGCGACAGCCGGCAGGGAGACGCAGGAACCGGCGGCTGACGGGCAACAAAAAGCCCCGCCGGGAGGCGGGGCTGGCTTGGGATGACACGACACGAATCGCGGCACTGGGCGGGGTAGGCAAGTGCTCACGCTTGCCTCGCCGCCTTCTGGCCGGCCGGTATCAGGCGAAGAGCAGGGTGCTGACCCCGAGGCCGACAAACAGGATGGCGCAGGCGATGCGGATCCCCTTGAGCGGCAGCTTGTCGGCGCCCAGCTTGCCGAGCAGCACCACGGGCACGTTGGCCAGCATCATGCCGAGGGTGGTGCCTGTGATGACCTGCACCAGCGAGTCATATTTGGCCGCCAGCAGCACGGTGGCGATCTGGGTCTTGTCGCCTATCTCGGCGATGAAGAAGAGCACGAAGGTGGCCATGAAGGGGCCGTACTTGTCGAGCGGGCTCTCCTCGTCATCCATCTTGTCCGGCACCAGGATCCAGGCCGCCATGGCAATGAAGGAGCCGGCGACCAGATAGGTCATCACCTTGGGATCCAGCCAGCGGCTGATGAACTCGCCAAGCCAGGCGGCGCCGGCGTGGTTGAGCAGGGTCGCCGCCAGCATGCCGGCAATGATGGGCCAGGGTTTGCGAAAACGACAGATGAGCAGCAACGCCAGCAGCTGGGTCTTGTCGCCGATCTCGGCGATAGCCACGCTCAGGGTTGAGGTTAACAAGGCTTCCATAAAAATGACCGGGGGACGGAATTGTTATACCTGAGACAAGCCTGCGCCATCCGTCCCCGGTATTGGCACTGGCCCGTCAAAGGTCTTGTCAAATCCACGGATTAGATGGATCACCCTGACCATGGTGAGTTGGCACCAAGCATGTTGATCAGGGTCGCAAACCGGTTTGGGATCGGACTGCGAGACTACTCCCCCTCGATGGGAGCGGGCATTCTAGGGAAAAATCATCCGCCAGACAAGTGGGTCAGCCACCCACCAGCTTGACGCTGAAACCGGCCTTCTCCAGCTCGGCCTTGATCAGGTCCCGTTTATCCCCCTGGATCTCGATGATCCCCTCTTTCAGGCCGCCGCCGGTGCCGCACTTTTTCTTGAGCAAGGTGGCGATGGCCTTCTGCTGTTCGGCCGGTACGCCGTGGATGCTGATGACGCCGGCGCCCTTGCGCCCCTTGGTCTCGCGCCGGATGCGCACCACGCCATCCTGCGGGAAGGGGGAGGCGGATGGGGACTGGGTCTGTTCTTTGATGATGCCGCCATCCGTGCTGTAAACCAGGCGGCTGTTGTTGTCGTGACTCATGGCAGTTATTTGTGAGTTAGCTAAGCGGAGTTTGATTTTACTCAAATTAGCGTGGGAAACACGGATTATAATGCCCCGAGTGAAAGCGAATTATTATTGTTTAACTTCAGGAGTCAGTCATGGTACTCGCGCAGTTGTCACCGGGACAGAGTGCTCGCATCAAGAACATGAATCAGCTGACCCGTCCCCTGCGGCGCAAGCTGATGGTGATGGGCTTGCTGCCTCAGACCGAAGTCATCTACTTGCGCGCGGCACCGCTGGGTGATCCGCTCCAGATCCAGTGTCAGGGGATCTGTCTCTCCATGCAAAAAAGCCTTGCCCTGCAAATCGAGGTTGAACCGGTATGAATTATTCCCTGGTAACCGTCGGCAATCCCAATAGCGGCAAGACCTCGCTGTTCAACGCCCTGACCGGGGCCCGCCAGCAGGTGGGCAACTGGAGCGGCGTCACGGTCGACAAGAAGATGGGCGAGTTTTCCGCCCAGGGGCACGACTACAAGCTGATGGACCTGCCCGGCATCTATAGCCTGGCCAATCAGGAAGGAAGCCTGGACGAGCAGATCGCCAGCCGCTTCATCCAGGGGCAGCAGCCGGATCTGCTGCTCAACGTCATCGATGCCGCCAACCTGGAACGCTCCCTCTATCTCACGCTGCAACTGCGCGAGCTGGGGCTGCCCATGGTGGTGGTGCTCAACAAGATGGACATACTGCAAAAACGGCGGTTGGTCATAGATGAGACTTTGCTGGCCAAGGCGCTCGGCTGCCCGGTGGTGGCTCTGTCGGCCCACAACCGTCAGCAGGTCGCCGCTTTCAAAAACCAGATCCAGCAGTTCATCGGCCAGCCCCAGCCCGCGCTGCTGCTCGATTACGGCAGTGACCTTGAAAAAGATCTGGCGGAGCTGGAAACCCTGCTCGCCCCGCACCACCTCACCGCCCGTGGCCGCGCCCTGCGCCTGCTGGAAGAGGATGCCGTGATGCAGGAGACCTTGCTGCCTGGCCAGCAGGCCGCCGCCGCCAACGTGGTGGCCCGCGCCCATCATGCCCAGGACATAGATCTGCAACTGGCGGATATCCGCTATGGCCACATTCACCGCTGGGCCAGTGAGGCGTGTCAGCAGAAAGGCAAGCTCACCATCGCCCAGAGCGAATGGCTGGATCGGGTGCTGCTCAACCGCTGGGTCGGCATCCCCTTCTTCCTGCTGGTGATGTACCTGATGTTCATGTTCGCCATCAAGGTAGGCAGCGCCTTCATCGACTTCTTCGACATCATGGGCGGCGCCCTGTTCGTGGATGGCGTGCACCACCTGCTGGGGCTGATCCATGCCCCGGACTGGCTGGGGGCCATACTGGCGGACGGCTTCGGGGTCGGCTTGCAGACGGTGGCCACCTTTATCCCGGTGATCGGCTGTCTCTACCTGTTCCTGGCTGTGCTGGAGAGCTCAGGCTACCTGGCGCGGGCCGCCTTCGTGGTGGATGCCCTGATGCGTCGCCTCGGCCTGCCGGGCAAGGCATTCGTGCCCATGCTGATGGGCTTTGGCTGCACCGTGCCCTCGGTGATGGCGACCCGCACTCTCAACTCCGAGCGGGAGCGGCTGATGACCTCGGCCATGGCCCCCTTCATGTCGTGCGGCGCCCGTCTGCCGGTCTACGCCCTGTTTGCGGTGGCCTTCTTCCCCGAGTCGGGTCAGAACCTGGTGTTCGGGCTCTACCTCATCGGCATTCTGGTGGCCGTGCTCACCGGCCTGCTGCTGCGCAGCACCCTGCTGCCGGGCAAGAGCGATTCCATGCTGATGGAGATGCCCGATTACGAGTGGCCGCGTCCCATCAACGTGGGGATCAAGACTTGGCAGAAGCTCAAATCCTTCGTGTTCGGCGCCGGTAAAACCATAGTGCTGGTGGTCGCCGTGCTGAGCGTGCTCAACTCGCTGGGCACCGATGGCAGCTTCGGCCACCAAGACCAAGAAAGCTCTGTGCTGAGCAAGATAAGCCAGGCCGTGACCCCTGTGCTGCACCCCATAGGTGTGCGCGATGACAACTGGCAGGCCACGGTCGGTATCGTCACCGGCATCTTCGCCAAGGAGGCGGTAGTGGGTACCCTCAACAGCCTCTACGCCGGCAGCAACGGGGATGAGGAGGAGAAGGAATTCTCCCTGCTTGCCAGCTTCAACGAGGCCATTGCCGCCGTTGCCACCAACCTGGCCGACATAGACCCGTCCGATCCCATGGGGATCCAGGTCGGCAATCTGGATGACCAGCAGGCCGCCGCCGAGGCGCAGGAGGTGGATGTCTCCACCTACGGCAACATGCAGACCCACTTCGACGGTGCTGCCGGTGCCTTTGCCTACCTGCTGTTCGTGCTGCTCTACATGCCGTGCGCCGCCGCCATGGGTGCCCTGGTGCGGGAAACCGGGCGCCAGTGGGCGTTGCTGACCGCCGCCTGGTGCAACTACACGGCCTTCCTGTGCGCCACCGTCTTCTATCAGGCCGCCACTTTTTCCGCCCACCCCGAGCAGAGCCTGCTCTGGATCGGCAGCTACGGCCTCTCCCTGCTGCTGCTCTGGTGGCTGGGCCGTCGTCACGGTGACATAGTCGCCCGCAAGGTGGTGGCCCTGTGATCCTGCGGGAGCTCGGTGCCTATCTCGCCGCACAACAGAAGGTGAGCCGGCGGGATCTGGCGCGCCACTTCCATACCTCGGAGGATGCGGTGGAGGCCATGCTCGGCGTCTGGATGCGCAAGGGCCGGGTCGCCAAGCGGGAGACCCAGGTGTGCGGCGGCAGCTGCTGCGGCAAGAGCCAGGAGGTGATGTTCGAGTGGTGCGAGCCGGGCCAGATAGGCCTGGTGCAAAAAGGCTGAACCCGCGCGTTCGTCCGCTTCATTCGTCGATAAAAAAGACCCGCCACTGGCGGGTCTTTTTTATGGCTGGCAGCGACCGGGCTGCCAAGTGGAGGAGGGGCTCAGCGGCCGGGCCAGCGTTGACCCACCTCGGCGTGGCGATACCAGGCCATCAGGGCCTGCAGGCCCTCGATGTCATCCACGGCCGGTGGCCAGGGGGCGAAGTCCTCTTCCCGAAAGGGAGCGTAGGGGCCGTGTTTCACCTCGAAGATGACGGCGCCGGGGTCGAGGGAGAGCACCGCATGCCAGGTGGCGACCGGGATCTCCAGTACCGAGGTCTCTTCCCCCAGCAGGGCGCGGGCAATGACGGTGCCCTGATCGTCGAAGTTGAGCACCACGAAGCGCCCGCGCAGGGCGGTGAGCAGCTCCCAGGTCTGCAGGTGACGATGGGGGCGTATATAGGTATCTGGCTCCATAGCGATGGCGAGGCGCTGGATGGGGTCGGACAGCTCGTCGTGCAGATTGTGGTTCATGCGCTGGCGCGGGGAGCGGGCGGCCTCGTCGGCGAGGCTGGCAAGGCGGGCAACATCCAGTTTTTTCATATGCAGTTCCATGATGAGACGAAGGCAGGGGTACATCGGCAGAGTAGCATGCCCGTGTGCCTGCCAGGCAAGGGGCGAGCGGTAAGCAAATGTGAAAAGGGAGCCGCGTGGGCTCCCTGTCGGCACCAGAGGCTGGCCCTCACAGCTTGGCCAGCATCTCCTTGGTGACCAGCACTATGCCCTGCTCGGAGCGGTGGAAGCGGCGGGCGTCTTCGCAGGCGTTTTCCCCCACCACCAGCCCTTCCGGCAGTTTGCAGCCCTTGTCGACCACCACCCGGCGCAACCGGCAGCCGGCCCCTATCTCAACCCCGGGGAAGATCACCGCCTGATCCAGGGTACAGAAGGAGTCGACCCGCACATTGGTAAACAGCACAGAGCTCACGATGAAGGAGCCGCTGACGATGGTGCCGCCGGAAAACATGGAGTTGATGGTCATGCCGTGCTGGCTGTTTCTGTCCTGCACGAACTTGGCGGGGGGCGTCATGTTCTGGCTGGTCCAGATGGGCCACTCCTGATCATAGATGTCGAGTTCGGGGGTGACGGAGGCGAGATCCATGTTCGCTTCCCAAAACGAGTCTACGGTCCCTACATCACGCCAGTAGGGGCGTTTTTGCGGGCAGCAGCCAACGCAGGACATGCTGAACGGGTGGGCGTAGGCGGTGCCCTCCTTGACCACCCGCGGGATCACGTCCATGCCGAAATCGTGGTGGGAATCCTGATTGGCCAGATCCTCTTCCAGCAGCTGGTAGAGATACTCGGCCTCGAAGATGTAGACCCCCATGGACGCCAGCGCCGTATCGGCCTTGCCCGGCATGGCCGGCGGATTGGCCGGTTTTTCGACGAAGGCGTTGATCTTGCGATCCTCATCCACCGCCATCACGCCAAAGGCGCTTGCCTCGGTACGCGGTACCTCGATGCAGGCCACCGTGACTTTGGCGCCCATGTTGACGTGGTCGAGCAGCATGGCGGCGTAATCCATCTTGTAGATGTGATCCCCTGCCAGCACCACCACATATTTGGGGCCATGATCGCGAATGATATCCAGATTCTGATAGACGGCATCGGCGGTGCCGCGATACCAGTTGACCTCGTCCACCCGTTGCTGGGCGGGCAGCAAGTCGATGAACTCGTTCATCTGGTAACGCAGGAATGACCAGCCCGATTGCAGGTGGCGCAGCAGGCTGTGGGACTTGTACTGGGTGACCACGCCGACCCGGCGGATCCCCGAGTTGATGCAATTGGAGAGTACGAAGTCGATGATGCGGAACTTGCCGCCGAAATGCACTGCCGGTTTCGCCCTGTTGTCCGTCAACTGCTTGAGGCGACTGCCCCGCCCTCCTGCGAGAACCAAGGCCATGGTCTCGTTCAGCAACTGTCTGGATTTTGCTGTATTGGCAGGTTGTAACAACATTGAATACCCCTTTATTGATATATCTCTTCGATAGTGCCTCCTTTGAAGCCAGTTTGAAAGTGTTTTCAGTCACACTTCTCACACGGTTTTTCGACAAAGTGATGATTTTGTCATTTGCGGTGACGAAAGTTGTCGCAGGCAGCGTGATAGTTCATCAGATGTCAGGTTGTCAGTGGGCTGAGAGGGTGGGGATGATTTTGAATAAACAGCATTTTTTAAAAACAGACACCCGCCGAAGCGGGTGTCTGTTTAACGGGGGAGGGGGGTGACTTGGACTAGAAGAGATCGTCTTTCTCATCCTTGGTGGGTTCGAGGCTCCAGCCGGTAGCATCGCTGCTGCTGGCGATCTGGCCCTTCTCCTTCCACAGCTTGATCTTGAGGCGCAGGTTGTTGGCCGAGTCGGCGTTCTTCACCGCCTCTTCCTCCTCTATCACCCCTTCCACCACCAGATCGAACAGGGCGCTGTCGAAGGTGACCATGCCGAGGGCCCTGGATTTTTCCATCACCTCCTTGAGACCGCCAAATTCGCCGCGCTTGATCATGTCGCGAATGGTGTGGGTGCCCAGCATGATCTCCACCGCCGCCCGGCGTCCGCCATCCGTGGTTTTGACCAGCCGCTGGGAGACAAACGCCTTGAGGTTGTTGCCAAGGTCGTTGAGCAGCTGCGGGCGGCGCTCCTCCGGGAAGAAGTTGATGATGCGGTCCAGTGCCTGGTTGGCGTTGTTGGCGTGCAGGGTGGAGATGGCGAGGTGCCCGGTTTCGGAGAAGGCCAGCGCATGCTCCATGGTTTCACGGTCGCGAATTTCACCGATGAGGATCACGTCCGGCGCCTGGCGCAGGGTATTTTTGAGCGCGGCGTGGAAGCTGCGGGTATCCACCCCCACCTCCCGCTGATTGATGATGCTCTTGCGGTGGCGGTGAACGAACTCCACCGGATCTTCGATGGTGATGATGTGGCCGCCGCTGTTGCGGTTGCGATGGTCGATGAGGGCCGCGAGCGAGGTGGACTTGCCCGAGCCGGTACCGCCCACAAACAGCACCAGGCCGCGTTTCTCCATGATGGTGTCGAGCAGCACGGGGGGGAGTTTCAGGTCTTCGAAGCGCGGGATCTCGGTCTTGATGTTGCGGGCCACCAGAGAGACTTCGTTGCGCTGCTTGAAGATGTTGATCCGAAAGCGTCCTATCTGGGGCAAGGAGATGGCGAGGTTCATCTCCAGCTCCCGCTCGAACTGTTGTTTTTGCTCGCTGTCCATGATGTCGGCGGCAATCTTTGCCACCTCGCCCGGCTCGAGCGGCGTGTCGAGCAGGGGACGCAATCCGCCATTGAACTTGGCGCAGGGAGGGGCGCCGGTCGACAGATAGAGGTCGGAGCCGTCCTGCTTGGCCAGGATCTGTAGCATGTCTCGCAATTCCATGGTTTTGCCTCGTCTATCAAGGAGATGCCGTTATGGGGGATGTCATTGAGTGTACAGCCTCAGGCGCCGGTAAGTTTCTCGCGAAACACAAAAAACACCGCGCCCATGATGCAGAGGCCGGCCCACAGATAATCCCACTTCAGATCCTCTTTCAGATAGAAGACGGAGAAGGGGACAAACACGGTGAGGGTGATCACCTCCTGCAATATCTTGAGCTGGCCTACGCTCAGTACCGTATGGCCGATGCGGTTGGCGGGCACCTGCAGCAGGTATTCAAACAGAGCGATTCCCCAGCTCACCAGAGCGGCGATGATCCAGGGTTTGTGGTTCATGCTCTTGAGATGGGCATACCAGGCGAAGGTCATGAAGACGTTGCTGCACACCAACAGACCGATACTGGCAATGATAGGGTTCATTAGGTTCTCCTTTGAAATCAATCGCATTTTATCTCTGAACCACGGGTTTCCATAAGTGGGGCAGCAGGGTATTTTTAACCCATCAAGGATGGGGCAACACGAGGGTTCAACGGGATGGGCAAGACAAGCTGGGGTGTGCTTGGTCTGCTGTTTGCCTGCCTGGCGCACGGGGCGCCGACCCTGACGGTGGCCACCGATGTCTGGCCACCCTTTCGGATCACACAACCGGATGGTCAGTTCAGCGGGCTGGACATGGATATTCTGCAACGGCTGCAGCGCCGTAGCGGCATCCAGTTCAAGGTGAAACGTGTGCCTTGGGGACGAGCGCTCAAACAGATGCAGACCGGTCAGGTCGACTTGATGATAGGCTTGGCCATGACGCCGGAGCGGGCACAATTCATCGATTATCTGCAACCGGCCTATTACCAGTGCCGGCCTGCGTTTTATGGCAAGGCTTCGGCGGTATCGACCCTGCATGCCTACACCGATCTGTTGGGACGGAAGGTGGGTTATGTGCTCAACTCTGTCTATTTCGGACCATTTGATACGGACAACCGGCTCGACAAGCACGGCGTGCCTACCGAGGATCAACTGCTGCGCATGGTACAGCGGGGACATCTGCCGCTGATGATAGGCACCGACTGCCAGGTGGACTACGCCCTGAGTCGGGGCAACGAGGCGGGGTTGCTCAAGGCGGCTTACCAGCCGCCCGAGCCCGTGGTGCTCTATCTGGGCATGAGCAAGCGCTCACCCCATCAGGCGCTACAGCAACCGCTGGCGCTGGCGTTGCAGGAGCTGGTGGCCAGCGGCGAAATCCAGGCCCTTGCCAAGCTTTACCAGCCTTGACCTTGGGTGGTAACACGCTGTTATCATAGCTTTTTCACACTTGTGCCTGACGGTGGAAACCGCCTAGTCGCCAGTCTTTCTCACCTTCGGGGAGCCTCTGTGTATCTCTCTTTGCTCGCCCGCCAGCAGCGCTGGCAGCGGCGCTGGTTGCTCGGCCTGGCGCTGCTGACGCTCACGCTGTTTTTCTTTTCCCTCGCCTGGGGCGAGTTCGTGCTGCTGCCCTGGCAACCCATGGGTGATCTCGAACAGCGCATCCTGCTGGAGCTGCGGCTGCCGCGCGCCCTGCTGGCCCTGCTGGCGGGCGCCGCGCTCGCCTGCGGCGGCGCCGTGCTGCAGGTGATGCTGCACAACCCGGTGGCCGAACCCGGTCTGCTCGGCGTGTCGAGCGGGGCGGGATTGGCGGCCATGGTGGCGATGGCGGTGGCCAAATCCCTTGGCGTCTATCTGCCGGGCTGGGGGCTGTCGCTGGCAGCCTTCGGTGGCGCCCTGCTGGTGACCATGCTGCTCATTCGGCTGGCGCGCCGGGCGCGGCTCGGCCATGCCCGCCTGCTGTTGTTCGGGGTGGCCATCGGCATCCTCACCAATGCGGCCATGACCTGGCTGATGTACTTTGCCGACGATGGTTCCCTGCGCGAGTACATGTTCTGGATGATGGGCAGCCTCACCTATGGCAGCCAGCAGCTCGGCTGGTGGTGGCTGGTGCTGCCGCTTACCCTGGGCTGGCTCTGCTGGCAGGGCAAGGCGTTGCAGCAACTGCTGCTGGGGGAAACCCAGGCCCGCCTGATGGGGCTGGACGTGGACCGAATGCGGGTGCGGCTGGTGCTGGCGGTCTGTCTGCTCACCGGCCTGGCGGTATCCCTGTGTGGTGTCATCGGCTTCGTCGGGCTGGTGGTGCCCCATCTGCTGCGCCTGTGTGGCGGCAGCGACCAGCGTTTCCTGTTGCCCGCCTCGGCGTTGGGAGGCGGGGCTCTGTTGCTGGGGGCCGATCTGGTGGCGCGCTCGGCCTTGAGCGCAGGCGAGCTGCCCATCGGCGTCATCACCGCCTCGGTCGGCGCCCCGCTCTTCATCTATCTGTTGTTGAGGCAAGATGCCAATGCCACCGCGTGAATCTCGGCATGAGTACCGACATGAACCGGCCGGGACACACAACCGCCCTGTTTCCCCGATCTTGAGGAAAGATGCCGATGTCGCCTGCTGATCCCTCTTCGATTGAACCGGCTCCCCTGATCGAGGCGTGCGCCCTCGCCATTCCCGAGCGATTGGCCCCGCTCGATCTGTGCTGGCAGGGCGGCCAGCTGGTGGCCCTGCTCGGTCCCAACGGCAGCGGCAAATCCACCCTGCTCGGCGCCCTGGCCGGCATCCTGCCCGCAACGGGCAGGGTGCGGCTCTGCGGGGATAGGGTAAGCGAGCTGAGCTGGCCCGAGCTGGCCCGGCGGCGCGCCATGCTGCCCCAGCGCCAGCCCCAGTTGTTTCATATTCCGGTGTTTCAGGTGCTGGCCATCGGGTTCGATGAGACGATGCCTGCGAGTGGGCAGAACGAGGCGATCCAAGCCCTGTGTCAGGCGCTGGAGCTGGAAGCCTTGCTGGCACGGGATTTCAGCCGGCTCTCCGGTGGGGAGCAGCAGCGGGTGCTGATCGCCCGCACCCTGCTGCAGCTGTGGCCCAGTCTCAATCCGGCAGGCCGGGTACTGCTGCTGGACGAGCCGCTGGCGGGGCTGGATCTGCACCATCAGCTGGCACTGCTGCGGCTGCTGAAGACGCTGGCCCAGCAGGGACTGCTGGTGGTGCTCGCCATCCACGACATCAACCTGGCCATCGACTGGGCGGATCGGATCCTCTGTCTGCAACAGGGGCGGGTGGTGAGCGAGGGGGGCGTCGATGTCATCGACGAAGCCTTGCTGGAGCGGGTGTTCCAGATAAGGACAGACCGCGTCGAGGTGGCTGGCCGGGTCTGGTTTATGCCCAGCTTGTGAGCGGTTGTTTGGCATGGGGGGCTGAGCGAAGCCCAATGTGTGCCAATCAAAACGGATGCAGGGTGGGTCGCCGCTGCGCGGTCAACTCACCCTGCATCCGTTGTCTATCTGGATAAGATGCAGCTTATTAACTCTGCCTGGTTTTATCCAATCGCACCTGAGCGGCGTCAGCCAGCATGGCCAGCAGGGTCTCGGTGTCGCTCCACGACAGGCAGGCATCCGTGATGCTCTGGCCAAAGGTGGCGGCGCAGCCGTTCTCCACATCCTGACGTCCTTCCACCAGGAAGCTCTCGGCCATGATGCCGGCTATGCCGGTGCGGCCACGGCGCAGCTGATCGCAGATGTCCTGGGCCACCAGCAGCTGACGGCGATGATCCTTCATGCTGTTGCCGTGGCTGAAATCCACCACCAAGCGCTCGGGCAGACCCACGTCAGCCAGGGCTTCGCACGCCTCGTCGACGCTGGCGGTGTCGTAGTTGGGCCTGTGGCCGCCACGCAGGATCACGTGGCCAAAGGGGTTGCCGGCGGTGCGGTAGATGGTCATCTTGCCGTCCTTGTCCGGGGAGTAGAAGATGTGGCTGTGACGGGCGGCACGCACCGCATCGATGGCGATGCGGGTATTGCCGTCGGTGCCGTTCTTGAAGCCGACCGGGCAGGAGAGGGCGGAGGCCATCTCGCGGTGCACCTGGGATTCGGTGGTGCGCGCCCCGATGGCGCCCCAGGTGATGAGATCGCTGATGTACTGGCCGGTCACCATATCGAGAAACTCGGTGGCGGTGGGCATGCCAATCTCGTTGATGTCGACCAGCAGCTTGCGGGCCAGTTTCAGCCCTTCGTTGACGTCGAAGCTGCCATCGAGGCGCGGATCATTGATCAGCCCCTTCCAGCCGACTATGGTGCGCGGCTTCTCGAAGTAGGTGCGCATCACGATGCAGAGGCTGGTTTTATACTCTTCGCGCAGGGCGTTGAGGCGGCGGGCGTACTCGTGAGCGGCGGCCGGATCATGGATGGAGCAGGGGCCGACGATGACCAGCAGGCGCTGATCCTCACCGGCCAGAATGGCTTCCACTTCACGGCGGGCATCCAGCAGATTCTGGGCAATGGTGTCGCTTAACGGGAAGGCGTGCGCGAGCTCGCTCGGAGTGATCAGAGACTCCAGGCGACGGGTGCGCAATTCATCGGTGTGAATGGACATACGACTCAATTCTCGAGTGGGTGGCGTGGGCTGTTGCTCGACGGCGTGCCGAAAATGCAAAGAGATAAAATAAAGCAAAAACCCCCTGATTGAAACCTTGAGGGGCTCTGATAGGATGTGAACCCCAAAACGATTCCAAATGAGGTAGATAGCGTGGCAAAGCCAGGGGCAACCGGGGTCACCCGTATCATCAATGCAACCGGTTACAGCATGAAGGGGCTCAAGTCAGCCTGGATCAACGAGGCGGCCTTCCGGCAGGAGCTGATCCTGATCCTGCTGCTGATGCCGCTGGCCTTCTGGCTCGGGGATTCTCTCAATCAGATCCTGCTGCTCATCGTCATCAGCTGGCTGGTGGTGATCGTCGAGGTGCTCAACTCCGCCATCGAAGCCGTGGTAGACAGGGTGGGCTCGGAGCATCACGAGCTGTCGGGCCGCGCCAAGGATCTCGGCTCCGCCGCCGTCTTCATCGCCCTGGCCCTCAACGCCCTGGTGTGGGGCGCCCTGGTGGGACGCAACCTGCTGGGCTGGTGGTAAGTCAGTAGCCTGTTGCTTTGCGAGAGGGCGGGGTGAGGGAGGTATCTGCATCGCCCCTCATCCTCAGCTCTTCTCCCGCAAGGGGGGAAGGGGGCAAGGGCACTGACACAGTTCAGGATCTGCGGTATAAAAAAGCCCGTCATCGAGACGGGCTTTTTGTTGGCCGAGCGTTGGGGATCAGGGCATCAGTGCAGGATCCGGGCACGTATGGTGCCGTTGATCTCCTTGAGCTTGGCGAGGGCCTTCTCGCTGTGCTCGGTCTCCACATCGATCACCACGTAACCGATATGGCTGCTGGTCTGCAGGTATTGACCGGCGATGTTGATCCCCTCTTCGGCGAAGATCTGGTTGATCTGGTTCATGACGCCCGGCTGGTTGCGGTGAATGTGCAGCAGGCGGCTGGAACCTTTGTGACCCGGCAGTGAGACTTCCGGGAAGTTGACGGCGGAGAGGGTGGAGCCGTTGTCGGAATACTTGACCAGCTTGTTGGCCACCTCCAGCCCTATGTTCTCCTGGGCTTCCTGGGTGGAGCCACCTATGTGCGGGGTCAGGATCACGTTGTCCAGGCCGCGCAGCGGGGTCAGGAACTCCTCGTCGTTGGACTTGGGCTCGCTCGGGAAGACGTCGATGGCGGCACCCGAGAGGTGACCGCTCTTGATGACGTCGGCCAGCGCATTGATGTCTACCACTGTGCCGCGGGAGGCGTTGATGAAGATGGCGCCCGGCTTCATCATGCGCAGCTGCTCGGCACCGATCAGATCCTTGGTGGAGGCGGTTTCGGGGACGTGCAGGCTGATGATGTCAGACATGTTGAGCAACTCGACCATGCTCGGCACCTGGATGGCGTTGCCGAGGGAGAGCTTGTTCTCGATGTCGTAGTAGTAGACCTTCAGGCCTATGCTCTCGGCTATGATGCCGAGCTGGGTGCCGATGTGGCCGTAGCCTATGATGCCCAGCTTCTTGCCACGGGCTTCCACCGAGCGGTTGGCCAGTTTTTCCCACGCGCCGCGATGGCACTTAGCATTCTTCTCCGGGATGCCGCGCAGCAGCAGCAGTATCTCCCCCAGTACCAGTTCGGCCACCGAGCGTGTGTTGGAGAAGGGAGCGTTGAACACCGGGATGCCACGCAGGTGGGCGGCATCGAGGTCGACCTGGTTGGTGCCGATGCAAAAACAGCCGATGGCGACCAGCTTGCCGGCGGCATCCAGCACCTTCTCGGTGAGCTGGGTACGGGAGCGCAGGCCCACAAAATGCACGTCACGAATGCGTTCGATCAGATCCTCTTCCGACAGGGAGGTCTTGAGGTACTCCACGCTGGTGTAACCGGCGGCACGAAAGGTTTCCACCGTGTTGGGATGGACTCCCTCCAGCAGCAGCACCTTGATCTTATCCTTGTCCAGCGAAAACTTGGCAGTCATGACGATCCCTCTATGTATGCAAAGAATGAGTGCAGATATGGTGTGTGAAGAAAACCGTAAAGTAACAAAAACGGTTGGGAGAGGGAATATTTGTGACGAAAGTCAAATTCTTTGAAGTTTTCAACGATAGTTGTAAACCACAGTTTGCAACTCATTGAGGGATAAATGAAAACGGCGCCATCAGGCGCCGTCTTTCATTCAGGGGGCAATCTTGGAGTATCAGCCTGCGGTGGCATGCCGAACTGAGTTGCTCCCATCCATCGATGTTACTGGGTAACCACCCCGTCCGGCGTGCCGATCAGCACAACGTCAGCACCGCGGTGGGCGAACAAGCCGTTGGTGACCACGCCTACGATGGCGTTGAGCTGCATTTCCAGCCCTTTGGCGTCCTTGATGGCCATGCCCTTGACGTCCAGTATGATGTTGCCGTTGTCGGTCACCACACCTTCACGCCACACCGGATTGCCACCCAGCTTGCGGATCTCGCGGGCCACGTATTCACGGGCCATGGGGATCACTTCCACCGGCAGCGGGAACTGACCCAGCACGTCCACGGTTTTGGTGTTGTCTATGATGCAGATGAACTTGTCGGCCACGGCGGCAACGATCTTCTCGCGGGTCAGGGCCGCGCCACCGCCCTTGATCATGTCGCGGCTGGCGTTGATCTCGTCGGCACCATCCACATAGACGGAGAGGGCATCGATGTCGTTGAGGTCAAACACCTGAATGCCAAAGCCCTTGAGGCGCTCGGTGGAGGCCACGGAGCTGGATACGGCCCCCTTGATCTCGTCCTTCATGGTCGCCAGTGCGTCGATGAAGTGGTTGACGGTAGAGCCTGTGCCTACCCCGACTATGGTGCCGGGAACCACGTACTTGAGCGCAGCCCAACCGGCCGCCTTCTTCATTTCATCTTGAGTCATGATGGATCCTTTGGGAAAAAGCGGGCGCATTATATCCAAGCATCCCCCTCAGAGCGACCACAGCGCTCACGTTCCGGCCCAAAAATCCCCAAGATGTAAATCGTTTGCCTGTTTATTGAGCCCTGTCAGCGGGACGGGGCTGCGCTATGTGCGAACGTGGCGGTATCGGGCACAAAACGGAGCAGGCCAAAGCCAAGACAGAAAGGGGCAGGCAGTCAGTGCGGGCCGACTGCCCGATGGTCATGGAAATTGCCAGCAGCGGCTGGGGGTGATGATCTGCGGCAGCGGCACGTCCCACTCTTCCTGCGGCACCGCTTCCACCTGCTGGCAGTCGTGGGCGAGCCCCAGCGGCTTGGGACCCAGTCTGTGTTCATGCCAGCAGGCGAGGGTGCGATCGTAATAGCCGCCGCCCATGCCGAGCCGGTTGCCCGCCGCATCGAACGCCACCAGCGGGGTACAGATGAGATCGAGCGTGCTGTGAGGCACTACCTGGGACATGTCCAGCTCAGGCTCGGCGATGCCGTAGCGATTGCGGGTCATGGGGCTGGTGGCGGTATAGCGCAAGAAGAGCAGGTGACCCGGGGTGAAGGGGTGCAGCACCGGCAGGTAGACCTCCTTTTGCTGGGCCCAGAGCCAGTGGATGGCGGGCAGGGGATTGAGTTCGCCGTCGTTGGCCAGATAGAGGGCGATGCGTCTGGCTGCCAGGATCTCCGGATGTTGTTTGAACTGGGCAACCAGCTGCTGGGCGGCTTCCTGCTGCTCGGCCTGGCTCAGGCTCTTTCTGCGCTGGCGGATAAGCTGGCGCAGGGATTGTCTTTCAGGCTGGGTATCATCCGGCATGGGGGCTCCTCTGGTGTGCACCCGTGTGGTGCAGATGGGTTGCCGCAACGGGCTGGGTTACCTTAACAAGGCTGGCGGGGGATGAACAGCGCGACCAGCCCGGCTTGAATGGGCCTGCCGGGCAGGATTCAATGCCCCGTCCGGCAGCGGATTGGGTTACTTGTCAGCGCTCTTGCCCATCTGATGCTTGACGAACACGGCCACCAGGGCCGCCAGCGCCAGAGCCATGGGATAGAAACTCATGCTCACCACCGCCAGTGGGGAGAGGGCGAAGATGGAGCCCAGCAGCAGCGCCTGGGCGCCCCAGGGGATCAAGCCCTGTACCACGCAGGAGAAGATATCCAGCATGGAGGCGGCGCGGCGCGGCGTGACGCCGTGATGTTCTGCCAGCTCCCGTGCCACTTTGCTGGCGACGATAATGGCCACCGTGTTGTTGGCGGTACAGAGATTGGTCAGCCCCACCACGCCGGCGATGCCGAGCTCGGCCGCCTTCTCGTTCTGTTCGCCATCGTGCTGGCGGGTGAAACGGGCGATCAGGGCACTGATCCGCTCGCTGATCCAGGCCAGCCCGCCCTGACGCTCCATCAGGGCGCCGAGGCCACCGATCAGCATGGAGAGCAGGAAGATCTCCTGCATGCCGGTGAAGCCCTGATAGATGTCCTTGCTGAACTGGCCCAGCGGATACCCGCTGACCATGCCCACGGCGCCGGCGGCCAGTATGCCAATGCCCAGTACCATGAAGACGTTCATGCCGGACAGGGCCAGCACCAGGATCAGCAGGTAGGGCATCACCTTGAACAGATCCGCATGGGCTGTCGTGGCAGGGGCTTCTCCCACGGATCCCAGGGTCAGATAGAGCAGGATCACTGCGATGGCGGCGGGGGCGGCAATCTTGAAGTTCTCGCGAAACTTGTCCTTCATCTCGCAGCCCTGGCTGCGGGTCGCGGCTATGGTGGTGTCGGAGATGATGGAGAGGTTATCGCCGAACATGGCGCCGGAGAGAATGGTGCCGGCCATCAGTACCGGATCGATACCGGCGGCCTGGGCCACGCCAAGTGCCACGGGGGCCACGGCACCGATTGTGCCCATGGAGGTGCCCATGGCGGTGGCAATAAAGGCAGAGATGAGGAACAGCCCCGGCAGCAGAAACCAGCCCGGGATCAGCGACAGGCCCAGAGCGACCGTAGCATCCACCCCGCCGGTGGCCTTGGCCACAGTGGCAAAGGCACCCGCCAGCAGATAGATGAGGCACATGGCCATGATGTTGCTGTCACCGACCCCCTTGAAGAAGGTCTCCAGGTTCTTGTTGAACCCCTCTTTCCCCAGCATCAGCGCCAGCATGACGGCGGGCAGGGCGGCGACGGGGGCGGGCAGCTGGTAGAAGGCAAACTCGACCCCCTGCAGGGTGAGCCAGGTGCCGGTACCGATAAAGAGAGCGAGAAAGACCAGAAGAGGCAGCAGGGCTCTGGCACTGGGTTGGATCTGGATCATGTGTTCCTCTGTGGTTGAACATGACCTCCCTGTCGCAGCCAGCCCTTATGGGGTGAACCTGGCGGGCATCCTGCCGCTATGGGGCGCCTACAGTAGTGAGTCGGGGCCATTCGGTCAAGATAGACGTCCAGATGGATAGGTGTTTTTGTTTGATGATTTCGTTCATTTTATTAAATCCGTCAAATATTCGGATTTTAATTAATATGTCGTTGATTTGTCGGGTGGCGGCGGGCGGCCACGCCGGGCTTTTCAAAGGGGGCGCGGGCTGGTAAAACGGTCTCTTTCCATAATAAACAGATGAGAGGGTGGAGATGGACAATCCGATCCGTGTGGCCGTGATGGGCTGTAATGGTCGTATGGGCAAGGTGCTGCTGGAAGCCATCACCAACGCCGAGGGCGTGGTGGTCGGGGCGGCGCTGGAGCGGCCCGGCTCTGCCGTGATCGGTCTGGATGCCGGTGAGCTTAACGGACTGGGCAAGCTTGGGGTGAGCATCAGCGACAGCCTAGACAAGGTACGGGACGAGTTTGATCTCATCATCGATTTCACCCGTCCCGAGGTGACCCTGGCCAACCTGGCGTTTGCACTGGCTCATCAGAAGCAGATGGTGATCGGCACCACAGGTTTTGACGATGCAGGCAAGGCCGCCCTGAAAGAGGCAGGCAAGCAGATCGGTATCGTCTTCGCCTCCAACTACTCGGTCGGTGTCAATCTGGTGTTCAAGCTGCTGGAGCAGGCCGCCAAGGTGATGGGGGATTACACCGACATCGAGATCATCGAAGGGCACCACAGGCACAAGGTGGATGCGCCGTCCGGCACTGCGCTCTCCATGGGGGAAGTGGTGGCCAAGACGCTCGGACGTGACTTGAAAGAGTGCGCCGTCTACGGCCGCGAAGGGATCACCGGCGAGCGGGATCGCAACACCATCGGCTTTGCCACCATTCGCGCCGGCGATCTGGTGGGGGAGCACACCGTCATGTTTGCCGACATCGGCGAGCGGGTGGAGATCAGCCACAAGGCCTCCAGCCGCCTCACCTTCGCCAATGGCGCCGTGCGGGCGGGCAAGTGGCTTGCCCACCAGAGTGCCGGTCTCTACGACATGCAGGATGTGCTCGACCTCAAGTGAGCGGCAGGCGGGCCGCAATGGACCCACTCCTGACAGTGTTGCCAAACCCCGGTTCGCCGGGGTTTTTCATATGTTTTTGTATAAATGGCGATTACACCCTGTTTTTTATGTGAAATGGCCTAAACCTCTTCTTTGTGCAATTCACCCCATCCGCCCATGGCTCAAATGTCATCAAAGGGTAACGGGATTGAGCCTCAATGCCCCCTGCACCTGCATTTTTTTACATGACATGAAAAAGACTAAAAATTCAAAACAAGAAAAACGTTTTCTATTTTTGTTTGGCACTCATCTGCCAATTAAATGCTTGTTTAAGCCTTGGTGAGTTTTTTTAATGGTTTTTAATGTATTGTTTTTTAAGAATTAAAAATTGATTTTTGTGCGTTGAATGGCATGTTAGCTTCCTTTTGCATCGGGTTTTGGCTTTTCTTTTGATAGCGGGGGTTGCAAAGCGATCAAGTGCATAGATAATGGGTAATGTTGCTTGTTTATTGAATTTAGATGCATTTAAAACGAGAAAAGACGTTGAAATGCGATCGTTTTTAAGTAGAATGCGCCCAATTTGCCAGAAATCTGCCGGGTTTGAGCCCTGTTTCAAACAGCGTCCGGACCCGCAACACCCAGGTAAATTGCTGAATTTAAAGCTAAATAACTGGAGGTTGTCTTGAATCACACTGCATTGCTAGTGCTGGAAGATGGAACTGTGTTCAAAGGCGTGTCGATAGGCGCCGAGGGATGTTCCGTTGGTGAAGTGGTTTTCAATACGTCGATGACGGGCTATCAGGAAATTCTCACCGATCCCTCTTATTCCCGTCAGATAGTCACCCTCACTTACCCCCATATAGGCAACACCGGCACCAACAGCGAAGATGAAGAGTCCAGTCAAATCCACGCGCAGGGATTGATCATCCGGGACCTTCCGATACTTGCCTCCAATTTCCGCAATCAGCAATCCCTCTCCGATTACCTCAAGTCTCACAACATCGTTGGCATCGCCGACATCGACACCCGCAAACTGACCCGCATCCTGCGCGAGAAAGGCGCCCAGGCTGGCTGCATTTATGCCGGCAAAGAGGTGGCGGGCAAGCAAGTCGATGAGGCATATGCCCTCGAGCAGGCGCGCGCCTTCCCCGGTCTCAAGGGGATGGACTTGGCCAAGGAAGTGACGGTTGAGCAGCCCTACGCCTGGACCGAAGGGAGCTGGCAGCTCGGCAAGGGGCATGTCACCCCGGCGGCAGATGAACTCAAATACCACGTGGTGGCCTACGACTTTGGCGTCAAGCGCAACATTCTGCGCATGCTGGTGGATCGTGGCTGCCGCCTGACGGTGGTGCCGGCCAAGACCCCGGCCGCCGAGGTACTGGCGATGAATCCCGATGGCATCTTCCTCTCCAACGGCCCGGGTGACCCCGAGCCCTGCGACTACGCCATCGAGGCCATCAAGGCCTTCCTCAATACCAACACCCCTGTGTTCGGTATCTGCCTGGGTCACCAGCTGCTGGGTCTGGCCTCGGGTGCCAAGACGATGAAGATGAAGTTCGGCCACCACGGTGCCAACCACCCGGTGAAGAGTCTCGATGACAATACCGTCATGATCACCGCCCAGAACCACGGTTTCGCGGTCGATGAGCACAACCTGCCGGCTTGCCTGCGCGCCACCCACGTCTCCCTGTTTGACGGCTCCTTGCAAGGCATCCACCGCACCGACCGTCCGGCCTTCAGCTTCCAGGGTCACCCCGAGGCGAGCCCGGGCCCGCACGACTGTGCCGGTCTGTTCGACCACTTTATTGAATTGATCAAGCAGTATCGCGCTTAAGAGGAAAAGAGAAGCCATGCCAAAACGTAACGACCTACAGAGCATCCTGATCCTCGGCGCCGGCCCCATCGTCATCGGTCAGGCCTGCGAATTTGACTACTCCGGCGCCCAGGCCTGCAAGGCCCTGCGCGAGGAGGGATACCGCGTCATCCTGGTGAACTCCAACCCGGCCACCATAATGACGGACCCCGAGATGGCGGATGCCACCTACATAGAGCCCATCACCTGGGAAGTGGTGCGCGAGATCATCAAGAAGGAGCGCCCGGATGCGGTGCTGCCCACCATGGGCGGCCAGACTGCGCTGAACTGTGCGCTGGATCTGGAAAAACACGGCGTGCTGGCCGAGTTCGGTGTGGAGATGATAGGTGCCACCGCCGACGCCATCGACAAGGCCGAAGATCGCCGCCGCTTCGACATCGCCATGAAGAGCATCGGTCTGGAGTGCCCGCGCGCCGGTATCGCCCACAACATGGAAGAGGCCTGGGGCGTGCAGCAGATGGTCGGCTTCCCCTGCATCATTCGTCCCTCCTTTACCATGGGCGGCTCGGGCGGCGGCATCGCCTACAACACCGAAGAGTTCGTCGAGATCTGCGAGCGCGGTCTGGACTTGTCGCCGACCAAGGAGCTGCTCATCGATGAGTCGCTCATCGGCTGGAAAGAGTACGAGATGGAAGTGGTGCGGGATCGCAACGACAACTGCATCATCGTCTGCACCATCGAAAACTTCGACCCCATGGGCATACACACGGGTGACTCCATCACGGTCGCGCCAGCCCAGACGCTGACCGACAAGGAGTTCCAGATCATGCGCAACGCCTCCATGGCGATACTGCGCGAGATCGGGGTCGAAACCGGTGGCTCCAACGTCCAGTTCGGCATCAACCCGAAAGATGGCCGCATGGTCATCATCGAAATGAACCCGCGGGTGTCCCGCTCCTCCGCGCTGGCCTCCAAGGCGACCGGTTTCCCCATCGCCAAGATCGCCGCCAAGCTCGCCATCGGTTACACCCTGGACGAGCTGATGAACGACATCACAGGCGGTCGTACTCCGGCCTCCTTCGAGCCGGCCATCGACTACGTGGTCACCAAGGTGCCGCGCTTCAACTTCGAAAAATTTGCCGGTGCCAACGACCGTCTCACCACCCAGATGAAATCGGTCGGTGAAGTGATGGCGATTGGCCGCAACTTCCAGGAGTCCCTGCACAAGGCGCTGCGCAGCCTCGAGACCGGCAAGACCGGCTTCGACCCCATGGTTGACCTCAATGCCCCTGACTCCCTGACCCGCATCCGCCACGAGCTGCAGGATGCTGGCTGCGACCGGATCTGGTACATAGCCGATGCGTTTCGCGCCGGTCTCTCCATGGACGGCATCTTCAAGCTGACCAAGATTGACCCTTGGTTCCTGGTGCAGATAGAAGATCTCATCAAGCTGGAAGAGCAGGTGAAAGAGCGCGGCATGGCCGGTCTCGATGCCGACTTCCTGCGTGCCTTGAAGCGCAAGGGCTTCGCCGACGCCCGCCTGGCCAAGATCCTCGGCGTGGCCGAGGGCGAGGTGCGCAAGTTGCGTGCCCGCCACAACATCTTCCCAATCTACAAGCGGGTCGATACCTGCGCGGCCGAGTTCGCCACCAACACCGCCTACATGTATTCGAGCTATGACGAAGAGTGCGAGGCCAACCCGACCAATCGTGACAAGATCATGATTATCGGCGGCGGCCCGAACCGTATCGGTCAGGGCATCGAGTTTGACTACTGCTGCGTACACGCGGCGCTGGCCCTGCGCGAAGACGGTTACGAGACCATCATGGTCAACTGCAACCCGGAAACCGTCTCCACCGATTACGACACCTCCGACCGCCTCTACTTCGAGCCGGTGACCCTGGAAGACGTGCTGGAAATCGTGCGCATCGAGAAGCCCAAGGGTGTGATCGTGCAGTACGGCGGCCAGACCCCGCTCAAGCTTGCACGGGCATTGGAAGCGAACGGCGTGCCGGTCATCGGCACCAGCCCGGATGCCATCGACCGCGCCGAAGACCGCGAGCGCTTCCAGTCCGCGGTCGAGCGCCTCGGCCTCAAGCAGCCGGAAAACGGCACAGTCACCGCGTTGGAGCAGGCAGTGCTGACCGCCGAGCGGATCACCTACCCGCTGGTGGTGCGCCCCTCCTACGTGCTGGGTGGCCGCGCCATGGAGATCGTCTATGACGAGACCGACCTGCGTCGCTACTTCGCCGAGGCGGTGAGCGTTTCCAACGAATCGCCGGTGCTGCTGGACCGCTTCCTCGATGACGCTACCGAGCTGGACGTGGATGCCATCTGCGACGGCACCGATGTGGTCATCGGCGGCATCATGGAGCATATCGAGCAGGCCGGTATCCACTCCGGTGACTCCGGCTGCTCCCTGCCACCTTATACCTTGTCCAAGAAAATTCAGGACGAGATCCGCGAGCAGGTGCGGAAATTGGCACTGGAACTCGGTGTGGTCGGCCTGATGAACGTGCAGTTTGCGGTCAAGGGCGATGACATCTACCTCATCGAAGTGAACCCGCGTGCCGCCCGTACCGTGCCCTTCGTCTCCAAGGCGACCGGTGCGCCGCTTGCCAAGATTGCCGCCCGCGTCATGGCCGGCCAGAGCCTGAAAGATCAGGGCTTTACCACCGAAATCATCCCGCCTTACTACTCGGTGAAAGAGGTGGTGCTGCCCTTCGCCAAGTTCCCGGGCGTGGATCCGCTGCTGGGGCCGGAGATGCGCTCCACTGGCGAGGTGATGGGGGTAGGCAGCAGCTTTGCCGAGGCCTATGCCAAGGCCCAGCTGGGTGCCAGCCATGCGGTGCCGAAAGAGGGTCGCGCGCTCTTGTCTGTGCGTCACAGCGACAAGGCGCTGGTGGTGGATTTGGCCGCCAAGCTGCTGGAGCTGGGCTACGAGCTGGATGCCACTCACGGCACCGCAGTGGCGCTGGGTGAAGCGAGCATCAATCCGCGCCTGGTCAACAAGGTGCACGAAGGGCGTCCGCACATTCTCGACCGCATCAAGAACGGCGAGTACACCTATATCGTCAACACGGCCGAAGGGCGAGTGGCGATCCAGGACTCCAAACAGCTGCGCCGCGCCGCCTTGCAGCACAAGGTGGCTTATACCACCACCATGAATGAGGCGTTTGCCACCTGCATGGCCATCAGCATGGATGCCACCGCCAACGTCAACTCGGTGCAGGAGCTGCACCAGAAGGTGAAAAACCGCTAAGCATTGCGCAATAAGGGCAGGGGAGTCTTTATCTCCTTCTTTGCACAACACTTGCGAACCCTGAAAAACCCCGCCAGCGATGGCGGGGTTTCTGTTTTTTGGCGGATCCGGCCAGCCTCTGTCATGGGAGTGAGGTGTGCAGGGGAGAGGGAATAGGGTCAATGTAGGGCGATATAATCCCTTTTGGTGGCGTAAAGTTGACAATGATTGCGACTTTGTGGCTTTTGTTCGCAATCTTTGCAATCACTCACCCGAGCCGCCTCTCTATACTGGTTTCTCATCACATAAGGTCGTCTGCGCCCGCAACAGCAGGGTGCGAGGATCAGGGCCAGTTTCTTATCCGGCAGCGAAGGCCGTCCCCTTTTACCCAGAGGGGCCACAGGAAACCGGTTGTGGGGTTACCACCCGCGCAACCGTCAGGGCCAGCGTTACCGCGCCAGCCTGCTTCCCCCTCCTTACCCCGTCTGCTTGCCTGCCCAGTCGCGTCGTTGCTCACCCTCATAGCCCGCAACGGCGCCGCACCTCAAGGACATCAGCCAAGGGAATCTGAATATGAGCTTCGATCATCGCAAATACCGCCCCGCCCCCGTTATTGCACTGGCGGACCGTCAATGGCCCAACCGGGTGATGACGCGGGCGCCGCTCTGGTGCGCCGTGGACTTGCGCGACGGCAATCAGGCGCTGGTCGAACCCATGACGGTGGCCCAGAAGCTGCAGATGTGGGCGCTGATGCTCCATGTCGGCTTCAAGCATATCGAGGTGGGCTTCCCGGCCGCCTCCCAGCCCGATTTTGACTTCGTGCGTGAGCTGATCGAGCGCAATCTCATTCCCGATGACGTCACCATTCAGGTGCTGGTGCAGGCCCGCGAAGATCTCATCATCCGCACCTTTGAATCCCTCAAGGGGGCCAAGCGCGCCATCGTTCACGTCTACAACTCGGTCAACCCGACCCAGCGCAACTATGTGTTCAACTCAGGGAAGGAGGGGGTCAAGGCTATCGCCGTACAGGGGGCGCGCTGGGTACGCGAGCATGCGGCAAGGAACCCGGGCACAGAGTGGAGTTTCCAATATTCCCCCGAGAGCTTCAGCAGCACAGAGGTGGAGTTCGCAGTGGAGGTGTGTGACGCCGTGATCGACGAGTGGCGCCCCGCCGCCCGCCCCATGATCCTGAACCTGCCGGCCACGGTTGAGGTGAGCACCCCCAACGTGTTTGCGGATCAGGTGGAGTGGTTCTGCCGCCACCTCAAGGCGCGCCCCGAGGTGAGCATCTCCATCCACACCCACAACGACAGAGGCTGTGGTGTGGCTGCCGCCGAGCTGGCGGTGCTGGCGGGCGCCGATCGCATCGAGGGCACTTTGCTTGGCAACGGCGAGCGCACCGGCAACATGGACATAGTCACCATGGCCATGAACCTCTACAGCCAGGGCATAGACCCAGAGCTGGACTTGTCGGACATGGATGCCATCGTCGCGACCGTGGGCGCCTGCACCCAGATAGCCCTGCACCCGCGCCACCCCTATGCCGGCGAGCTGGTCTACACGGCGTTTTCCGGCAGCCATCAGGATGCCATTCGCAAGTCCCTGGCGGCCGAGAAGCCCGACGCCTATTGGGATGTGGCTTACCTGCCCATCGATCCTGCTGATCTGGGCCGCAGCTACGAGGCGGTGATCCGCATCAACAGCCAGTCCGGCAAGGGGGGCGTCACCTATCTGCTGGAGCGCGATCTTGGCCTGCAACTGCCGCGCTGGCTGCAGATCGACTTCAGCCGTCGGGTCCAGGCCCAAGCCGAGGCGAGCAGCAGCGAGATAAACCCGGCGCAGATCCGCGCCCTGTTCGAGCAGCACTACCTCGAGCCGGTGCACGGCTATCGCATCGGCCGCTTCCAGCTCGGTCACGACGGCCAGGAGAGCCTGCACCTCGAGCTGCAGACCCCAGATGGCTCGCTGCAATTGCGGGGCGAGGGGGAGGGGGCCATCACGGCGCTGGTCAACGGCTGGGAGCGCCAGACCGGCATGCACATAGACGTGCTCGACTACTCGGAACATGCCCTCAGCGCGGGCACCGAGTCCCGCGCCGCCGCCTATGTGCTGCTGAGCGTCGATGGCCAGCGCATGTGCGGGGTCGCCATCGGCCGCGACGTGGTCAACGCCTCCTTGCAGGCGGTGATCAATGGCGCCGCCCAGATCCAGGCCCTGCGCCAAACGGCCTGATCCGCCCCCAGCTCATCTGCCGGGCACTGTCTTTGCCCCTGGCCATGACCCGATACATCTGCAAGGCCCCCGTCCAACCGGCGGGGGCCTTGTCGTGTCAGCGGCGGATGCTTGCGGGCTGGCCATGCTCATGCCTTCTGATCCCCCGATCAATCCTCTACAATGCCCTGGCTGCCGGGGCCGGGCTTGTCTGCTCAAGCCCGCGGCGCCTCATCCATCGGGAAGCTTTCATGCATCATCTCATTCGTTATCGTCATCATGTCGCGCCTCTGCTGGCCGCCTTGCTGCTGGCTGCCTGTGCCAGCGAACCGGCCAGCCAGGGCGATACCCGCCAACCTGGCAGTGCGGCCATCACGGGGCCGGCCATCACCAAACCCGCCCCCCTGCCCAAGGCCCAGATCCCCAGAGCCCCGGCCAGCATGCAGTCGCGCATAGTGCGGCTGTTGCCGGCCCGTACCGTGGATCGCAACGGCTGGGCCCAGGATATCGTCACCGCCCTCGCCAGACAGGAGCTGGCCGTCACCGACGAGAACGTCTGTTCAGTGCTGGCGGTGGCGGAGCAGGAGTCCACCTTTCAGGCCGATCCCGTGGTGCCTGGGCTTGGCAAGATCGCCTGGAAGGAGATCAACACCCGTGCCAGCAAGCTGCTGATCCCCGAGTTCGTGGTGCGCACGGCGCTCAGCATCGATTCCCCCACCGGCAAGAGCTATGCCGAGCGCATCGATGCGCTTCGCACCGAGCGGGAGATGAGCGAAATCTTCGAGGACATGATAGGGGAGGTGCCCATGGGCAAGACCCTGTTTGGCAACATGAACCCGGTGCATACCGGTGGTCCCATGCAGGTCAGCATCGCCTTCGCCGAGGCCAACGCCCGTGGCTACCCTTATCCTGTCAAGGATTCCATCCGCCACGAAGTCTTTAGCCGCCGCGGCGGCATCTGGTTCGGCACCCGCCATCTGCTCAACTACCCGGCCCAGTATCCGGATCACCTCTACCGTTACGCCGACTTCAACGCCGGCTGGTATGCCAGTCGCAACGCCGCATTCCAGGCGGCGGTCAGCCGCGTGAGCGGCAAGTCGCTGGCACTGGATGGGGATCTCATTCGCTACGACTCAGATCTGCCGGGCAAGACAGAGCTCGCGGTTCATGCCATCGCCGGCCGCCTCAGCATGAGCAAGCAGGCCATCCACCAGAGCCTGAACCTGGGGGATACCGCCGAATTTGCCCAGAGCGATCTCTACCACAGGGTCTTTACCCTGGCCGACAAGCAGGCCGGCAAGCGACAACCCCGCGCGGTGCTGCCGGGTATCTCCCTGAAGAGCCCCAAGATCACCCGCAACCTCACCACCGCCTGGTTTGCCAAGCGAGTGCAGTGGCGTCAGCAAACCTGCCTGAAACGGTTGGGATCCTTGTAATTGGGACATAGCCTTTTTTACGCGTTCCGGCAGCATCTTTGGATGCCCTGACATTGGAGCCATCAAGGCACCACAGGTCGAAGTCGATAAGCCCTTCTTCATTGAGATGCAGTTGCAGCGCTTCAAGGATTGCATCGATGCGGCCTGTACTCTGCCAACGTCGAAAGGTGTTGTAGACCGAACTCCATGGGCCGAAACGTTCTGGCAGATCTCGCCAAGGTGCGCCGGTGTGGAGTATCCAGAGAATGCCATCGAGCACCTGGCGTGGCTCGCGAGTAGGGCGTCCGCTTATGCGGTGATGTGGAAACAGGGGCTCGATGAGCCCCCATTGTGCATCGGTCAACTGATAGCGACGGGACACTGCATAAGTCTTAGGCTGTTGAGAAGATGTGAGATTATATCTTCATCACTTTAAGAATACAGTCTAGGGGAGAGATAATCCCTCATCCGTAGTTGCGCCAGTTAGGCGGGCTTCATGCTGGGCCGAACCAGCAGAGCAGGAGTGCGGCATTCTTGCTCCCGTGCTCTGGGCTCGATGCTTTGGTTACGGCCACGGCATGAATCAGTTGGGGATCCTCAACAACAATTGACTTTGGCATTAACTGCAAAACCCCGTTTACCGGCCTCAAATAGGGAGGCTACGGTAAAAGAGATGTGCCATAAAGGCCTCTTATTCAATTCTGGTCAGTGGTCCACGGAAACCTCGTCCAGCGTATCCGCCGGAGATACACAGGCTGGTTATAGCGCTCACCACTACATTGCCATGATCTGCTGAGCCCGGCAGAGTTCTAGGTGTATGGTCCCGGAATGAGGTGGTGCGGTTGAAGTTTGAAACGATCCGGTGTTTTAATCCAGGCATCGCAGATAGTTTTAAACGGGGTTCTCCATCTCAGGGCTTTTAGATGCTTCGCGAAGTTGTAAGCAGTGATAAAGGCCCGCACATGGGCCTTCAATGCATCAAAGTCTGGATAATGAAATGACTTTATTGTGGCGTCTTTCACCGTCCGGTTCATTCGTTCGGCCTGCCCATTGGTCCATGGATGATATGGCTTGGTCAGTTTGTGCTTTATGCCATGTTGACGGCAGACCCGATCAAAGACGTGCCCAACGAGACGGTTGGTTGGGCCATTCCTGTATCTTGCCTGCTCTGTGAAGGCAATACCGTTGTCTGTGAGGACGGTATGAATGGTGTATGGGTAGACCTCCACAACTTCCTCAAGAAATGCAGCTCCATTTTGCTTGGTCGGCACATCAAAGAACGCCACGTGGGTAAATTTGGTAACACGATCAATGGCCAAAAACATGTGTTGCTTGCCTTCCTCCAGACGTAACTCGCAACTGTCGATATGTAAGTAACCCATTTCTGTCGGTTCAAACTGTCCACGTTGGTTTTTGTTCTGTTGCTGATTGGGTCGCTTGCTAATGCCATGTCGTATAAGACAGCGATGAAGGGCACTGCGAGTTAGTTGTGGGAGGGCTTCGCGCAAATGCCCCAACAAGTCGTCCAGAGGCAGAAGGGTTCGTCGCCTAAACTCCACGACCATTTCCTCCTTTGACAGATGAGCACATCTGGGGTTGGTCGGCCCCATCGGCTTGTCAATGGTGGTGGTTCGAGAGCGCCATTTAGCGACTGTCTTGACGTTCAATCCGTATCGAGCGGCAAGCTTGCGTGACGACTCTTTCGACTCTTTCGACTCTTTCGACGCTTGGAGCTCGGCTCGAATTCTCGGTGTTGTGCGGGCTGAGCCATGAAGACCTGCTGCCAAAGTGCATCCTCCTGATAAGAGTCCAATAATGCACCATGACTCTCTGGGACTGAACACCTAGACCCGCTACTACGATGGCTGGGAAGTGTCTAGATCATTGATGGTGATTCAGTCGTCGGGTAACCGCCCGACCGGCAGCCGTCATGTGCAGTCCGCGTGTCTGGATATGGATATGGAGATGGTATCCATAAGGTGCTTGGATGAAGTCAATTTCAGGCGGTTCAGGACTGCGGATGAGTCGCCGGTGGCCACTGGGCGATATTGTCGTCAACGACGGCCTCTGTCGGAAGCCGTGGACGGACATTTCATCAGATGTTTTGCCCCTACGTGAAGCATCTTCCTGCGATGCTTGACAATTTTACATTCCCTCCATCAAATCCAGTGGTTTTTAACGAGTCTATGACCATGCAGGGAGTTGCTTTTTTTGGTTGGCCAAAAACAAGTCGCTTATTTCGTGTGGATACTTGATATATCCCTGTTTTTTATGACAAAAGTAGTGGTTGTGTCTCATTGCAAGCGATAAACTTTGGGCGCTAGATTAGGTAAAACGTAGTCACATGAGAATTAACTAAATAACAACAGTGGAGTGCGTATGCTGTCTCGATCATCCAATGCAGCGTTTCCGTTCAGGACGACGGTGCTTGTTACCCTTATTACAACCACACTTGCTGGTTGTGCGACCGTCAACAGTGCCGGAGATACCGTCGGCCGCACCACAATGGGTTGCATTGGTGGTTCAGTGCTGGGGGCAGGGATTGGTGCCTTGCTGGGTGGGGAAAAAGGGGCCTTGCAGGGCGCGGCCATTGGGTTGGCTGCCGGTTGTGTAGCCGGTTATGCTTGGGATGAGCACGAGAAGGAGCTGCACCGCCTGGCTCAAGAAGAAAACATGCGCATCCAAATTGAGCATGTCTATGCGCAACAAGAGCAGCAGAAAGCCCAAGAAGCTGCGGCTACCGCCAAGACGCAGCAGCAGTCCGTTGGCATGGTGGCCCAAGTCGCCGATGAAGCCATGTTTAATGTAGGCAGTGCAGATCTGACAGCGGTGGGCCAGCGTCAGCTGGAAAAACTCGCAGTTATTTTCTCCCAAGGTCGCACCAAAAACGACAATCAGAAAGCACCACTGCTGGTTATTGGTCATACCGATAGTACCGGTACTGCCGAATTTAATCAGCAGTTGTCAGAGGAACGCGCCAAGAAAGTCGTGCAGATCTTGGCCAAGAAGGGTATTCCGTCCGAAAGTCTTTATTACCAAGGTGCCGGTGAAGGCCGTCCTGTGGCGAGTAATGACACGGATTTGGGTCGTGCTGCTAACCGCCGTGTTGAGTTGGTTGAATTGCAGGATGATGCAGTACTAGCCAAGCGCATCGCGGCTGAGGAGCAAAACCCGCGTTATATCCAGCACGGGGTTAACCGTGACACGGCCGCGACCGCGGCAACGGGCACTTCCGTGTCGCAGAAGGCGACAGCGAAGAAGACGACAACTACCGCCAGTAACGCAGCCCAAACGACGGCGAAGAGATCGTCTGCTAGTACGACGCAAAGCAAGGCAACTGCTAGTAAGAGTAGAAAGTCATCGACTAAGAGCACCGGTTCGCAGATCGATTTTGGTGGGAAACCGGACAATGGACTGTGGGAGTTGTCCTCCTCGTTCAAACCGGACTATAGCAGCGGTTTCGGTTTGATTAGTTCCGCGGTAGCCAACGAAGCTCCGCTGGCCAGTTGTTCTCAAGATGCGCCCCGTGTCATCGGCCAGGTCAAAAATCTGGCTGGGAAAACCGTGGTGGCGCACAAGACGTCTGACTATCTGCCGGGAATGAACGGTAAGGTCTGGGCGGCAAAAGTGAATGGCCATGTGGTGTATGTCAATCCGGTAGCCGTATTGAAGGATGATGGTCAACTGGCACAACAACCCCAAGTTGCTATTACCAAAAACTACGATAAAGGCCAGCGTAACATCTCTGGCAAGTACCAAACTGTCGCCACCACCTATAAAGGGCAAGATAATATCTTGATGCGCCTATTTATCGACGATAAAGCAGCGCCCGTTCAGTGCATGGACATATTGCTTCCTTATGGCGGTACCCAAGCGCAGCAAGGGTCACTGCATTATGGAAAAGCGAACAGTAATTATGTTGTCGGCTATTCCCCACGCAATACCAGCATTTAAATACATGGAGTTTTGAGATGGAATCGGTGAAGTTGTTCTTTATGTTGTATTGGCAAGCCATATCCCTGGCACTTTCATTTATGGTTTTCGTGTTAGCCGTCAGGCATTGGTGGGATGAGGTTCGCTACTTCTTCATGCGTATGGGATGGTCGTTCCCGTTGCTGGGGGGCATCGCTCGCGCTGGCCGCTCCACGCATAAATTAGGGGATGATGAGTGGTACCCAATCGAAACACAGTTGTGCGGCGATTTTTACCGTCGCTATAACTCCTTCAACAAGAGCCCAGATTATTATCAAAAATGTGATGATTATCTGAATAAATCGGAGGAGTTGGGGCGTTCTGAAAAAGGGATATTGCTGTGGGGGCTGATCATCGGGCTTATCTTGCTCGAAGCCGTTGGCTTCGCGTATGTCCTTGCCCCCTTTATGGCGAAAAATGCCTCGTCGAATGAACAAACCATGCTGGCATGGTTCGTTGCCTTCCTGTTGTCGATTGCGGCCGTATTCTTGACTGAACTCACCGGTAAGGAATGGCACAAAAATGAACTGATCAAGAAAATCCGGGAATGGTGGGGCAACGATCAAGCCGCCACGCGCCAAAATTTGCAGCCCGAGAAAAATATCAGCATTGATCAAACTTATGGCGACAACGACAGCGCGAAATATATCCAGCTTCTGAACCGTGTTCCGGCTAATGCGACTGTCACGACCAGCTATAAAGTGACCATCATTACGATTGCTTACATTATTAGCCTCGCGGTCGGTGCTTATCTGGTGCGTAGTTATACACTGGAGGCGGATACCACTGAAAGCGTCAACCAAGGTCAGATCTTTGAAACTGAGCAGAGCAGTGACAGTGATCCGTTTGCTGCCATGGAAAATGCCGGTAAGGTTGCGTTAGCCAAGGCTGCCACCAGCGCGACTCAGAGCAGTGATGGTATCGAACTGCCTGAGGAGTTGGCCGAAGTAAATCACCAGGCTGACGTGAAGGCAAAGGATGAGGTCACCGTTGCGCGTACCTCTGCCAGCAAGGTGACATTCATCATCCTGTCTGTGATCTACGTGATGATCCAAGTAGTGGGTATCTATTTTGGCTATGCGTTTAGCTTGATTGGTAAAGAATCGAAAAAGGCTCGTTGTTATACCAAGGACTTCAATAGTGCTTCTGAGCTGAATGAGTGGTTGAAGCTCAAACGTGAATTGATTTCCGCTGATGCCGAGAACTATCTGCAACAACTCCAAGAGCGTCTGAGTCATCGCGCTGTGACCTCTGTTGAAGAGCAGAGCGCTCTCAAAGGTGGTCTGGCAAAACGTACCTTCTTTGCGTTCTTGGCGCGGCATAAGCATCGTTCCACTGACAACACGCAGACCTCTTCTCAGAGGGAAACAACGCCAGCCGTTGCCACTACCACCGTACCAGCCACACCCATGGTCGCACCGACGCCAACAGCGGTTGGCGTGGCAACAGTAGCCGCAGCCCCGACGACTCAATTCCAGCTCCCTGCTGAGCTGGCAGATTTGGATCTGTGTAAGCTGGATGATGATGATTTGGTCACTCTGGCCGCCGATTTTTGCCTGGAACTCGATGCACTGCGCCGTAGTCAGCGTCTCTTGCGCATGCGCCAAAAGGCCGCAGAGGTTTCCGCATGATCAAAAAATCATTAATAGCATGGGCGCTCAGCGCACTATTATTGCCGGTGGTCAGTCATGCCAAAGAGCGGAATGATATTCCGGACTGCTACCAATATGCTGGGCTCACCGCTAACAAACCGGAGTTCCAGGGGCGCGATTTCATCATTGTTGTCGATGAGACCACTCCCTTGCCTGATGCGCAGAAGCGTGAGGCGTTAGCGCATGTGTTGCGTTTTGTGCAACAGGGTGACAAGGTTAAGCAGTTCCGCTTCTCGGCTTTTTTGCCTGACTCTCATCTTGGGATGGAGTTCGCGGGTGAGTTACAGTCCAGCCCGGAACAGGCCGTTCGCGAGGACATTGGCACTAATTCGCTGAAAAAGCTCGACCAGTGTTTGGCTAAGCAGCAGCAGTTCTTCAAGGTTCAAATTGCCAAACATATGGGCAGTAGCTTTGGCGATGTCACTAAAGACATCAATAAGAGCGAAATCGTCTTTAGCCTGAAACAGATAGGGGACGCGTGGAAACATAGTGCGTCAGCAGAGAAAGTCATGTTTATCGTTTCTGATATGCTGGAGAATTCAGATTACACCAGTTTCTATAAAAATAATCAGATCCGTCAGATTGACCCATCTAAAGAAATGGAAAAGGTGACTGCCGCCAATCTACAAGCCAGCTTGCAAGACGTGCGTGTGTACGTTGCCGGTGCCGGTTTAGTTCCAAGCAGCAGCAAAATGGGCTACCGCTCTGGTAAAACCGTTCAATTATTGGAGCGCTTCTGGGATGATTATTTTAATGCCAGCGGTGCATCTTTAGAGGCATTTGGAACGCCATCACTCACTCAAGATCTACAGTAATTTATGCGCTAACTTTGCGGGTATAATTCACCCATGTTGTGTCTGTATGTACAGATCTAGTTATCACCTGACACCGGCCTCAAACCGGTGTCTTGTTTACGCTACTTTAGTGCGCACTTCCTTCGGTATCAATTTCAGACCCTTCTTGAACATGCTGTAGGGGGTCTGTCCCTCCATCATCCTGCCCTGATGTGGCCGCTGGGTGTTGTAGTGTTCCAGGTAGCTATCCAGGTCTATCTGCATCTGCTCTACCGACTCATACCAGGTCGTTCTCCCCTTGATACGGAAGTGTTCATCCAGCAAGGTTCGATGCAGTCGTTCGATAAAGCCGTTGCTCTGCGGCCTGCGTACCTTGG
>NZ_JBSTYL010000014.1:0-113137 GCF_054052465.1 Aeromonas enterica | reverse complement strand
GAGATAGTGCGCCCCGTGACCACCGCCTCCAGTGCAACGGCAATCACCGGAAAGATGAGAAAGCAAAGTGAAGCCTTGAAGGGAGTGACCAGGGCGTTAAGTTTGAAATAGGCCACAATACCTCCTACTCCAGCGATACTGCCGAGATACAGAACAGCGAGCCAAGAAGTTAGCTGAATATCGGCCAGCTCTATTTTCTCCATCGTCATACCGGCAACTAGTAGTAAAATGGATGCAATTCCGCTGGGAATCGCGCTAAAAGTCAGGACATGAATGTGCCCAAGTTTTTGCTGTTTCAATATGTATATACCACCGTGTAATAGCACCGCACTAGTCAGCAAAATAATGCCAAGGAGATAGTTGCTGCCTGATATACCTGATTCTATCGAGATAATGCTGGCCAAACTAAACAGCGTCATTAGTAGAGCCAGGACTTGGCGTAAGCTGAAGTGTTGCGTGGTGACAAAGTACGATAGCAGCATAATTGTGATGGGCATGTAACTGAATATAATGGCAGCTAAACCAGATGATATATACTTCTCTCCTTCTAACATGAACCAGAATGGAATGGCAAAATAGAAAACAGCTATTGCCAGCATATAATGTGACTCCCGCACAGGAAATAGCAGAGGTATATTATCTTTTAGTGCAATCAGCATTAACAATGGAGACATTACCATGAAGCGCAACCCCGTTGCTGTCAAGGAAGGTATTGACTGGCCAGCTATTGCCATTGCGAGCCAAGTAGTACCCCATATCAGGCACACAGATATAAATAGAGTCTTCTTCATATAATATCATCTCCTTTATATTAAAAATGGTAGCTCATAGGGGAAGCTAAACCTTTGGCTATGCTCCAAGGTCAATGATAATGGTGTGACAGACTGTGATACTTTGTAGTTGGATGTGACAAAACAGTATTTATGGCAAGGCGTTATCCTTATTCATACCGTAATAAAAGTGATGTGTTGCGTCATGAAAATGTCAATGTGAACAGATATGGAACTGTTTATTCATGACGCGTTCACTTTAGGCTGTGATTGTAAAAAACTTGACATTGGACATAACTATAAGGTTTACCCTCCACTCGGTATGCTGGTGTAACGAATGCACAAAAGCGTTGATGTAACTCAGTAGGCAATGGTTATGTTTAATCGGGTGAAATGGAGGGAGTATGAGTGTAAAAAAGAGCTTTATTATATTGCAGTTGCTGGGCTCTGTAATCTGGAGCTTGGCCATATGGGGTATCTATATGGCGATATATTACCTTCCGTCCGCCTTAGGCTGGAGTGTGAAAACACTTGAGTCCACAGTGCCAAATCAACTAGCAGGTATTGTTCCAACTCCTTCTGCTGAAATACTAGGTTTGTGGGGAGTGATTGAGAGTAATTACCCTATCATAGTGTCTGTCTCATACTACGTTTTATGGGGTGTCTGGGGGATAGGAATGTTCATCGTTTTTTCATTTATGCCAAAAATCTTGTCGAAATTTAAGTAAGCAGAGTCAGGGGCGCCAGCCACTCTGATGCCTGCTTCCGAAACGGTGCCACTTGTCGCAACCCTTGTGTTGTATCAAGACCAAATCTTTGCCGGATAGGGGTAAAAAGGTGGGTGTCCCGGCAAAAGCCAGCGCTGTGTCTGATCCGCCATCACGGCAGTGGTTGCCCGCTTTAGCCCTTCGGTCATGAGCACCAAGACGGTGGATAACCGAAGCGCTGCGCTTATTGCACCCTACCGTTTTGTTGATAGCCATACCTTGTCGCGGTGGTTGTGGGACAGGGGTGATACTGCGGGGGGATGCGCTATAGTGGGACCACTCGTTTAACAGCCTTCAACCAACCGAGAACGTACAATGAACCGTGATATTGCTGCCCAGTTTATCAAGATGCTGACCAATCTCGACCATTGTCTGACCAAGGCCGCCGCCCACGCCGAGGCGAAGCAGTTCAATGTGGAGAACTTCTTCAATGAACGTCTCATTGTCGACATGCTGCCCTTCTCCAAGCAGGTGCTGATCTGCTGTGACAGCGCTCGTGCCGTGGTCGCCACCGCCAGCCACAGCGAGTTGCCGGCTATGGGTGACGACCCCAAGACAATGGCGGATCTGCAGGCCCATATCGGGAAGACCATCGCCTTTTTGCAGAGCAGGCTGGATGCCGACTTCAGCCAGTTTGCGAGCGGCCAGTATTTCCCCTACTGGGCCGGTGGCAAGAGCATGGATGGTCATGCCTGCGTCCACGAATACGGTATCCCGAACTTCTATTTTCACCTGAGCATGGCCTATGCGCTGCTGCGTCAGGCCGGGGTCGATCTCGGCAAGCGGGACTATCTGGGCGGATTGAATCTGCAATAAGCCTCAAGGCTGCCTGAATGAAAAGAGCCTGCCATGTGGCAGGCTCTTTTTCTTTGGGCTGGCTGATGTGCGCAGCCCGTCAAGGCCGGTGGGCTACTCCCCCGGGATCTCGGGTTCGACCAGGGCGGCCAGCTGGGTCAGGGACTCCTGCCAGCCGAGATAGCACATCTCCACCGGTATGACCTCGGGGATCCCGGCCTGCTCGATGGCAAGTTCGGTACCGCAGAGCACTCCGGTCAGGCTGATGGTCACGTGCATCTCCCCCGGCAGGTTGGGGTCGTCGAAGCTGTCGGTGTAGCGGATACGTTTGCCCGGCTCCAGTTCGAGGTATTCGCCACCGAAGGCGTGGCTGTGACCTGTGCCGAAGTTGGTAAACGCCATCCTGAAGTGGCCGCCGACGCTGGCCTCCAGTTGTTCCACCCGGCAGGTGAAGCCGTACGGCGGTAGCCATTTGGCCAGCGCATCCGCTTCGATAAAAGCCCGATAGACCCGCATCGGCGGCGCCTTGAGCACCCTGTGCAGTCGTACTGTTCCCGTCGTCATGTTCAACGCCTCCTGGTTGAGATCCGCATCAAGGATAGTCGCCAGCGCGTGGCCATTCCGGCATGACTGCCGGATCAGAAGGGGCCGTTACTTCCGCGCAGCTGGTCGGGCAGGCCGTCGTGCTCCCCCAGCTCGCGGGCGGGTACATCGTCCCAGTGCAGCTTGCCCAGAAACTGGTTGCGCTCGGGGTGCACTGCGTAGTGGATGCGGTTGTCCTCCCGATCGGTGTCACCGATGCAGAGCAGCCGCACCGGCTCGTCGGTGTTGTTGATAAAGGCGTGGGCCAGCCCGTCGCCCGCGTTGAAGCCCACCGAGTCGCCCGGTTGCAGCCGATGGAGCACCCCATCGAGCCAGACATCCGGCGTTCCTTCCAGCACATGAACAAACTCGTCCTCGGTCTTTTCGGCGTGGGGCCAGCTGGTACGGTGGCCAGGTTCGACGATCTCGTGGTGAATGCCGATGCGGCTAAAGCCAAAATGCTTGCCGAGGGCGCAGCCGCGCGAAAGCGGCTCCTGACTGCCGGAGTAGTAACGCGGTTCCTGCTCTTGCAGTTCGCTCCAGTGTTTGATGCTGGGGTGGCGATTCATCGTGACTCCTTATGCTGTGAGGGGCGATCAGAACGGGCCGTTGCGCTCGCGCAGCCGGTCGGACAGGCCATCGTGACCGCCCATGTCGCGGGCGGGCACGTCGTCCCAGTGGCGCTTGCCGATCTGGCGGTTGTACTCGGGGTGCAGGGCGTAGTGGATGCGGTTGTCGGCGCGATCCCTGTCCCCCACGCAGAGCAGCCGCACCGGTTCATCCGTGTTGTTGATAAAGGTGTGGGCCAGCCCGTCACCGGCCTTGAAACCGACCGAGTCGCCCGGCTGCAACCGATAGATCACGCCATCAAGCCACACATCCGGTGTCCCTTCCAGCACATGAACGAACTCGTCCTCGGTCTTTTCGGCGTGGGGCCGGCTGGTGCGGTGGCCGGGTTCGACCAGCTCGTGGTGGATGCCGATGCGGCTAAAGCCAAAGTGCCTGCCCAGTGCGCTGCCGAGGGACATCCGCTCTTGACTGCCGGGGTAACATCCCGGCTCCGGTTCTTGCAACTCGCGCCAGTGTTTGATGCTGGGGTGACGGGTCATAGTAGTTCCTTTTGCTATGAGGATGGGGTCACGGGAAGGGCCATCCTACCTGCCGCAATACGGGGGAGAAAAGCAGAAATCGGCCGCCCGATCCGTAGCTGATGGCGAAACATCGGACTCGCCAGCGGGTCGATCCCCCATCCGGCAAGGGCTGTGCGGCCATGCCACCAGCAGCGATGCGGACAAAAAAGAGGGGGGCCGCTGGCTCCCCTCTCTGACTGGGTCGGCACTGATTGGCCGACCTTATTTGCCGATATTGTCGGCCAGCTGTTTGGCGCGGCTGGCGGCCCACTGGTCGATCATCTTCTCCATCTCGTCGACTGTGATGGGCGAATCCTTGTGAGTGGTATCCGGGCTCTCGCGCGCATCCATCACTCGCACCAGCAGCTTGCCACTCTGGGAGTCGAGCAGTTGGGCCATGCTGCCCACCTTGAGCAGGTAGGGCTCCTTGCCGATCACTTCGCGGGTGATGTTGATGGCGATCTTGGCGGGCAGCAGATCCCGCAGTTTGGGGTCTGGCCGGGTCAGGTCGAAGTTGGTGATGGCAGCCTGCACCCGCATCACGCCGGGACCGGGGGCGGTGGCGATCTTGACGCCGTGGCTGATCAGCTCGCGCTGGAACTTGTCGTGGTAGTAGCGGCCAATCTGGCTCTGTTCACTGGTGGTCAGCAGATACCACTGGCCATTCTCCTGGCGGATAAACTGCAGCGGGTCGAGCAGCACTTGATGGTACTGGTGAAGGTCGACCCCTGGCTCCTTGTAGACGCGCTGGTGGGGGTTGCTTTCGCTCGGTTGGAAGGCCGCCAGCGGGATCGCCTGCAACCCTTGCGAGACCTGATTTTTCACCGCGCAGCCACCCAACAGGATTGCCACCATGCCTGCGATTACGGCTCTCTTCATCTCTGCTCCTGATATGCATGGCCCTGGCATCCAATGCGCAAGGCGTTGCAAGAGAAATAACCGATTCAAAGAGCGCCCACAAGGGGAAGCCGTTGCCCGTTCAGCCGTTATCCAAGTTATCGGGGAGGGGGCTTTGCTTGCCACGGGGTGGGTGAGCTGATCTACCCCCTGTGCCGGTAACTGACGGGGCCACGGAACCCGGCGCCGCCGTCATTTCCTTTTGCTAACTCTGTGATTTTTCGATGGATCGGAAAGGATTTGATCAAGGTTGCGGTTATTGCGGCCATTCGCTCATATAATCGCCGCCATGAAAATGATTCGGAAGGATTCGATGGTCACGCTGATGGCGGCCCTGTGCGGGCTGCTCTGCACCAGTCTGGTATGGGCGGCGCCCGCCCCCTTTGTCGCCATCCCGACCGGCTCGTCAGCGGCCAGGGCGACGACTCAGGTCAGCATGGAACCGCTGCTCTCCTGGTTCACCGGCGAGTTCTCCAGCCGGGAGCAGGCCAGTTATGACACCCGTTTCACCAGCGCCGAGCTGCGGCTGGTAGAGATTTGGCCCGGTTACAAGGGCTTTCGCTGGGTCTATGCCGAGCAGTTCCTGACCGAGCGGGCGGTGCGCCCGTTTCGCCAGCGTATCTACCGTTTCTCTCCCGTCCCCGATGGCCGCATCCTGATGGCCGAACTGACCATGCCCAGAGCCGTCGACTTCGCCGGCGCCTGGCGCGACCCCAGTCTGCTGGACTCCCTCACCCCGCAACAGCTATCCCTGCGTCAGGGCTGCGAGATCTGGCTGACCCGCCAACCCTCGGGGGAGTACGCGGGCCACAGCAAGGTCGGCAGTTGCTCCACCAATTTCGGCGGCGCCAGCACCCTGGTGCAGTACCTCTGGATCGGCCCCGACAGCGTCAGATTGCTGGACCGGGCCTACGACAACGAGGCCCATCAGCGCTGGGGCAGCCCGGGGGAGGGCTATGTCTATTTGCGCCGGGTGAAACAGCGCGGCGAATAGCCGTGCCCCCTACAGCTGGTGGCGCTGTTCGCTCAGGTAGTCGATCAACAGCCGCAGGCGCAGCGGCATGGGCTCCCTGGCTGGGTAGAGCAGGTTGACCGGGCGTGGGGCGGGCAGGGCATCCGGCAGTATCTCCAGCAGGGCGCCGCTGGCCAGCTCCTGGCTCAGCAGGGCCCTGGGTTGCAGCACTATGCCCGCATGATTCAGGGCCGCCACCTTGAGGGCGCAGCCATGGTTGCTGATGAACTGGCTGTCCCACAGGTGCAGATGTTCGAGGGGAAAGGCCTCGGCCAGGCTCGACTGGCCGAGCCAGGGGCTGAAACCCAGGCAGCGGTGACGGGCCAGATCCGCCAGCGTGAGGGGAGTATCGTGGTGTTGCAGGTAGTGCGGGGACGCGCAGAACACCGAATCGGAGCTGGCCAGCGGCCGGGCGATGTAGCCGGCGTCCTTGGGCTGACCGACCCGGAAGATGAGATCGAAGCCGTCGCCGATGACGTCCACCAACCGATCCGACAGATCCAGTTCGATGCGGATCTGTGGGTAACGCTCCATGAAGCGGCACAGCAGCGGCGTCAGCCGGTAGCTGCCGAAGGTGACGGGAGCATTGATGCGGATCTTGCCCGCCTCTTGGTCGGTATTGGCCCGGGTGTTCTGCTCCAGCTCCCGGTAGTGTTGCAACAGGTTCTGGCAGCCGGCGAGGTATTCCTGGCCCGCCTCGGTCAGGCTCTGGCAGCGGGTGTTGCGATTGAGCAGACGGGAGCCGACCCTGGTCTCCAGCCATTTGATGTATTTGCCGATCATGGCCGGCGTCATCTCGAATCGCTCCGCCACGGCACTGAAGCTGCCCGCGCGGGCGACCTCGACGAAGATCTCGATGGCGGTCAGACGATCCACTCTAAACTCCTGGTTTATAAAGCCGAGCGCCACTATGTCTGGCTGGCGAAGAGGCTGTCAATATACTGGGCGGCACTTGACCGACGATGGAATACCCTGTGATGAGCCTCGAATATTATGCCCTCTACCTGCTGCTTGCAGTGGGGACTGTACTCAGTCCCGGCCCGGCGGTGATCTACACCATAGGCAACACCCTGACCCGGGGCACCCGCCACGCCATCGCCGGCTTTTGCGGGGTGGCGGTGGGCATCCTGCTGGTGGCGAGCCTGGCCTCGCTGGCGGTGCTCTGGTTCACCCGCTGGCTGGCTGCGGGCCAGCAGATCCTCACCCTGGGCGGTGCGCTCTATCTGCTCTATCTGGGGCTCAACTCCTGGCGTCAGCGCGCAGTCAGCCCGGTTGTGGGTGCCTCCACCGATCGGGATTGCGGCCGCAGTTTCGCCAAGGGGGCGCTCATCAGCCTGCTCAACCCCAAGGCAATCATCTTCTTCACCAGCCTGTTTCCCCAGTTCATCGACTTTCGTCAGGGGGCGCTGGGCCAGTGCATGCTGCTGGCGCTGACCTTCAGCGCCGTGGTGCTGGTGGTGCACGGCGGTTACTGCCTGGTGTTTCGCTGGGTGGGCTTGCAGGGATATGGCGAGCGCTTCGCCAGGGGGATCAACCGGCTGTCGGCCGTGATGTTCACCGGCTTCGCGATTCTGCTGCTGATCAGGGCGCTGGGCTGAGGTAAAAGGGGCGTCCTGGCGGGATGAGGCCCGCTCGTGTCTTGCGTAAGCGTGGTATCGAGACGCTCGCAGTGAATTTAGACGCAGCCAGGAAAAATAAGATTCCATTGACGCCGGCAATGCAGCATGCTCCGTTCTTTCGGGGAATGGCGCCGTGATAGCCAGGATCCCGACTGGAATGGTCGAGGCGATGTGTGCTGCATCACCTTCCAACAAGGTCGACATCATGTCCTATTACGAACACAGCGTTGCCGGTCATCCCGATGTCGAGTTGGGGCTATGCGGCGATCGCCAGGTGCGCTACCGGATCCACTGTGCCGAGCAGGCCGGCAGCGGCCTGGTGGTCTATATACCTGGATTTGGTGGCGATCTGGGTGCTTATAGCGAAGTATTTTGCGATAGGGTCGCCACGCAGCACGGCATGGCAGCGCTGTGCGTCGACTATTTCTGCATGCGTTCGCGCCCGGCGGTGGGGGCCGCCATCTCCTTGGTGCCAGAGGAGCGTGAGCGTGCACTCGCCCTGCTGGGGTTGCCGGCCAATACGCCCGACACCGCGCTGCTGCATGCGCTGGATGGTTTGCAGCCAGCTGCACCGTTGCGCTTTCAGGGGGTATTGGTGCCACCCGATGGGGCCTACCAGAACTTCGGGGTGATGGCTGCCCTCGATATCCTCAATGCCATCGAAGATGCGATGCTCCGTTACGGCGGCAATCGCGACAACCTGATACTGGTTGGCTCCTCCTACGGCGGCTACCTGGCGCAGCTGGTTAACAAGTTTCGCCCAGGCTATGCCCGCGGTCTGTTTGACAACTCCTCCTGGGCCGAGCCCAATCTGGCTTATGTGGTGGGACGGGACATCGGCGCGGTGGAGTACCAGTGCAGTCTGCAAGGCGGGGTGGAGCTGGCGCTGTGCGTGGATTCCCCCTGGCGGATGGTGGCCGGGCACCCGCACGAATTCGATGTGGATGCCTTCATCATCCGTTCCTTCAGTGCCTCTCAGCTCGATCAGATGGCGGCACAGGGGGGGACGCAGACTTTCTGTTTGATGGTGCACGCCATCCATGATCCCATCGCTCCCACCGAGGCCAAACTGGCCATGGCGCGAGCTATGCTGGCACGGGGCTTCAATGTCGAGCTGATCTTGTTCGACGAGTCGAGTGTTGATGGTGAGTTCATTCGCAGCATGGAGCACGGCATGGGGCTTTCCATGCTGCAGTTCTTCGTGCAGGGGCTGGCGCTGCTGGCCGAACGTTCGCCTGCCTTTACAGCCACTCGCGCCGCCGAGGTGACCCTGCATGCCGGTCGCTCGGTCTATCACCTGAACTTTGCGAACCCTCAGGTGCGGCTGCAACGCCAGCGGATCGAGGCCTCGGCCTGACACCCTCAGCCGAGAGCCCGGAACGGGGTGCTTGTCAATATAACAACGGGGGCTTGGCCCCCGTTGTTATTATCGATGGCTCGCGGTTCAGAGCTTGAACAGCGGGCGCAGGCGGATGCCGATCAGGCTGCCGGCGAGGGCCATCAGCATCCAGACCCAGCCGTGCAGGCTGCCGGAGGCGGTGCCGTCGAAGAAGCCGCCGAGGTTGCAGGCGCTGTACATGGCGCCCATCCCCATCAGCAGGCCGCCGAGGATGGATGCCAGGCTGTTGCCGAGCCGCATCGGGGCGAAGGTGCCGCCGCCGCTGATACAGCGCGCCAGCATGGCCCCCAGGATCCCCAGCCAGAACATGCCGACCATGGGATTGATGAACAGCGGCTGGGCCAGCTTGGGGTTGCCCTCGAACAGGCCGAACAGGGAGGCGCCGCGCAGCGCCATGTCATAGACGGCGCCCGTGATGGTCCAGGCCGAGCCGTGCAGGGCGACGACGCTGGAGTTGAGCAGAGCTATGATGATGCCGCCGGTCAGTACGGTGAAGCGGCCGTCGCGCCAGAACAGATTGCCGCCGCTGAAGAGGGGTTTGAGCTCGCCGGTGCGCTTGAGTTCGCTCTTGCGAAACAGCATGAACAGCACGGCGACCAGCGCCAGGTTGAGCAGCATGCCGCTCCAGATATTGCCGGTCAGATCCTTGGCCAGCACCACATGGCTGGAGAAGGTGGCATCCAGCATGGGGCGGAACTGGTTGCTGATCAGGGTGCCTATGCCGTAGCAGAGCAGCACCAGCCAGAAGCGGGGTTGCCCCTCGCCGCAGCAGTAGAGGGTGCCGGTGGCGCAGACGCCCGCCAGCTGCATGCCGATGCCGAACAGGAAGGCGCCGACGATGAAGGGAATGCCGATGGCCATCACGTTGCCCACCATGGCATCGCCAAACAGGGCGTGACTAAAGGAGAGGAAGCAGGTGAACAGCAGGATTTCGATGGCGATGGTGAGCAGGTGAACCCGCACATAGTAGCTGTTGCGCTTGGTCAGCATTTCGCGCCAACCGAACACGATGCCGAAGCGGCTGAAGGAGAGGGTGAAGCCGAAGCCGAATCCGATCAGGGCCATCAGGGCCCATTTCATACCAAAGGTGTTGCCGAGCCAGAGTAACGCTCCCCCCGCGAGTGCCACGATGGGGAGCGACCATTTTCGATTCATGTTGTTGTTTCCTGTACGTCATGAGTGAGTGGAAGCCGTGCATCCTATTCCCACATTGAGTCCGATTCCAGTGCGGATCCGCGCCTGTGGCGGAAAATGAAAGCAAAACCCCATCCAGATCAATTCCTGGCAAGGGCCCCTGGCGAAATGAGTATGGATCTATTTCAGGGGCTGAAAATAATGGTGTAACGAGTGTGAAACTAATTAAATTGAAAAAGATGAATTTAAATTTTGCGCCATAGAATGCTTTTGGGTAGAATCTCGGCGTGTTATCAACAGATGGAAGGATATTATGGAAAGCGACAGTTGTAGCCGATTGCAAATCGCGATGTGGGCTTGCCAGAGCTGAGGTTGATATCCTGTCTTCCCCCTCACTCTGATCGCTCAGAGTGCAGCATCTATATGAGTCACCTTCGACTCTCACAACCGCTAAATCCCGGCCTTCATCAGGGATTGTCGTTGTAAATCTGGATTGTTCCGCTCACCTGCGAGCCATGCCGCCTCGCGACCCCTGCAATTGAACGCTTCATCATGCGCCCCGGGTGCTGCCCGTCAGGGCCGCCACAGCGTCGGAACCGTGCATCCGTAACGTGGCCGGGAAGTGATCGAGCGTAAAATAACAAGATGGAAAATACCATATTGAAAACAGATCCGTTTTCGATAGGACAGGTTGCGAAATAAAATAATTGACGTGATTGCTCAATATATTTCGGTCGTGGCAAAGGTTGCGCCTTAATATTTTCATGGGGCGCGGCTTTCTCCGTTATCTTCACCCGCCCGGCATTGCTGATATTATTTTCTGCCCAGCATCAAGTTATTTCAAACTGTCATTATCCCTATTTCCTTTATAGGTGTATGCCGCCTTGGTTGCGGGATCACCTGACTCGTCCGCCGATAATGCAGACTCGCGGGTCATGCCCGCGTCCGGCCCTCTCTTCACCCCACTCGGAGGATATCGTATGACCGAAGAGCCCAAGCCTCGACCCTCGGGGTCCACACCTCCCCACGCCTGATCCCCCTGCGGGTAACAGGATGCGGAGTCCTGATCCCTGATAGCCCCCTACCTGCTGGCACGCGAGCCCGACAGACATGCCGTCTGGCGGCGTCATGCCGCGCCTGCACCAACCGGGGGCCCATTGCCTGTCTCACATCAGAACTGACGCCTGGCCTGGCCCGCGACAGGGCCTTGCTGCAAGCGAAAATCAGGATAAAGAGTTATGAAGCAACAACATACCGCCAGCCGACACAAGCAGCAGGGATTCGTTTCCCCTGGTCGTGCTAATGAGAAGCTCTCCTCCCGGGTGCTCGACGAGGCCGACAAGTCCCTCGAATACACCCTCACCGCCGTGCGCGGCAATATCGACGGCCTGACCTCGACCGAGGCGGCCAACCGTCTGGTCCAGTTCGGCCCCAACGAGGTGACCCACGACAAGCCGCCCCATCCGCTGATCCAGCTGATGCAGGCGTTCAAGAACCCCTTCGTGATGGTGCTGATCGTGCTCGGACTGGTCAGCTACGTGATGGACGTGCTGATGGCCGAGCCGGGTGACGAGGATTGGGTCAAGGTGATCATCCTCGGCGTCATGGTCAGCCTGAGCGGCCTGCTCCGCTTCTGGCAGGAGTACCGCTCGGCCAAGGCGGCCGAAACCCTCAAGTCGCTGGTGCGCAACACCGCCACCGTACAGCGTCGCCCTTCGCCGGGGGCCACGCCCCTGCGCAAGGAGGTGGCGATGGTCGAGCTGGTGGCCGGCGACATAGTGCACCTGCAGGCGGGGGACATGATCCCGGCCGACATCAAGCTGATCGAATCCCGCGATCTCTTCATCAGTCAGGCCGTGCTGACCGGCGAGGCCCTGCCGGTGGAGAAGTACGACACCCTGGGGGCCGTGGCCGAGAAATCGGCGGACGGCAGCAGCACGGGGGAGATGGGCTTGCTCGACCTGCCCAACATCTGCTTCATGGGCACCAACGTGGTGAGTGGCACCGCCAAGGCGGTGGTGGTGGCGACCGGCAGCGACACCTACTTCGGCTCGCTGGCCCGCAACGTGGTGAGCCACAAGCGCATCGAAACCAGCTTCGATCGCGGCGTGAACAGCGTCACCCGGCTGCTGATCCGCTTCATGCTGGTGATGGTGCCTGTAGTCTTCATGTTGAGCGGCGTCAGCAGCGGTGACTGGATGTCGGCGCTCACCTTCGCGCTGGCGGTGGCGGTGGGGCTGACCCCGGAGATGCTGCCCATGATAGTTTCCGCCAACCTGGCGCGGGGCGCCGTGGCCATGGCCAAGCGCAAGGTGGTGGTCAAGCGGCTCAACTCGGTGCAGAACTTTGGTGCCATGGACGTGCTCTGCACCGACAAGACCGGCACTCTGACCCAGGACAAGATCATCCTGGAACACCACTACGACGTGCGCGGCAGCCGGGACGACAGGATCCTGCAGCTGGCCTGGCTCAACAGCCATCACCAGAGCGGCATGAAGAACCTGATGGACATAGCCGTGATCGAGCACGCCGATGCGCTGGGGGCGGGCTGCAAGCCGGCTGGCTACAGCAAGGTGGATGAGCTGCCGTTCGACTTCGTGCGCCGCCGCCTGTCGGTGATAGTGCAGGATGAGAGTGGCCAGCAGCTGATGGTCTCCAAGGGGGCGGTCGAGGAGATGCTCTCCGTCTCCAGCCATATCGACGACGGCAAGCAGATCCGCGAGCTGGATGAGAGTGAGCGCCGTGCCCTGCTGCGCCAGAGCGAGGAGTACAACGCCGACGGTTATCGGGTGCTGATAGTGGCGACCCGCGATATCCCGGCCGCCGAGTGCAAGCAGAGCTACCGCACCAGTGACGAGGTCAAGCTGGTGGTGCGCGGCTTCCTCACCTTCTTCGATCCGCCCAAGGATTCGGCCGCCCCGGCCATCCGTGCGCTGAATGACTACGGCGTGGCGGTCAAGGTGCTGACCGGTGACAACCCCATCATCACCAGCAAGGTGTGTCGCGATGTGGGGCTGAATCCGGGGGTGCCGCTGCTCGGCAAGGACATAGAGGTGATGGACGACGTGGCCCTGTGCACAGTCGTCAAGCACACCACCATCTTCGCCAAGCTCACCCCGCTGCAGAAGTCGCGGGTGGTAAAGGCGTTGCAGGCCAACGGCAACACGGTCGGTTTCCTCGGTGACGGCATCAACGACGCTCCAGCGCTGCGGGATGCGGATGTGGGGATCTCGGTGGATAGCGGTGCCGACATCGCCAAGGAGACGGCCGACATCATCTTGCTGGAGAAGAGCCTGATGGTGCTGGAAGAGGGGGTGGTCAAGGGACGCGAGACCTTCGGCAACATCCTCAAGTACCTCAACATGACCGCCAGTTCCAACTTCGGCAACGTCTTCTCGGTGCTGGTCGCCTCCGCCTGGCTGCCCTGGGCGCCCATGCTGGCGATGCAGATGCTGATCCAGAACCTGGTGTATGACGTCTCCCAGATGCTGCTGCCCTGGGACAAGATGGATCCCGAGTTCCTCAAGCGTCCGCGCAAGTGGGAAGCCAGCAACATCAAGCGCTTCATGCTGTGGCTGGGCCCGACCTCCTCCGTGTTCGACATCAGCACCTTCTGCCTGATGTGGTTCGTGTTCGGTGCCGGCGCCCTGTATGCCACCGCCAACGGCAGCATGGATCCGCTGGTCAACGGTCAGGCCATCATGAACTCGGGCTGGTTCATCGAGGGGCTGGTCTCCCAGACCCTGGTGGTGCACATGCTGCGGACCCGCAAGATCCCCTTCCTGCAGAGTACGGCCACCCTGCCGGTGCTGTTGTCGACCTCCATCGCCATCGCCATCGGCTGCTACCTGCCGTTCTCGCCGCTGGCGGAGCACTTCGGCTTCATCACATTGGAAGCGCCCAAGTACTTCATGTGGCTGGTGATCACCATGCTGGCCTACATGGGGCTGACCCAGGCGATCAAGACCATCTACATCAAGCGTCACGGTCAGTGGTTCTGACGGGATAAGGCTGGTCATCAAGCACCACCGTCAGTGGTGCCCGGTGTGAACCGGACTGCCATGCGGGTCTTTATCCGTGTGAACGCAAAGAGGGATGGCTCAGGCCATCCCTCTTTTTCATGGGGCGGGAGGAGATCAGTGCGGGACCAGGGCATAGGCCTCGCCGGCCATGCCGGTCAGGATGGAGAGGCTGACGGCGCCGAACAGCAGACCCGTGACCAGATTGAGCGGGCGCTGGATCTGGCCAAGCAGGCGTTGGGCCCGCGGGGTGGAGAGGCTCCAGGCCAGCACGCCGAACCAGACCAGAGAGAGCAGGAACAGCTCCAGCACCAGCAGGCCGCGCGTCAGGCCGTCCACCTGCGGCGTCACCATGGCCGCCAGCAGTCCCATGAAGAACAGCAGTGCCTTGGGATTGAGCAGATTGGTGGCAAGCCCGCTCCATATCCCCTTGTGCCAGCCTTGCTGCTCACCGCCCGCTTTGAGCGCCAGTGTTGCCGAGCTGTGCCAGGCGGCCTTGAGCGCTCCCCAGCCGAGCCAACCCAGATAGAGGGCGCCGACCATTTTTACCGCCATGAAGAGCCAGGGGTGTTCGGCGATCAGCAGGCTGATGCCGGTCAGACTGAGGGTGGCGTGCAGCAAGATGGCCAGTGCTATGCCGAGCGCCGCCCCCAGGGCCGTGGGTCTGTGCAGGCTGGTACGCAGGATCAGCGCGAAGTCCGGCCCCGGGCTCGCCAGGGCGATCAGGTGGATGAGACCTATGGTCAGAAACAGGCTGGTGAACATGGGCAAAACCTCGATGACGGTATGAGGTGACAGCATGGGGGATCAGGGCAGGGGTGTGATTGTAAAAGATTGCATCTGTTGATGATTATCGGCCGGGCTGGCGTGTCATGGCCCCTGGCTAGCCGGGCTGGTGAAGGTTTGCATCTGCTGGCGGTAATCGGCGGGGGTGAGCCCGAAGGCCTGCCGGAAACCGTGGTGGAAGTGGCTCTGATCGAAGAAGCCGACCGTCAGCGCCACCTCGCTCACCGGCAGGCCGCTGCCGAGCAGGCGCTTGCCCTGCTCCAGTCGCAACCGCTTGAGCCAGGCGTAGGGGGTCATGCCGGTCTTCTTCTTGAACTGGCGCAGGAAGGCGAAGCGATCCAGCCCGAACAGGGCGGCCAGATCCTCCAGGCTGTGGCGCTCATCCAGCCGGGCCAGCAGATAGTCGCGCAGGTATCTGAGCTGGGGATCCGCTAGGGCGTGGCGCTCCGGCGCTATGTGCAGCAGCTCGCCGAGCAGACCCAGCAGCTGGCTCTCCGCCAGCAGGCCGTCCGCCTGGGGGGTGTCCAGATACATGTGCAGCCGGGCAAAGCCCTGATAGAGGTCGGGGCGGCTCTGCAAGCCCTTGTCGAAGAAGGGCTCGGGACTGTCCGGCAACCAGCGTGCCAGCTGCTCGGGGGCGATGGCGAACACCCGCACCTCATACCCTTCCGGCAGCAGGCTGAGGCCGTCGTGCATCTCGTCCGGGTTGACGGTGGAGAGCTCGCCGCGCACCAGATTGTGGCTGCTGCCCTTGTGGATGAATTTCTGGCCGCCCTGCTGCACCAGACCGATGTGATAGTCCAGGTGAACGTGGCGGCCATAGCTGAACTCCCTGTGGTGGGAGTGGGAGAGTTCAACCCCCGGCAGCAGCCGGGATTGCCAGTAGTGGATGCGGGATTGGGGAGCGCTCATCGGCTATTGATAACCTGAAACCCGAACATTGGCTTGTAGATTATTGCAGTGTCGGCGCGCCATGCCGTCAGCCCTGACTGGCAGCCCTGTGTCGTTTGCCGCTGCGCAGCCCGTCCAGACTGAACAGCACAAGCGCACTCCAGATGCAGCCGAAGGTGATCAGCTTGTCCAGTGCCAGCGCTTCCCCGTAGAGCGTGACCGCCAGGATGAACATCAGGCTGGGGCCTATGTACTGGAAGAAACCCAGGGTAGAGAGCTTGAGCCGGGTGGCGGCGGCGGTGAAGCAGAGCAGGGGCGCCGTGGTGACGGCACCGGCGGCGATCAGCAGCAGGTTGAGGTGCCAGTTATTTTCAGTGAGATGGCTGGTGGGGCTGTCGGCAAATCCCCACAGGTAGATGGCGGCCGGCGGCAGCATGATCAGGGTCTCGATCAGCAGGCCGGTGAGGGCATCGAGGGCCAGCTTCTTGCGGATGAGGCCATAGATGGCAAAGCTGGAGGCCAGCACCAGGGCGATCCAGGGCAGGGAACCGAAGGCGATGAGCTGGACGGCGACACCGAGCACCGCCAGTCCCACGGCCCACCACTGCAGACGGCGCAACTGCTCGCTCAGGAACAGCATGCCGAGCAGCACGTTGAACAGCGGGTTGATGTAGTAACCAAGACTGGCATCCAGCATGTGGCCGTTGTTGATGGCCCAGATGAACAGCAGCCAGTTGCCGCCGACCGTGATGGAGGTAAAGGCCAGGGTGAGCAGCACTTTTGGTTGGCGCAATACGGCCTGCACCTTGTGCCACTGGCGACCGATCAGGGTCAGCACCATCAGCAGGACGCAGGACCAGATCATGCGATGGGTCAGGATTTCGGCGGCCGGTACGGCCGAGATGGTTTTGAAATAGATGGGGGCGAGGCCCCAAAGGGTATAGGCGCACAAAGCATAGATGATGCCCTGACGCTGAGCTTGTTGCTGCATGCGGATAACCTTCACTGGGGAGTTGGATGCTGGAAAACATCGCAAAAAATCAGTGTAGCGATCCTTTTGAAGGGAAAAAAGTGAATAAATGATGATCAGCGGATTTTAACGACAGGTTTCTCTGCTCAGCGGCCCCCGCCGCGACGGATCTTCTCGACGTCCACCAGCAACCACAGCATGAGTGCGATGGCTGAAATCCATGGACCCCAGGTCACATAGGCTTCGCCCTGCCCCAGCATGTAGAACAGCAGCGGCAGCCCTATCACCAAAAACAGTACACTTCCCAGAAAAAATAACATTTTTATCTTTATATTTAAGGGCTTGTCTATTTGATGATTATATCGATTGAGGCGGGCGATGAAAGGGTAAAAATGAAAAAGGGGGATTTCTCCCCCAATTCGATAGATGAGCGTCATTTATGATGCTATTCGAGCTGGATCCAGGTGCTTTTCAGCTCTGTATACTTCTCCAGAGCGTGCAGCGACTTGTCGCGGCCGTTACCGGACTGTTTGAAGCCGCCAAACGGCATCGTCATGTCGCCGCCATCCCAGTTGTTGACGAACACGGTGCCGGCGCGCAGGGCGCGGGAGCCCTTGATCGCCTTGTTGAGATCCGATGTCCAGAGCGCCGCGGCCAGTCCATAGTCCGTGTCGTTGCCGAGCGCGATGGCCTCTTCAAGCGTGTCAAAAACGGTCACTGCCAGCACCGGGCCGAAGATCTCTTCGCGGAAGATGCGCATCTCGGGCGTCACCTCGTCGAAGATGGTGGGCTCGATGTAGAAGCCGCCGCTCTCGGTATGAGTGCGTTTTCCCCCCAGCAGCAGCTTGGCCCCTTCCTGTTTGCCAATCTCGATATAGCGCAGCACCTGCTCCATCTGGACGCTATCGACCATGGCGCCAATGCGGGTGGCGGGTTCGAGCGGGTTGGCGGAGATCCACTCGCGGGCATGGGCCAGCAGCCGCTCCATGAACTGCGGCTTGATGCTGTTTTGTACCAAGAGGCGAGAGGCGGCGGTACACACCTCGCCCTGGTTGTAGAAGATGGCACCGGCAGCACTTTTGGCTGCGGCGTCCAGATCCGGCGCATCTGCCAGTATGATGTTGGGGCTCTTGCCGCCGCACTCCATAAAGGCGCGCTTGAGGTTGGACTTGCCGGAGCACTCCACCAGATGCTTGCCAATCTTGGTGGAGCCGGTGAAGGTGATGCAATCCACGTCCATGTGCATGGCCAGTGCCTCGCCCACGGTATGGCCAAAGCCGGGCAGCACGTTGAACACGCCATCCGGAATGCCCGCCTCTTTCGCGATCCCGGCGATGCGCAGGGCGGTGAGGGGGGATTTCTCGGAGGGCTTGAGGATGACCGAGTTGCCGGTGGCCAGCGCCGGACCCAGCTTCCAGCAGGCCATCACCAGCGGGAAGTTCCAGGGCACGATAGCGGCAACCACGCCGAGGGCCTCGCGGGTCACCAGCGCCAGCGCGGACTCTTCCACCGGGGCGACCTGATCGTAGATCTTGTCGATGGCCTCGGCGTTCCAGGCGATGCAGTTGGCGGCGGCGGGGGCGTCATAGCCCATGGCATCGCCGATGGGCTTGCCCATGTCCAGCGACTCCAGCAGGGCCAGCTCCACCTGGTTGAGGCGCATCAGATCGGCGAAGCGCTGCATGATCAGCTTGCGCTGTTTCGGGGCCAGCCCGCTCCAGCGTTTGTCACTGAAGGCGGCGCGGGCGGCTTGCACCGCCAGCTCGGCATCGGCGGCATCGCAGGCGGCCACCTTGGTCAGCAGCTGGCCATTGGCCGGGTTGATGCAGTCGAAGGTGGCGCCATTGATGGCGTCCCGGTAGCTGCCGTCGATGAAGGCTTGCGAGGGCAGGGTCAGATGGGCGGCCTTGTGTTGCCACTGGGCCAGGGTCAGGTCACTCATGTTCACTCCTTGAACCGGCAAAGAATTGGTCTCCGCGTATCAATATGCTAAACATCTTGCCGCTTGTAAATCCATTCTGTAACAATTCATTAAACACTTGCCCCTTTATCCCCGGCAATGGCAGCCATCCTGGTCACTCGCCATGAGCGAGAAACCGGCCGGAGCAAGGCGCCAGCGATCGGCGTAAACGTCGTTGAATGGCCTTAGAAACTGGCCGGGGTGTTGGCGGAGATCAGCACGCACTCCTGCTCGCCCACGTTGCGAAAACGGTGTGGGGTGCGGCTGTCGAAGTAGTAGCCATCACCCGCCGCCAGCTGGTGGATCTGCTCGCCTATGGTCACCTCGACCGTGCCCCGGATGATGATGCCGCACTCTTCTCCCTCGTGGCTCAGCATGTCGTCACCCGTGTCGGCACCCGGCGGCAGAATCTCCTGCATCATGCCGATGGCGCGGTTGGCGCGGCTGTGACCCACCAACCGGTAGCTGATGGGATGGGTACCGAGATCCGGCATGTCGCTGGCGCGGAAGATCACCTCTGTGCCCATCTCGGTCTCTTCGGTGAAGAAGCTGGCCAGGGACATGGGGATACCTTCCAGCACCTTGCGCAGTGAGGAGACCGAGGGGCTCACCTGATTTTTCTCGATCTGGGAGATAAAACCGTTGGTCACACCGGAGCGTTTGGCCAGCTCGCGCTGGGAGAGGGCCGCTTTGGTGCGAACCGCCTTGAGGCGGTGACCTATATCCATCAATAGACACTCCTTGACTGTTTACTATTATTAAAATTGTGTTAAATATCTTATACCACCCTGCTCATGTATCAGCTAGGGGTGGTACCAGATGGGGCGATAATGAGCCCCTTTTTAGGAATTTAGGTGTTTAATTTAATAGGCATTAGCCGATAGTTACTAAACACCTTAAGGATGAGGTGACCATGAAACCGATCAGCGACATCAATACGCCCTCCGACATGTCCGCCTTCTGGATGCCGTTCACCGCCAACCAGCAATTCAAGGCGGCGCCGCGCATCCTGAAGTCGGCAGAGGGGATGTATTATCACTCAGAGGATGGCCGCAAGATACTGGATGGCACAGCCGGGCTCTGGTGTTGCAACGCGGGCCATGGTCGCCGCGAGATTGCCGAGGCGGTCTCCCAGCAGATCTCCCACCTCGATTTCGCGCCGACATTCCAGATGGGGCACCCCCTGCCGTTCGAGCTGGCCAACCGGCTGGTGGAGATTGCCCCCAAGGGGCTCGGTCATGTCTTCTATACCAACTCGGGCTCGGAAGCCGTGGACACGGCGCTCAAGATTGCGCTGGCCTGGCAGCGGGCGCGGGGGCAAGGCACCCGCACCCGGCTGATTGGCCGCGAGCGCGGCTATCACGGGGTCGGTTTCGGCGGCATCTCGGTTGGCGGCATTCCCGGCAACCGCAAGTGGTTCGGCTCCCTGCTGACCGGGGTGGATCATCTGCCCCACACCCTCAACATCGCCAAGCATGCCTTCACCAGGGGCTTGCCAGACGAAGATCTGACCCTGGCCGATGAGCTGGAGAAGATCGTCTTCCTGCACGATGCCAGCAACATAGCGGCCGTCATCGTCGAACCCATCGCCGGCAGTACCGGTGTCATCATGCCACCCAAGGGCTATCTCAAACGGCTGCGGGAGATCTGCACCAAACACGGCATCCTGCTGATCTTCGACGAGGTGATCACCGGCTTTGGCCGCCTCGGATCCCCCTTCGCCGCCCAGGAGTTCGATGTCATGCCCGACATGATCACCTGCGCCAAGGGGCTCACCAACGGCGCCATTCCCATGGGGGCCGTGCTGGTGAGCAACGGCATCTATGACGACATGATGGCCGCCGGCAAGGGTGCCATCGAGCTGTTCCACGGCTACACCTACTCGGGTCACCCGGTGGCCGCCGCCGCCGCGCTGGCGACCCTCGAGATCTATCGCAACGAGAATCTGCTCACCCGCGCCGCCGATCTGGCGGGCTATTGGGAGGAGGCGGCCCATTCCCTCAAGGGCTGCAAGCATGTGAAGGACGTGCGCAACTACGGCCTGGTGGCGGGCATAGAGCTCGAATCCCTGCCGGATGCGCCGGGCAAGCGTGCCTACGAGGTGTTTGTGCGCTGCTTCGAGAAGGGGGCGCTTGTCCGCGTCACCGGCGACATCATAGCCCTGTCGCCGCCCCTCATCATGGAGCGCAGCCAGATCGACGATCTCTTCACCCTGCTGCAGGACGTGTTGCAGACGCAGGCGTAACCCCTTTTCACCTTGCATTGCATTGCATTGCATTGCATGGCGCCCCTGATTTGGGCGCCATCTCCCTGTGCCCGGCTCGCGCGAGACGGCGCAGGGAGAGACGGATTAACCATCACGGAGGATTTATGACATATCGGGTCAGCAACTTTATCAACGGCGAGACGACCGAGAGTCGCAGCGAGCGCTTCGGTGCCATCTTCAACCCGGCTACCGGCCAGCAGCAGGGCCAGGTGGTGCTCAGCACCGCCGCCGAATGCGGCGAGGCGATTGCCGTGGCAGAGCGCGCCTTCGCCGACTGGTCGCAGACCCCGCCGCTGGTACGGGCTCGGGTGCTGTTTCGCTTCAAGGAGCTGATGGAGCAGCACAGGGACGATCTGGCCCGGCTCATCAGCCGCGAGCACGGCAAGGTCTTCTCCGACGCTCAGGGGGAGCTGACTCGTGGGCTGGAGGTGGTGGAGTTTGCCTGCGGCATTCCCCACCTGCTCAAGGGGGAGCACTCCCTCAACGTGGGCCGCGGGGTGGACAGCCACTCCATGATGCAGCCGGTGGGGGTATGCGCCGGCATCACGCCGTTCAACTTCCCGGCCATGGTACCGCTCTGGATGTTCCCGGTGGCCATCGCCTGCGGTAACACCTTCATTCTCAAGCCGTCCGAAAAGGATCCGTCCCTCTCCCTGCGCATGGCCGAGCTGCTCAAGCAGGCCGGCCTGCCGGATGGTGTGCTCAACGTGGTCAATGGCGACAAGGAGGTGGTGGATGTGCTGCTGACCGATCCGCGGGTCGGTGCCGTCTCCTTCGTCGGCTCCACTCCCATCGCCCAGTACATCTATGCCACCGCCTCGGCCCATGGCAAGCGGGTACAGGCGCTGGGTGGTGCCAAGAACCACATGCTGGTGATGCCGGATGCGGATCTCGATCAGGCGGTCTCCGCCCTGATGGGGGCGGCTTACGGCGCCGCCGGTGAGCGCTGCATGGCGATCTCGGTGGCCGTGGTGGTGGGGGATGAGACCGCTGATGCGCTGGTGGCCAAACTGTCGCCACTGGTGGCGCAACTCAGGGTCGGGCCGGGTCTGGGTCAGAGCCCGGAGAGCGAGATGGGGCCCCTCATCAGTCGCGAGCATCTGGCCAAGGTGCGCGCTTACGTGGATCAGGGGGTGGCCGAGGGCGCCATGCTGCGGGTCGATGGTCGCGGCGTGAGTCACGGGGAAGGTTACTTTATCGGTGGCAGCCTGTTCGACCGGGTGAGCCCAGAGATGCGCATCTACCGGGAAGAGATCTTCGGCCCCGTGCTGGCCATAGTGCGGGCCCCGGATTACGAGACGGGGCTCAGGCTCATCAACGAACACGAGTACGGCAACGGCACCGCCATCTTTACTTGCGACGGCGATACGGCGCGGGACTTCACCACCCGCGTGCAGGTCGGTATGGTAGGGGTGAACGTCCCCATCCCCGTGCCCATGGCGTTTCACAGCTTCGGTGGCTGGAAGCGGTCCATCTTCGGGCCGCTCAACATGCACGGGCCGGATGGGGTGCGCTTCTACACCCGGATGAAGACGGTGACGGCGCGCTGGCCCCAGAGCCTGCGTGCCGGCGCCGAGTTCTCCATGCCGACCATGAAGTGACGCGCTGGCACGCTGTCATGGCCTAACTTGTTGCCCCCGCAGACCATCGATCTGCGGGGGCAACCTCTGTAAAGGAGTTACAGATGCGACTGGGAATTCTCGATTGTGACCGGCTGGACCCCGATTTGGCGGGTGATTTCGGCCCCGTTTACTCCGAGATGTTTATCAAGGGCTTTCGGGCGCTGGCCCCCGGGCTGGAGTTTCGGGTCTGGTCGGCGCTCGATGGCGAGCTGCCGGACGACCTGCACGGGTGTGACGCCTGGCTCATCACGGGTTCGCGCCACGATGCCTACAGCGATCTGCCCTGGATCCAGGCGCTGCGCGGCTGGATCCGTCAGGCCCACGATGCCGACGTCAAGCTGGCCGGAGTCTGCTTCGGCCATCAGGTGATCGCCCAGGCGCTGGGGGGCGAAGTGGTGAAATCCACCAAGGGCTGGGGGCTCGGCGTCTCTGTCCACCCCATGCTGGCGAGCGGAGCCTGGATGCAGCCAGAGCTGGACACCATCCGGATTTTGGCCAGCCACCAGGATCAGGTCGAGCAGCTGCCGCCGGGTGCGATCCGGCTGGCGGGCAACGATTTTTGTCCCAACTTCATGTTCTTGCAGGGGGATCACATAGTCGCCATTCAGGGGCATCCGGAGTTTTCGGTGGCGTACAACCGGGCGCTGATCGAGCGGCGGCGGGACTTTCTGTCCGATGATCGCTATCAGCGCAGCCTCTCCTCGCTGGAGGGGGAAGTGGACTCGGCCACCATGATGCAATGGCTGTTGCAATTTTTGGGCATACTGCCCGGTGGCGAAGGCGCGACCGGCGGGATCACAGCAGGAGAGCGAGCATGATTATTGGCGTACCCAAGGAAATCAAAAACCATGAATACCGGGTCGGCATGACTCCCGCCGGAGTGCAGGAGCTGGCGGCCCGGGGACACAAGGTCCTGGTGCAACAGCAGGGAGGCGAGGCGATCGGACTGTCCGATGCCGAGTACCAGGCGGCCGGGGCCGAGCTGGTGGCCAGCGCGGCGGAGATCTTCGCCCGGGCCGAGATGATAGTGAAGGTGAAGGAGCCCCAGCCGGAGGAGTGTGAACTGCTGCGCCCGGATCAGCTGCTATTCACTTATCTGCACCTGGCGCCGGATCCGGTGCAGACCCAGCTGCTGGTGCACTCGGGGGCGGTGGCCATTGCCTACGAGACGGTGACCGACGAGCGCGGCGGCTTGCCGCTGCTGGCGCCCATGTCCGAGGTGGCGGGGCGGATGGCGATCCAGGCCGGCGCTCACAGCCTGGAGAAGGCGCAGGGGGGCAATGGCACCCTGCTCGGTGGCGTGCCTGCGGTAGCTCCTGCCAAGGTGGTGGTGCTGGGGGGCGGGGTGGTCGGTGTCAACTCGGCGCGCATGGCGCTGGGACTGGGAGCCGATGTCACCATACTGGATCGTTCCCTGCCTCGGCTGCGGGAGCTGGACAGTCTCTATGGCCCGGCCCTGAAGACCCTCTACTCCACTCGCACCAATATCGAGGCCTGCATCGCCCAGGCCGACCTGGTGATCGGCGCTGTGCTGATCCCGGGGGCGGCGGCGCCCAGGCTGCTGACCCGCGACATGCTCAAGCTGATGCGCAAGGGCTCGGTGCTGGTGGACGTGGCCATCGATCAGGGCGGCTGTTTCGAGACCTCCCACCCGACCACCCACGAGGAGCCCACCTATGTGGTGGATGGCATCATCCACTACTGCGTGGCCAACATGCCGGGCGGCGTGGCGCGTACCTCCACCTTCGCCCTGACCAATGCGACCCTGCCGTTCGTGCTGGCGCTGGCCGACAAGGGTTACGCTCAGGCGCTCAGGGATGACAAGCACCTGCGGGCCGGTCTGAACGTGTTCAAGGGCAAGATCACCCAGGCGGCAGTGGCCCAGGCGCTCGGCTACGAGTACGTCAGCGCCGAGTCGGTACTGGGCTGACGCAGCCGTCGTGCGCCCGCTCGGCAAACGTCGAGCGGGTTCACAAACCCCGCGATTTCAGGGAGGGCCGCTACGGCCCTTTCTCATATACTGGGCTCCCCTGTCAGTGAGGTTTCTCCATGTCCCGCATTCTGCTGCTCGCCAATCTCAACTGTGATCACGTGCTCTCCCTCTCCGAACCTCTGGTGGCCGGTGCCCGGCTGCAATACGTGGATCAGGGCCGCCGACTCGGCGGCGGCGCCGCCAACACCGGCATCGGGCTGGTGTGGGCGGGCCACGAGGTGACCATCGCCTCCCGCATCGGGCTGGATGAGGCGGGCGACTGGCTGCTGGAACAGGCGGCGAGCCATGGGCTGGACTGCTCCCACGTGGAGCGGTTCGGCGGCGAGACCGGCGAGTTGCTGATCCTGGTGGATTCCACCGGCGAGCGCACCATCTTGCGCCGTCCCCGCCGCCCGGATCTGCCGGGAGATCTGCCGACCGAGGGGGTGGACTGCCTCTACGTGAACTACCCGGGCACCGCCATCATCGGCTACATGCGCCAGATGCTCGGCAAGAGCTTCGTGGTGGCCCAGTATCCCAAGGGCGGCCAGGCGCGTCGCCCCTGCCACGTGCTGGTGGCCTCCCGCTCCGATCTGGGCGAGGTGAGCGACCCCTGGCAGCATGCCCGCCAGCTGGCGGGGGAGCAGCTGGCCTGGCTGGTACTGACCGAAGGCAAGGCGGGGGCCGTGGCCATTCACGGCGAGGAGCAGATCCGGGTGGCGGCGCGGCCTGTGTCGGTGGTGGACACCACGGGGGCGGGGGATGCGTTCGCTGGTGGCCTGATCCACGGGCTGGCCCGTGGCATGGCGATCCAGGATGCCTTGCAGTGCGCGGTGGACTGGGGGGCCTTCGCAGTCGCCTCCGAGAGTTCGATTCCCTCCAGCGCCTTGAAAAACTGGCTCAGGCAGCCCCACTGAATCCTGAAAAACGGTTTCGTATGGTGCAGGTGAATCCACTCGGGTGTTTGGGGAAGACAGGCGAATTTAGCCGCCAAAAACACCCAAAACCTTGGACTAAGCCTGCAAGTTTGCGATCAATCAAAGAAAGTGTCGATTTATGTGCATCTTCATCGACACCCGCCTGAGCTGCTCTTAACCTTGTCACTCCACGACTCAGATTAAGATGCGTGTTCCGTGCAAGCGCAAGCGCGGCCCCGCTTCTTAGCTTTAGGTTGTCGTCCTGATTTCTGGCTTGTAGTAAGAGGCAAGTGCGACCATGCAACTGACACGATTTACCGACTATGCCCTGCGTACCCTGACTTTCTTGGCGGTTCAGCCGGGAGATCGCCTGTCGACCATCACAGAGGTGGCCGATACCTTTGCCATCTCCCGCAACCACGTGGTCAAGATAGTGCATCAGCTCGGCATCAAGGGGTACATAGAGACGGTACGTGGCAAGCATGGCGGCATCCGCCTCGGCCGCTCCGCCGTCTCCATCAACCTGCGGGATGTGGTGATGGACATGGAGCACGTGCTCTGCCCGGTGGATTGCAAGCGCGAGAACTGCCGCCTCTCCGGTGGCTGCCGCATTCAGGGCATTTTGCGCCGCGCCATGAACGCCTTCCTCGAGGTGCTGGGGGAGTACACCCTGGCCGATGCGGTGCGCGATCCTACCCGTCTCTGCCACCTGCTCGGCATCGAACAGGATTCCATTCTGGCCATGGCATAAACGCCTGGCCGGACTGACAAAGGGGCCTTGGGGCCCCTTTGTGTTTTCTGGCGTTTGAGACGAGGGTGGCGATCGGGTCAGAGCTGGGGGATCAGGGTGATGGCGCCATGGAAGCAGGCGAGACCGCAGGCGCCACAGCCATCGCACGCCGCCATGTTGACGCTGACGCCGTCGGCGGTGGCCTTGATCGCCTGCTGGGGGCAGGCATCTTCACACAGCAGACAGTAGAAGCCCTGTCTGGCCTGACAGCTCGCCTCTATTTGCACCCGGGTCTGTACCTGGCGCCCCCACTGCAGGTCGAGGGCGCCGGTCGGACAGGCTCTGGCGCAGCTGCCGCAGTAGCTGCACTGACCGCAGGCGAGATCCAGCACGGGGGTGCCAGCGATGGCGGAACCCTCGTATTCGGGCTGGCTTGCCGGTTTGAGCAGGCCGTTGGGACAGGCCTTGAAGCATTCACCGCAGCGGGTGCAGAGAGAGAGGTACTGGGACTCTTCGATGGCCCAGGGCGGGCGTGCCTCGTGACAAACCACGTCCGGTATGCGGGAGCCCCCCAATGCGTGCGTCAGCCATCGACAAAAAAAATGAGTCATGCTCACCCCTGATACCTATTAGGGGTTAATTTTATCCAAGTTTCCGTTGGCAAGCCAGAGAATAGCGCCGGCCAGGATCGCAAGCCGGGTTGCCCTTGTGTAAGCTAGGCGGGTCTTTTTGCGGGATTGAATGAACTCATGTGGTTATTTCTGTGGCGTGCGTCTCTGTTGTATATCTTCCCCTTGTTGATGTGGGCCTACTGTCGCATCAAGGGGATCGAATTCGCCGAGCTCGATACCGGGGTTAACAGTCACAAGTGGGTGGTGCTGGCAGCCTACCTCCTCTATGTAGTGATCTGGCTGTTGCTCAACCGCTACCTGGAGCTTTTCCTGCGTCAGCGGAGCCGCAAATGATCGAGCCCGGGCTCTGGACCCTGCTGCTGCCCGCCGCTGTGCTGCTCCTCGGGATTGGCTGGCTGGCGGGGCGCCGGGTGGCCACTGCGCAGGCGCGGGAGCTGCTGCTGGTACAGGAGCGTCATCAGGCGCTGCAGGATCGCTTCGATGAACTGCAGGACGAGCGGATGCAGGGCCAGCAGAAGCTGGATCAACAGCAGACCCTGCTGATCAAGCTCACCGCCCGCCTCAAGGATGCCGAAGCCACCCTGCGCAGCGAGCGGCTGGCCGCTGCCGAGAAGCTGCAACTTCAGCGGGACGCCGAGCTGCGTCTCAGCCAGCAGTTTGAAAACCTCGCCAACCGCATCTTCGAACAAAACTCGGGCAACTTTCGTGAGCTGAACCAGAACAGCCTGGATCTGCTGCTGACGCCGCTCAAAGAGCAGCTGGAAGGGTTTCGTCGTCAAGTGGGAGAGACCCATGCCCAGGAGACGGCCCAGCGCCACAGCCTCAAGTTCGAGCTGGAGCGTCTGGCCGAGCTCAATGCCCGCATGACCGAAGAGGCGGCGGCCCTGACCCGCGCCCTCAAGGGGGACAGCAAACAGCAGGGCAACTGGGGCGAGGTGGTGCTGGCCCGCATCTTGAGCGAATGCGGTCTGCGCGAGGGCCACGAGTACCATACCCAGGTCAATATCGAGGTGGACAAGGGCAAGCGCTACCAGCCCGATGTGATCGTCCACCTGCCCCAGGAAAAAGACATCATCATAGACGCCAAGGTGTCGCTGACCGCCTACGAGCGCTGGTACAACGCCGATGATGCGCTGGAGAAGGCGGTGGCGCTCAAGGAACACGTCGCCTCGGTACGCAACCATATCCGCGAGCTGGGCCGCAAGGATTACCAGCAACTGCCCGGCGTGCGCACTCTGGACTACGTGCTGATGTTCGTGGCGGTGGAGCCTGCCTTCCTCACCGCGGTAGAGGCCGATCCCTCCCTGGTGCGCTACGGGCTCGACAACAACATACTGCTGGTGAGCCCCACCAACCTGATGGTGGCGCTGCGCACCATCGAGAACCTGTGGCGCTACGAGCGGCAGAACCAGAACGCCCGCCAGATCGCCGAGCGGGCCGGCCGTCTCTACGAGAAGCTGCGGCTGTTCGTGGAGGAGATGCAGCAGATGGGGGGCAGCCTGCACAAGGCGCAGGAGAGCTACGACAAAGCGATGGGGCGGCTGGTCAATGGTCGTGGCAACCTGATCGCCCAGGCCGAACGCTTTCGCGAGCTGGGGGTGGAGGTGACCAAGACCCTGCCCGAGCCACTGGTCAACCGCGCGCTGGAGCGGGAGGAGTCCGCCGAGTGAGGTGGTTCGTACACACCTCATGAGAGAAGAAGGGCAGCCATTGGCTGCCCTTCTTCATTTTCGCGTCCGGATACACTTCGCTATTCGTTCCTGCGAATCCACCGGCTTGCCGGTTGCAGTCACGATCGTTTATTGCTTCCAGAAGGAGGGGAAGAAAATCACGGCCACGGTCAGGATCTCGAGTCGCCCCAGCAGCATGCCGAACGACAGTATCCACTTGGCTGAATCCGGCAGAGTGGCGAAGTTGGTGCTGGGTCCTATGATGGGGCCCATGCCCGGGCCCACGTTGGCCACCGCCGTGATGGAGCCCGAGATGGCGGTCAGCGGATCCAGCCCGATGGCTGCGAGCAGGGCGGCGATCAGCAGTATGACGGCGAAGTAGGCCAGCACGAACGAGATCATGGAGCGGATGATGGCGTCGTTGACCGGGCGACCGTTGTACTTCTGCGGGAAGACGGCGGAAGGGTGCATCAGCTGGCGCATCTGCTTCTTGAACAGGGCGAACGCCACCTGTACCCGGAAGATCTTGAGACCGCCGGCAGTGGAGCCGGAGCAGGCGCCCAGTGCCAGCAAGATGATGAAGAGGATGCTGGTGAGCGGCCCCCAGGTGCCGAAGTCTCCGAGACCGTAGCCTGTGGTGGTGAGCACCGAGACGATGTTGAAGCTGCTGATGCGCAGGGCATCCATGAAGCCGTAGATGTCTCTCACCCAGAGATAGAAGGTGACGACGACAGTGACCCAGATCACCAGCCAGAAGAAACCCTGCACCTGGGCATCCTTGAGCAGGCTGTTGTCGCGGCGGCTCAGGCTCTGTACGTAGAGCAGGAAGGGCAGACCGCCGAGGAACATAAAGAGAGTCCCTATCCAGTGCGCCGAGTTGGAGAAGTGGGACATGGATTGATCCGAGGTGGAATATCCTCCGGTACTGAGGGTGGTCATGGCATGGTTGACCGCCTCAAACAGCGTCATGCCACTCACCCAGTAGGCGAGGAAGCAGAGCATGGAGAGCACCAGATAGACCACCACTATGTTGTTGGCCACCGTCTTGGCGCGCGGTGCGCTCTTGTCCGACCAATCCGAGCTTTCGGTCTGGAACAGCTTCATGCCGCCCACGTTGAGGTAGGGCAGCACAGCCACCGCCATCACGATGAAGCCCACTCCCCCCAGCCACTGCAGAATGGAGCGCCACAGCAGGATGCTGTGAGCCATGCTGTCGAGCCCTGACAGCACGGTGGAACCCGTGGTGGTGACCCCGGACATGGTCTCGAAGTAGGCGTCGGTGAAGCCGATGTGGTTGATGAAGAAAAAGGGCAGGGCTCCGAAAATACAGGCCACCACCCAGACCGAGGTGGTGAGCAGGAACATTTCACGGACACCGAGGTGGAACACCGCCTTGCGACCGTAGTGGAGACAGAGCAGGGCGGCACCATGGGTGATCAGCACAGATTTGAGAAACTCGACGAAGCCCTCGGAGCCGGTGAGTAGCGCCAGCAGGGTGGGGAGCCACATGAAGAGAGCCAGCTTTGAGAGTACCAGCCCGAGAGTGAAGATGATGGGACGCAGCTTGATCATGCTGGATAACCTGGTCGTTGATTGACAAAAAACCCGGACAATCCCTTTGGGAGGCTGTGCCGGGTCTGGTTTGCGTTGCCTGGGTGCATGGGCAGGTTACAGGAAGAAGGGGCTTGGCTGGAACAGCCGTTCCACTTCCGGTATGTACTTCTTGTCCACCAGGAACATCACCACGTGGTCATCCTGTTGGATTTGAGTGCGATCGTGAGCGATCAGCACCTCGTCACCGCGTACGATGGCGCCTATGGTGGTACCGGGCGGCAGCTTGAGCTCGCCCACCGTCTTGCCCACCACCTTGGAGGTGTTCTCGTCACCGTGGGCGATGGCCTCAATGGCTTCGGCCGCACCGCGGCGCAGGCTGTAGACGTTGGCGATATCGGCCCGGCGCACATGGGTCAGCAGGGCCGAGATGGTGGCCTGCTGTGGTGAGATGGCGATATCGATGGAACCACCCTGCACCAGATCCACGTAGGCGCTGCGCTGGATCAGCACCATGGTCTTCTTGGCGCCCATTTTCTTGGCGAGCAGGGCCGACATGATGTTGGCCTCATCCTCGTTGGTCACCGCAATGAAGACGTCGATCTGATCGATGTGCTCCTCGGCCAGCAGTTCCTGATCCGCCGCATCGCCGCAGAAAACGATGGTGTTTTCCAGCAGCTCCGACAGCTGTTCCGCTCGCTTCTGGTTGCGTTCGATCAGCTTGACGCTGTAGCGCTTCTCCAGCTGACGGGCGAGACCGGCGCCTATGTTGCCGCCGCCAACGATCATGATGCGACGATAGGGGCTCTCGAGCCGCTGCAGTTCCGACATCACGGCCCGGATATGACCGGCGGCGGCGACGAAGAACACCTCGTCGTCCGCCTCTATGATGGTGGTGCCTTGCGGACGGATGGAGCGGCCCTGGCGGAAGATGGCGGCTACCCGGGTCTCTATGTTGGGCATGTGATCGCGCAGGGTGGAGAGAGCGTTGCCCACCAGCGGGCCACCGTAGTAGGCCTTGACCGCCACCAGGCCCACCTTGCCACCGGCAAAGTCCACCACCTGCAGTGCGCCTGGATACTCGATCAAGCGGCGCACATAGTCGGTCACCAGCTGCTCGGGGGCGATCAGGTGATCCACCGGCACGGATTCCGGCAGGAACAGGCGATCCCGTTCTACCAGATAGGCCGGCGAGCGAATGCGCGCCACCTTGTTGGGGGTGTTGAACAGGGAGTAGGCCACCTGGCAGGCGATCATGTTGGTTTCGTCACTGTTGGTGACCGCGACCAGCATGTCTGCATCCTGGGCGCCTGCTTCACGCAGCACCTTGGGGTGGGCGCCGTGGCCGTTCACCACCCGCAGGTCGAACTTGTCCTGCAGCTCCCGCAGACGATCGCTGTCGGTATCGACGATGGTGATGTCGTTGTTCTCGCCAGCCAGGTTCTCGGCCAGGGTGCCACCGACCTGGCCAGCGCCCAGAATGATGATCTTCATAGGGACCCCACAGGGAACGAGGATGCGTTGCAACGGCTGCCAATTTGGTCAGGGTCAGTCATCAACATGATGATTCTCATAGGGAAAACTTGCTCGATGTTGGGCAGTAATGGGTGCCGTCAAGCAGCACCCGTCATCTTCATGGCCATTGCTCTGCTTACCGCTTGATCAGCTTGGCGTAGTAGAAGCCATCCATCTCGGCTTCGCCCGGCAGGAATTGGCGACCTGGGCAATCCGGGGTGTCCTGTTCATGCAGCGGCACCAATTTGGCATCTTTTGTTGCCGCAAGGAAGGCGCGGATCTGCTCGCGGTTCTCTTCCGGCAGCACTGAACAGGTGGCGTAGAGCAGAGTACCGCCGCTTTTCAGTTTCGACCAGAGAGCGATCAGAATACGGCGCTGCAGCTCGGCCAGTTCACGGATGTCCTGATCCCGACGCAGCCACTTGATGTCGGGGTGACGGCGGATCACGCCGGTGGCGGAGCAGGGCGCATCCAGCAGGATGCGATCGAACTGCCCCTCCGGCCACCACTGTTCCGGTGCGGCGGCATCGCCGTGGATCACTTGGGCGGTGAGTCCGATGCGGTCCAGGTTCTCCTGCACCCGCTTGAGGCGGTTCTCGTCGGCATCGACAGCCACCACGCCGGCCAGCTTGGGTTGACGCTCCAGCAGGTGAGCCGTCTTGCCGCCGGGGGCGGCACAGGCATCCAGCACCCACTCGCCCGGTTGCGGGTCGAGCAAGGCGGCCGCCTGTTGGGCTGCACCATCCTGTACCGAGCAGTCACCGACCTCGAAGCCGGGCAGCTTGGTCACGTCACAGGGGCGCTCCAGCAGGATGCAATCCTCGCCCTCTTCACCGGCCACGGCATTGATGCCGACTTCGGCCATGCGGGCCAGCATGGTATCGCGGCTCTGGCGCTGGCTGTTGTTGCGGATCCACATGGGCGGGCGCTGGTTGTTGGCCTCCATGATGAATTCCCAATCTTCGGGATAGGCCTGGCGCAGGCGCTTGGTGAGCCACTCCGGGTGGCCGAGGCGAATGCTGGGGACGCGGTCGATGCGCAGCAAGATGACTTCGGCGCTGCGCTGGAAGTTGCGCAGCACGCCATTGATGAGGCCGCGCAATGAGGTGCCCTTGAGCAGCTTGACTGCGTTGACTGTCTCGGCCACGGCGGCGTGGGCCGGAATGCGGGTGTAGATGAGCTGATAGAGACCGACCAGGATCAGATAGTGGAAGATGCGGCTCTTGTTCTTGAGCGGCTTGTCCATCATCTCGTTGACCGCCGCATCGAGGCGGGGCAGCCAGCGCAGGGTGCCGTAGCAGAGTTCTTGCAGGAGGGCGCGATCGCGAGGCGCCACCTTCTCCTGGGCAGCAGGCAGAACAGCGGAGAGGGATTGACCCTGATCCAGCACCTGTTGAATAACGAGAGCGGCCTGTGCACGTGTTTTCATAGAGTTACCTTAGATGCGCAAGTCGGGGCCTGGGCCCCGCTTGTGTCAATTCAATCCAGTTCAATTCAATTGCGTGCCGGGTTCAAACCAGTCGCGGCGAGAGTTGAGCAGATCCGAGACGGACATTGCCTTCTTGCCGGGCGGTTGCAGGGTCAGCAGGCGCAGTACCCCTTTGCCGGTGGCGATATCGATCCCCTGCTTGTCGGCTTTGAGCAGGGTACCGGCGGGTTGGCCATGGTCACTATCCACCACCTCGGCTTGCCACACCTTGATGGTTTGCCCGGCCACCTCGAACCAGCTGATGGGCCAGGGGTTGAACGAGCGGATGCAGCGCTCGATGGCTGCTGCGTCCATCGACCAGTCGATACGCGCTTCCTCTTTGGAGAGCTTCTGGGCATAGTTGGCCAGCGCATCGTCCTGCTGCTCGGCCCTGGCTTCGCCTGCGGCCATGGCATCGAGGGTCTCGACCAGTGCCTGCGGGCCCAGCTCGGCCAGCTTGTCATACAGGCTGGTGGAGGTCTCGTCGGCGGCGATAGGGCAGCCCACCTTGCGGATCATTGCGCCGGTATCCAGGCCTACGTCCATCTGCATTATGGTCACGCCGGTTTCGGCATCACCCGCCCAGATGGCACGCTGGATCGGTGCGGCACCGCGCCAGCGCGGCAGCAGGGAGCCGTGGACGTTGATGCAGCCCAGACGCGGAGTATCGAGCACCGCCTTGGGCAGGATCAGACCGTAGGCGACCACCACCATCAGGTCGGCGTCAAGGGCAGCCAGTTCGGCCTGTGCCTCTTCATTACGCAGAGAGGCAGGCTGGTAAACAGGTAGATCATGGGCAAGGGCCAGTTCCTTGACCGGGCTGGCGGTGAGCTTCTGGCCACGGCCGGCCGGTTTGTCGGGCTGGGTGTAAACGGCAACGACCTCGTGGTCGGAAGACAACAACGCCGCCAGGTGACGGGCGGCGAAGTCGGGAGTACCGGCAAAAATCAGTTTCAGCTTATTCAATGGGGCAGATCCTCAGAGGATTTTGCGATCTTCACGGGCCATCTTTTCCAGCTTCTGGCGAATGCGCTGGCGCTTGAGCGGGGACAAGTAGTCCACAAACAGCTTGCCGACCAGATGATCCATCTCATGCTGTATGCAGATGGCGAGCAGGTCGTCTGTTTCCAGCTCGAATGGCTTGCCGTTGCGATCCAGTGCTCGCACCTTGACCCACTCGGCGCGTGGCACCAGAGCGCGGTGCTCGGGTACGGAGAGGCAACCCTCTTCAATGCCGGTGCTGCCGGATTGCTCCAGGATCTCGGGGTTGATCAATACCAGAGGATCTTCACGGTTTTCAGAGACATCGATCACTATGATGCGCTGATGAATGTCGACCTGAGTGGCGGCAAGGCCGATGCCTTCCTCCGCGTACATGGTTTCGAACATATCATCTACAATGTGTTGTAACTCGGGTGTAAAGGTCTCGACAGGGGCTGCGACAGTGCGCAGACGTTCATCGGGAAAACGCAATACATCTAGAATGGCCATAGTTTTTTCTTTAGTTTCGTATAAATGCAGTCAATATTGGCGTAATTCTAGTCATTTACGCCGACAAAAAACAGCAACACTTTGCGCGCAGAAGTAACAGGGAGTGTTATGTATCTGAAGCAAACCATCCTCGCCTGCCTGCTGGCCACTCTGAGCCAGGGTGTCTTGGCCGATCAGCTGAGATTGAAAGCGGGTTATCCCGAGCGTTATGTCGTGCAAAAAGGCGACACCCTTTGGGATATTTCAGGCAAGTATCTGGCAGAGCCCTGGCTTTGGCCCCGTCTGTGGAACATCAATCCCCAGATCGCCAATCCGCACTGGATCTATCCCGGTGACGAGTTGCATCTGAGCTGGGTCAACGGCGAGCCTCGACTCGGTAAAGCGACGCAGAGGGGCAAGCCGGTGGTTCACCTCTCGCCCAAGAGTCGCTACGAAAGCAAGGCCAATCCAATACCGACGCTGCCACTCAGCGAAATAGGCCCTTTCCTGCAAACCGACCACATTCTGGCCGACAACCAACAAGCGAAAAAGCTGCCTTATGTGCTCGGCAATGACGAGGCTCATATTGGTATGCTGGAAGGGGATACCCTCTATGTGCAGGGGTCGTTGACGCCAGGCCAAGACTACGGCATCTATCATCCTGGTGCCGTTTACAAGGACAAGCAAACCGGTGAGTTGTTGGGGCAGGAAGCGGTCCTTGTCGGCACGGCCAGAGCCGAGGAGCAACTGCCGGATGATCGCACCCGAGTTACCCTCAGTCACAACCAGCGAGAGGTGTATCAGGGGGACAGGCTGATGCCTTTTCCGCCACAGGAAGCTCTTTCTGCTGTATTCACCCCGAAGGCTGCACCCGTTATTTCACCGGGTTACATCGTCGATCTGCCGAGCAAGGCCCGCGGTGGCGGCAAGTTTGATGTCGTGCTCATCAACAAGGGGCTGCGGGATCAGGTTGCCCCCGGCGATGTGCTGGAGATCCGGCGCCCTGGTGCCCAGCTGGTGAGCAAGAATGGCAAGGTATCGTACAAGGAGTACTCCTCGGTCTACAACAAGGCTTTTTATTCGGCCGGCAAGCCCCCCTTGCCCTCGGAGGCGGTGGCACGGGTCATGTTGTTCAAAGTATATGACAAGCTGAGCTACGGTCTCATCCTGCAGAGCCAGGACATGGTCAGCGCCGGCTATCAGGTCAGTAACTTCTAACGTGCCACCTCCACTCGGGCGGGTTTCGCTGTGGCTGACGCTGGATGCCGTCACCGGTATCGGCCCAGTCACTGCCGCCCGCCTGCTTGCCCACGTCGGTGGCGATATTGCCGCTCTGTTTGAGTGTGATGATGGCCGTTTGCGGGCGCTTGGTCTGCACTCGGCCCAGATCCGGCAGCTCAGATGGCCACTGCCTTCGGTTGAGCAGGGGTTGCGCTGGGCCACCGAGCCTGGCAATCACCTGATCTGCCCCGATGATCCCGCCTATCCTGACCTGTTGAAGGAGATCCCCGCCGCCCCCTTGCTGCTCTACTGTCGTGGCAATCTTGCCGCCTTGTCTGTTCCACAGCTGGCGATGGTCGGTACGCGTCACCCCACCTATGCCGGCAAGGACAACGCAGCCCGCCTGTGTGCGGAATTGGTGGCGTGCGGTCTGGCGATCACCTCCGGACTCGCGCTCGGTATCGATGGCGTCTGTCATCAGCAGGCGCTGGTGACCGGTGGTGTCACACTCGCCGTACTGGGCTCCGGCCTAGACTGTCTCTACCCCAAGCGTCATCAGGGGCTGGCTGGCCAGATCATGGAGAACGCGGGCGTACTCATCTCTGAACTGGCACCGGACAAGGGGCCGCTGGCTGAACATTTCCCTCGTCGCAATCGCATCATCAGCGGACTGGCGCTAGGGACACTGGTGGTGGAGGCGGCCGAACAGAGTGGCTCACTCATCACGACCCGCTACGCGCTGGAGCAGGGGCGCGAGGTCTTTGCCGTTCCTGGTGCGCCGCAGAATGCGCAGGCGCTGGGCTGCAATAAATTAATCCAGCAGGGGGCCAAACTTGTATTGAGCGCGGCCGATATAGTGGAAGAGCTTCCCGGATTGGTCAGCCTGGCACGGAAACCGGCTGGATTGCCTGAGCAACGGCATAATAGCGAATTGCCTTATGCCGATTTGTTGGATAACGTAGATTATGAGACCACGAGCGTGGATACCGTCGCCGAACGGGCCCAACTTCCTGTCGAAGTGGTATTGGGCAGGTTGGTAGAGCTGGAGCTTTCCGGTGCAGTGATGGCGGTAGCCGGTGGATACGTCAGAGCGAGGAGGGCGAATCATGTTTGATGTATTGATGTACCTTTTCGAGACCTACATCCACAGTGATGCAGATGTAATGGTCGAGCAGGATGAACTCACCGACGAACTGAGCCGGGCCGGTTTCGATAAAGACGAGATCGAGAAGGCACTCAACTGGCTGGAGCGACTGGCCAACCTGCACGATAGCGAGCGGGAGGTGTACGTCACCGCCAGCGCGCAAGGCTCGATGCGTATCTATGCCCCGCAAGAGCTGGCTCGCCTCAGCACCGAATGCCGTGGTTTCCTGCTTTTCCTGGAACAGGCTCAAGTACTGAATGCCGAAACCCGCGAGATCTGCATCGAGCGCCTGCTCGAGCTGGACAAGCCGGATATCGAGCTGGATGATTTGAAGTGGGTCGTCATGATGGTGCTGTTCAACGTACCGGGCAGTGAAAATGCCTATCAGCAGATGGAAGAGCTGGTGTTTGATGAGTCAGACGGCGTCATTCACTGACAGTCCGGTGCCGCGCTGGTAGAATTCAGGCCATCTGGATTTCAAGGCGCGGCCCATGTCGAAAATCGATCATCATCTCTTTTCTACCCACGAACAGGCGTTCGAGCGAGAGCCGTGCCCGCAGTGTGGCGCCGAACTGGTGATCCGACAGGGCAAGCATGGCCCCTTCCTGGGCTGCTCAGCCTATCCCACCTGTGACTATATCCGTTCCCTGACGCCATCCGGCCGCGACATCGAGAAAGTGCTCGAGGGCTCGACTTGCCCGGTTTGCGGCCAGCCGCTGGCGATCAAGAAGGGGCGTTACGGTCTGTTTGTGGGTTGTACCCAATACCCTGCCTGCCAGCACATCGAATCCCTGCAGGAAAGCGACGATACCCAGATCCTCTGTCCCGAGTGTGGCAAGGGTCATCTGGTGAGTCGCACGTCCCGCTACGGCAAGCAGTTTTACTCCTGCGATGGGTATCCCCATTGTAAATATGTGGTTAACGACAAGCCGATCCCCATGCCTTGTCCCGAATGTGGCTGGGGCATCATGGTGGAGAAGAAAGTGAGGGGGAATCTGAGGTGGATCTGCCCGCAAAAGAAATGCGGCCATCAAAGTGAGCGGGTATAATCCCGCCGCCGTAACCAAATTGAAACGTTTTCGGCGAACTTCAACCCCCCACTTGGAGTAAGGAAATTCCCACCATGAATAAACCCTTTGTTGCCGTATTGATGGGCTCTGATTCTGATTTTCCCGTGATGCAATCCACCCTTGAAGTCCTCAAGACGTTTGATATCACAGTGGAAGTCAAGGTTACCTCTGCGCACCGTACCCCGGCTGCGACTCATCAGTATGTGACCGATGCCGAGGCCCGTGGCTGCAAGGTCTTTATCTGTGCTGCCGGTCTGGCGGCTCACTTGGCGGGTGCCGTTGCAGGTATCACCACCCGTCCCGTGATCGGGGTGCCCATTGATGGAGGCCCGCTCAAAGGACTGGATGCGCTGCTCTCTACCGTGCAGATGCCAGGTGGCGTGCCGGTGGCAACTGTGGCGATCGGCAAGGCCGGTGCCAAGAATGCGGGCTATCTGGCTGCTCAGATGCTGGCGGTCGGAAATGATGACTTGGCGGCCAAGGTTCGTGCCGAACGCCAGAAGAATGCCGAAGAGGTGATGGCCAAGGATGCCGCCTTGCAGGCTCAACTGCTCAAATAAGTAATGAGGCAGCAGCCGGTCTGACAGGTCGTATTTTTCTGCGTTCCAGAGAAAATGAATCTGAACAGGCGGTTGTTGCCCCGCAGGCTCAACTTACCATCGGTGATGAGGCGGCAGCCGGGCTGCCGCATTTTTTCTATGCCCAATGAATTTGAACAAGCGATTGCAGCCCTCCACAGTGAAGGAGTGATCGCCTATGCCACCGAGGCCGTGTTTGGCCTGGGTTGTGATCCCGACTCAGAATTGGCGGTGCAGCGTCTGCTGGCCATCAAGCAGCGTCCGGTGGAAAAGGGCTTGATCCTGATTGCCGCCGATCTGGCGCAGTTGCAGGAATATATTGATGTGAGCCAACTCAGCGCCGAGCAGTTGGCCCGAGTAGAGGTCAGCTGGCCCGGCCCTTTCACCTGGATCATGCCTGCCCGTTCTACGACGCCAACTTGGCTGACAGGGCAGTTTGACACCCTGGCTGTGCGGGTGACGGCTCATCCTCAGGTGCAGGCTCTGTGCCGGGCCTTCGGCAAGCCACTGGTCTCCACCAGTGCCAACCTGACCGGTGAGCAGCCTGCCCGTCGGGTAGCTGATATCGGCGAGGCGCTGGCAGGCCAGCTGGCCTATCTCCTGCCCGGCGAAGTTGGGGGCCAGGCCAATCCTTCCGAGATCAAGGACGCCAGAACCGGCGCCATCATTCGCCCCTCCTGAGCGGGTGGATACGTCATGATTTGCCATCAATCCGCTGAGCGGTGAGCTCACCGGATTGATTCAACTATAAAAATGGACAGGGCGTTCACGATCCTGCCTGACTGGAGACAAGATGAGCAAACCGGACGTGGCCGAGGTCAAGGCCTTCCTGTTGCAGTTGCAGGACGAGATCTGCCGTGGCCTGGAGCAGGCCGACGGCAGTGGACACTTTGTGGAAGATGCCTGGAGTCGTGAAGGCGGTGGCGGCGGTCGCACCCGCGTGCTGCGCCATGGCGCGGTGATCGAGCAGGGAGGCGTCAACTTCTCCCATGTCTATGGCGATGCCATGCCTGCCTCTGCTACGGCCCATCGCCCCGAGTTGGCCGGTCGCAAGTTCGAGGCTATGGGTGTGTCGCTGGTGATCCATCCGCACAACCCCTATGTGCCGACCAGCCATGCCAACGTCCGCTTCTTCATTGCCGAGAAGGAAGGCGAAGAGCCGATCTGGTGGTTTGGCGGTGGCTTCGATTTGACTCCTTTCTACCCGTTTTCTGAGGATGTCCAGCACTGGCATCAGGTCTCCCGTGATCTATGCCAGCCGTTTGGTGATGAGATCTACCCCGAGTTCAAATCCTGGTGCGATCGCTACTTCTTCCTCAAGCATCGCAACGAGACACGGGGGGTGGGCGGCCTCTTCTTCGACGATCTGAATCGCTGGCCTTTTGCTGACTGCTTCGCCTTCATGCAGGCGGTAGGTCGGGGTTATCTCGATGCCTACCTGCCGATCATCGAACGACGCAAGGCACTGGCCTATGGCGAGCGGGAGCGGGAGTTCCAGCTCTATCGTCGCGGTCGTTACGTGGAGTTCAATCTAGTGTATGACCGGGGTACCCTGTTCGGGTTGCAGACCGGCGGACGTACCGAGTCGATCCTGATGTCGATGCCACCGCTGGCCCGCTGGGAGTATGACTGGCAGCCGGAAGCGGGCAGCCCTGAGGCCTTGCTCTACACCGATTACCTCACGCCGCGAGAGTGGCTGTGACCCGAGGGGGCATGATGGCCCCTTTTTACTGGCCGATATTCGGCTTGTTCCTGAGTGCGAAAACCCGTTAAATCGGAATATTGCCCTCTGATGGAACTCCTTGATGGATCGTTATCTGGTTTTTGGCCACCCGGTGCGCCACAGCAAATCCCCTTTTATCCACACCCTGTTTGCCAGGCAGACCCAACAAGAGATGGAATATGGTCTGGCCGAACCCGCCATCGACGATTTTGCCACGACCCTGCGCGCCTTCTTTGCGCAAGGGGGCAAGGGGTGCAATGTTACCGTTCCTTTCAAGGAGCAGGCATTCGCGCTGGTCGACAGGTTGAGCCCAAGGGCCAAACGGGCGGGTGCCGTCAATACCATCAAGCTGACCGACGACGGCGTACTGCTGGGGGACAATACCGATGGTGCCGGTCTGGTGGCGGATCTCAAGGCCCACGGCGTGACCCTGGCGGGCAGCCGGATCCTGCTGCTGGGCGCTGGGGGCGCCGCCCGTGGCGCCCTGGCGCCCTTGCTGGCCGAACATCCGGCCGAGCTGGTGATTGCCAACCGCACTCACGCCAAGGCGGAGCAACTGGCGGCCGAGTTTCATGATCTGGGGGTTGTCACGGCCCAGCGCTATGAGCTGCTGGAGGGGGTGTTCGATCTCGTCATCAACTCCACCTCCGCCAGTTTGCAGGGGGAGTTGCTGCCGCTCCCTCCGACGCTGATCCACGCCGATATTGCCATCTACGACATGATGTATGGTGCCTCGGATACCCCCTTCATCGGCTGGGCCAGACAACAGGGGGCCTGCCAAATCATGGATGGGCTGGGCATGCTGGTCGAACAGGCGGCAGAGGCCTTTACCGTGTGGCGCGGAATCCGGCCAGGGACTAAACAGGTATTGAGAGAACTGAAACGAAATCTGGGGACCCTATGAACCAAGGCATACTGTTTCCCGAGCTGGCGGACTGGCAACCGCACGAACAGCGGATCCATTTCCCGGCCCAGCAGAGAGGGGCTCTGGTCGATTGTTACATCAGTCGCCGGCGTCTGGAAAAGATGACTGGTCTCTCCCTCATCAGGGAGGAGGACATACTGCGTGCCTTCGAGAGTGTGCGCTTCGACATCGAAGATATGGCTGAGAAACTCATTGAAGAACAAGGGTTTGCAGAAGATGGTGCCATCTACCTCTAAATTTTTTAGTTTTTTCTCAAAGCAGCGGAACTTGTGTGGAATGCCGCTGACTAACTAGATAGTTGAGGAAGTGCTAGCTAGTCACCTTTATAACTCCCCGGTATTCGTACTGGGGATTTTTTTATCTATATGAAAAATAAAGTATTTTATGTAATTCATTTTTAGTGAAACTAAATTACATAAATTACTTTCACTTTATGCTGCTTTGCTATACAGTTAGCAACGTAGGGTACAGAGGTAAGATGTTCTATCTTTCAGACCTTTTATTTCACGTAATTGAATGTGGCTGAATAGCAGCCCCGATGAGTATTCGTCGGGGTGTTTTTTTATGTGCAGCATTTAGAGTAAATGCTTTAATGTTGCCAGATATTTGTTAGAATGAAGGAGCTTCTTGAGGAATATCAGTCGTCTTTGTTCTCAAGATTTAGCTTCTTCCCAATTTTTGAACTGATTGTTTCAGGCCGATACTGCACAAGTGGTACCGGCCTCATTTTTATCCCTTCCTTCTATTTGCATGTAATAAAATTTCATTTTTGTACTTATTCAGTGATGCGCCTTCTATTTGATGGCAGAAATCTGAAAACGTTGCCATTGAGATGAAAAGTTAATTAATAATGGTAATTAACTTTTCATCTCATTGTTAAAAAAGGCTTTTATCAAATTTTCTTGAGGAAAGGTATAGGCGGGTATCGAGGGTTGGCGGGACGTCATCAAACTGAAAGTCTTTCAATCAGCGGAGGGTCAACTCCGCCAATTGCAAGAAGAGGATAGCAATATGATGGAGGAATGCATTATTCCTCGATCTGCTCTTGCTCATCACCTTCGGCGATTTCGTCTGCCCCGGCCAGATACCAGCCAGACAGGGTCTGGGCCAGTTTTTCCACCCCGATATTGTTGAGGGAGGAGAAGGCTTCTACCTGGATCTGCGGGCCCAGGTCGGCAATGGCCTGACGAACCTTGATGACTTGATTGTTGCGGGGACCCGGGCTCAGCTTGTCCGCCTTGGTCAGCAGCAACATGACCGGCAGTTCACGGTGGGAGCTCCACTCCAGCATGTTCATGTCGGTATCTTTGAGCGGGTGACGGATGTCCATCAGGATCACCAGGCCTTTCAATGACTCACGACGCTGCAGGTATTCTGCCAGTGACTTTTGCCACTTGAGCTTCATTTCCAGCGGTACTTGTGCATAACCATAGCCCGGCAGATCGACAAGACGCTTGCCAGGTTCCAGTTCAAACAGGTTGATCAGCTGGGTGCGGCCCGGGGTCTTACTGGTACGAGCCAGGTTCTTGTGCTTGGTTAAGGTGTTCAATGCAGATGACTTACCGGCATTGGAACGGCCGGCAAACGCAATCTCGACACCCCCATCATTTGGCAGGTGGCGGATGTCGGGTGCGCTGGTCACAAAATGCACCTTATTGAAATTCAGAGTTTGTGTATCCAACGTAAATTCCCCATAGAGATAGAGGGTTATAGAGTTACTTTTTTGTGAAATCGTGTAAAATGGCGTCGCTTAAACGCGTTTATTTTAACATGCCTTCAGCGGCATGGGATCTGGAAGCCTAATAACGAGAAGTTGGAACGCCATGAAGAACCTAGTCATTACTCTTGCTCTGATGGTTGGCGTAACGGGGATGGCACAAGCCAAGGGCGATGCCGCTGCGGGACAATCCAAGGCTGCCGTGTGTGCGGCTTGTCATGGACCGGACGGAAACAGCCTTGTCGATATGTATCCCAAGATTGCTGGTCAGCACGCATCATATATCAAAAAGCAGTTAGTTGAACTGAAGGCTGCAGCTTCTGGCCAAATTGGTCGGGTTGCGCCCATCATGGGGCCAATGGCTCTCCCCTTGTCCGACCAGGACATGGAAGACCTTGCTGCCTACTTCTCCAGCCAGAAGGTAACACCGATTGCGGTGCCTGATGACGCTGTAGCAGCGGGTAAAGCGCTCTATATGGGTGGTGACATGAGCCGTGGTCTGGCTGCTTGTACCGCTTGTCATGGTCCGCGGGGCTCGGGTGTCGAGCAGGCCAAATATCCGAGCCTGTCCGGCCAACATCCTGCTTATATCAAGGCTCAGCTCACCGCATTTCGTGCGGCTGCCCGTGATAACGACCCCAATGGTATGATGCGGGACGTTGCCAAGAAGCTAACCGATCAGGATATAGAAGCATTGTCCAAATACGTGGCCGGTTTGCACTGATAGCGCATGATGATGTACCCCATTGCTATTAACGAGGAGCCACCGGCTCCTCGTTTCTTTTTGGCCTTTAACTCCATTTGGCCAATTTTTTCTCGCATTGTTGTAAGAGATCCCCCATTCATTGGCCTGGCCAGGGCTTAAACTTTTTTCAAATAGTGTTTAGTAATTCATTAATTTCAATATGTTAAATGGTAATAAGCAATTTATCTCCGTTTGAAAACGTTCTTGGTGGATTGAGTCGTTTTATTAAGTTGATACAGTGGATGCATGGAGTAGCCCATGGGGCAATTCACGACCGGGATGTTGTGAAGACAGGATGTCGAGACGGCGGGATGCCACAGGACCACGCAAGTGACAGGCAAAGGATTGAAATACCAGGATGGTGACTGCTCAGGAAGAGCGGGGCTGCGGGATGCAACCACCCCAGAGTGATGGCCGGAGGCCGTCTCCATGGGTCAAGCAAGCACACGCACATTCAGGAACGACCATTAAGGTCAGGACGACCATATACAAAGATATGATGCGCAGAGGTATCACCACGGACAGGGTGATTTGCAGCCAGGGATGGGACTCGCATAAACATATCGAGGCAGCTTCGGCTGCCTTTTTTCTTTTGGGTCATTAACCCGATTAGCCATTCTGTGTCAAAATACCAGCAACATGCCCAGAGGATACCGATCCTGCGGTGTTCAGAGGCCAGAAATGGTCGGGTTGGTGCAGGATCCCGCTCTTGTTTCTGATCCACTGTCCCCCGTGTCAGTATCCTCCCCGGATGGTCTCATCCCGGGTGCGGCTTCAATCCAGTTATTTGTCGGAGTCAGTCATTCATGTCGGCTAAACAACCCAATCGCAAGCCTACCGGCAAGCGCAAAGAATCAGATGCCAGTGCCCTGGAAGGCCGTGAGCGCAAACGCGCCGCCAAGCGTAAGGGCTTGAAGGCGGGCTCCCGCCAGCAGGCAGAACAGTCCAGCAACAAGAATGGCAAGCAGGCCAAGGATCCGCGTATCGGCTCCCGCAAGCCCATCGCGCTGATCGTGGAAGAGAAGAGCGGCAAGCCGGTTGCGCCCAAGCCGGTAAAAGAGAAGAAGCTGGTGATGACGCCTGAGCAGGAGCTGGCCGCTATCGAGAATGATGATCGCCTGAACGATCTGCTGGATCGCCTCGATGCCGGCGAGACCCTGGAAGCCGCCGAGCAGACCTGGGTTGACCAGCGTGTCGATCGCTATCAGGAGCTGATGGATGAGCTTGGCATCATAGACAACGATGATGACGAAGACGACGATGGTTCCTTCGACGATGCCGGCTATGACGAGCCGAGCCAGCCCGCCTCCGAAGAGGAGCTGTGGGACCGCTTCACCCAGGTTGACTATCAGCCAGAGCCCAAGCCTGAGCCGAAGAAAAAGTGATGAGTGGATGGATGCTGGCCGCCCTGTTGGGCGGCCTGATTTTGCTGGGGCTGGCCGTGTATGCCGGTACCCTGCTGGCCCGTCTCAAGCGCCAGCGTGATATGCAGATGCAGGCCGTTGCGGCCCGCAATGAGCGTATCCTCGACAGCGTGCGGGTGATTGCCCATGCGGTGCGGGACGGTCAGTGTGACTACTCCGAAGGCGCCATCCGGCTGACCAATTTGCTGGATGCCTTGCAGATCCAGGGCGGTCGGGCCTTTGCCAGCGAATTTCCGGGTTTGTACAGTCTCTATGAGAAGGTGAAAGAGATGCCGACTCATGAGGCGAGACGGGCCCTCAAGCGCAATGAAGTGATGAAGATGGATCTCGAACGCAGTGGCTATGAGGCCGAGCTGGAGGCGCAGATCCTCAAGGATGTGGCCCAACTGAAGGATTTTCAGTTAAGCCGGTGAGCCGATAACAAAAAGAGGAAGCAAGCGTGCAAGCAGAACAGATTGTGTGGGATCAGGCCCTGATCGAAAAATATAACTACAGCGGCCCGCGCTACACCTCCTATCCCACTGCGCTGGAGTTCAACGAGCACTTCGGCTATCCGGACTTCGTTCACGCCGCAGGCCAGTATCCGGCGCGCAACCTGTCTCTCTACGTGCACATCCCTTTCTGTCACAAGCTCTGCTACTACTGCGGCTGCAACAAGGTGATCACTCGTCATCAGCACAAGGCCGATCAGTACCTCGACTATCTCGAGCAGGAGATCAAGGCCCAGGCTCCCCTGTTCAAACACCGGCTGGTGACCCAGTTGCACTGGGGCGGTGGCACGCCCACCTATCTTGACGAAGCCCAGACTCGCCGCCTGATGGCCATATTGCGCGAGCACTTCCAGTTCGCGGACGAAGGCGAGATCAGCATCGAAGTGGATCCGCGGGAGATTGAGCTCACCATGCTGGATGTGCTGCGTGAAGTGGGGTTCAACCGCATCAGCCTCGGCGTGCAGGACTTCAACAAGGCAGTGCAGGTCGCGGTCAATCGCGAGCAGGATAACGACTTCATCCGCGCCATGCTGGAGCGTGCTCGCGAACTGGGCTTTCGCTCCACCAACCTGGATCTCATCTACGGCTTGCCGCACCAGAATCGTGACAGCTTCCACCACACTCTGGAAGAAGTGCTCAAGACGGATCCGGCCCGTCTCTCCATCTTCAACTATGCCCATCTGCCGAGCCGTTTCGCCGCCCAGCACAAGCTGAAAGAGGAAGACATGCCTGCCCCCCGGGAGAAGCTGGCCATGCTGCAGGACACCATCGCCTTTCTCACCGGTCAGGGTTACCAGTTCATCGGCATGGATCACTTCGCCAAGCCCGATGACGAGCTGGCAGTGGCGCAGCGTGAAGGCAAGCTGCACCGCAACTTCCAGGGCTATACCACCCAGGGGGATTGTGATCTGCTGGGGCTGGGGGTTTCCTCCATCAGCATGATCGGCGACGCCTACTCCCAGAACCAGAAAGAGCTCAAGACCTATTACGCCCAGGTAGAAGCACTGGGTCATGCCCAGTGGAAGGGGTGCTCCCTCAATCAGGACGATCTGATCCGCCGCGAGGTGATCAAGCGTCTCATCTGCGACTTCAGTCTGAACTTCGCCGCCGTCGAGCAGGCTCATGGTCTGGTCTTCAAGGAGTACTTCGCCGATGATCTCAAGCTGTTGCAGACCTTTGTCGACGACGGTCTGGTGCGCATGAGCGATGATGGTCTGGAGGTGGTCTCCACCGGCCAGCTGCTTATTCGCAACATCTGCATGTGTTTCGATGTCTACCTGCGCAACAAGGCGCGCCAGCAGCAGTTCTCCCGGGTGATCTGAACCGGCAGCTCGGCGCTGAAGATAAAAAAACCGCCTCTCGGCGGTTTTTTTATGAGGTAAGCAAATGGTTCAGGGCTCAGCGGCTGGCGGCGCGGGCGCTCAGTTCAGCTTTCTCGCCATCGCTCAGGAAGGCCAGGGTCAGGCCGTTTTGCTGGGCGGTGCGGATCTCGCTCGCCGTCATACCGGCGGCCGGGGCGGCCACTTCATATTCGTGGGGCAGATCTATGCCTTCCACCGCCGGATCGTCCGTGTTGAGGCAGGCCAGCACGCCGGCGGCCAGGAACTGGCGGATCGGGTGCTCGGTCAGACTTGCCACCGTGGTGGTCTGGAGGTTGGAGGTGAGGCAGGATTCGATGCCGATGCGGTGCTCCGCCAGATAGGCCATCAGACGGGGATCCTGGATCGCCTTGACGCCGTGGCCGATACGCTCGGCGCCCAGATCGCGGATGGCTTGCCACATGCTCTCGGGGCCGGCGGCTTCGCCTGCGTGCACTGTGACGCGCATGCCCGCATTGCGTACCTTGCGGAAGTGGTCGACAAAGAGCTCGCCCGGGAAGCCCAGCTCGTCACCGGCCAGATCGATGGCGACCAGCTTGTCACGATGGGCCAGACAGGCTGCCAGCTCCTGATTACACTGCTCGGTGCCGAAGGTGCGGCTCATGATGCCGATCAGGTTGGCCTTGATGCCGAAGTCGCGGCTGCCGGCGGCCACGCCGTCGATGATGGCTTCCACCACGCCCTGTGGGTGCAGCTTGTGCGCCATCGCCATGTAGGCCGGGCTGAAGCGCAGTTCGGCATAATCGATACCTGCGTGCAGCAGATCTTCCACGTTCTCGTAGGCGACCCGGCGGCAGGCGTCGTAATCGGCCAGCACGGCCACGCCCCAGTCCAGTTTCTTCAGGAAGGCGACCAGACTCGGCTCATTCTCGACGATCTGCACGTGGGGGCGCAGTGCCTCCAGCTCAAAGGCTGGCAGCTGGATATTGTGCTGACGTCCCAGCTCGAGGATGGTCTGCGGACGAATGTTGCCGTCCAGATGGCGGTGCAGGTCGGTCAGGGGGAGAGATCTGTCAATCATGGTGACGCCTTCTTCGAGTCGGGTTTGAAAGCCTGTCATTCTAGGCAGGGCTCTCAAAAAAGATACCCCGTTTGAAATCAAACGGGGTCTTATTGGTCAGCGATTTGCCAAGGCGTGATGGGAATCGTTTTTCCAGAGGACTCAGGAGAGGTCGAGTTCCTTCAGCTTGCGAGTCAGGGTGTTGCGACCCCAGCCGAGCAGGCGGGCGGCCTCCTGTTTGTGGCCGTGGGTGTGATCCAGTGCCGTCTCCAGCATGATCCGCTCGAACTGGGGCAGGGCATCGGCCAGGATATCGGTCTCCCCCAGCGCCAGCTTAGCGGCGACCCAATCCTGCAACTGCTGCTGCCATCCGCCGGACAGGGCCGGCTGGCCCGGCTCGGCCGTGCTGGTGATGGGGGTCAGCAACTCGGCGGGCAGATCCCCGACCAGCACTTCCTGGCCAGAGGCCATCACGGTCAGCCAGCGGCAGACGTTCTCCAGCTGGCGCACGTTGCCCGGCCAGGGCAGGCGGCTGATGTAGGCCTGGGTGTCCGGGTGCAGGCTCTTGGCCTCCACGTTCAGCTCCTTGGCGGCACGCAGCAGAAAGTGCTGAGCCAGCTGGGGTATGTCCTCGCGGCGCTCCTTGAGGGCGGGAATGTGGATGCGGATGACGTTGAGGCGGTGGAACAGATCTTCCCGGAATTCGCCGTCGGCGACCCGCTTCTCCAGATTCTGGTGGGTGGCAGCGATGATCCGCACATCCACCTGCACCGGTTGATGGCCACCGACCCGGTAGAACTGACCGTCGGCCAACACTCGCAATAGCCGGGTTTGCACGTCGAGCGGCATGTCTCCTATCTCGTCGAGAAACAGAGTGCCACCGTCGGCCTGCTCGAAGCGGCCGTGACGGATGTTGTTGGCACCGGTGAAGGCCCCTTTCTCATGGCCGAACAGTTCCGATTCGATAAGGTCTTTCGGGATGGCTGCCATGTTGAGGGCGATGAAGTTTTTGTGGGCGCGGGGGCTGTGCTTGTGCAGCGCATGGGCGACCAGCTCCTTGCCGGTACCGCTCTGGCCGTTGATCAGCACAGAGATGCTGGAGCGTGACAGCCGGCCTATGGCGCGGAATACCTCCTGCATCGCTGGCGCCTCACCGATGATCTCGGGTGTGGCGGTGGCTTCTTGCTGACGAGACTTGCGCTTGGTGCGCTGCTCTTTCAGGTGATTCTCGGCGCGGCGCACCAGGGTCACTGCCTCGTCAATGTCGAACGGCTTGGGCAGGTATTCGAAGGCACCGCGCTGGTAGGCGTTGACCGCGCTGTCCAGATCCGAGTGGGCGGTCATGATGATGATAGGCAGATCGGCCTGGCGGCGGTGGATCTGCTCCAGCAGGCTGAGGCCGTCTATCCCGGGCATGCGGATATCTGAGAGGATTACGTCCGGCGAGCGCATCTCGAGCGAGCTAAGCAGGGCCTCACCGTCAGCAAAGCTTTCGCACTCGAAGCCTTCGCTGCCGAGGGTGCGTTCAAGCACCCAGCGGATAGAACTGTCGTCATCGACGATCCACACTTTTGCTGTCATGACGTTCCCTTATTTGCGAAGCGGTAGAAAGATGGTGAATTCGGTGTGGCCTGGCCAGCTGATGCAGTCGATGCGCCCCTTGTGCTGATCGATCAGGTTCTGGGCGATGGAGAGACCGAGCCCCGTGCCTCCCTCCTTGCCGGTGATCATGGGGTAGAAGAGGGTATCGCGGATGGCATCGGGAATGCCGGGGCCGTTGTCGATGATCTTGATTTCGGCCGTCAGTCGATAGCGCTGGCCGTGGATGGTGATCTGGAAGGCGGTGCGGGTCTTGATGCGGATAAGCCCTGTCTGCTCGCCTATGGCCTCGGCGGCGTTACGCACCATGTTGAGAAACGCCTGCTGCAGCTGATCCGGCTCCATCTCGAATTCCGGAATGCTGGGGTCGTAATCCCGCTCTATGCGGACCGTCGGCGGCAGCTCCAGCTCCACCAGACGGCGTACCTGCTCCAGCACAGAGTGGACATTGTGCATCTGGTGACGACCCGGGCGCTGGGGACCGAGCAGACGATCGACCAGCACCCGCAGCCGGTCGGCCTGCTCTATGATGATGCCGGTGTATTCACGCAAGGCCGGATCCGGCAGCTCTTTTTGCAACAGCTGGGCTGCGCCGCGCAGGCCGCCGAGCGGGTTCTTGATCTCGTGGGCCAGACCGCGCACCAATTCCTTGGCCGCCTGCTGCTGGGCATGTTGTTGCAGCTCCTGGCTGATCTTCTTTTGCTGATCAATCTTGCGCAGCTCCACCACCATCAAGCGTTGTTCATGGTCGGCGAGCGGGCTCACGCTCATCTCTACCAGTCTGGGTTCTCCTTCTACCACCAGAGTCACTTCGCTGTCGGTGAAGCCTTGCCCCGAAATGAGGCACTGCTTGAGGCGTTGCAGATCGAGGGAGATGTGTTCCAGCAGATGGGGCAGCTCGATCCCGATCAGCCGGCGCTGGCTGAGGGAGAGCAGTTGTTCGGCCGCCGGGTTGACGAACTGGATGCAGAGCCGCTCATCCATCAGGATGACGGCGGTCAGCAAGTTATCGAGCAGTATCTTGGCTTGATCCGGGCGGGTTGGCACAGGTTTCTCCCTAAAACGGTGCTATACACCAGTAACGCACCAAAGTGGTGCATTTAGTCTACCCATATCGATGCGCAGGATCACCCCTTGTTGGGGAGCGGGGTCACTTTTGGTGCCGGATTGAGGCTGGCCCGGTGCAGGTAGAAGGTGACAACCCTGGATTTAGCAAGGATCGTACCGTCTTTGGCCAGCAGCTCGAGTTGGGCCTCGTGCGCACCGCGATCCAGGTTCTCGACCCGAATGGCCAAGCCGTTGTGGACCATGGGGGCGGCCTTGCCATCCAGCGTCAGACGGACGTCGTATTGGGTCGGCGCTTTCGGGCTGATCTGCCCCTGGAACACCACGTTGCCAGTATTGTCGCGCAGCGTGCTGCCCTGTTCTGGTGAGAGCAGCTCGATCACCAGCTTGGCCGCTTCTTTCTCTTTCTTGGCATCGACGCCGGTCAGGCTGTTGAAGTTGTCCACCTGTACTGAGCGCGGCGAGCTGCCAGTGAGAGGCGCAACCCGCAGATCAACTTCCTTGGCCTTCTGGCCGGGGGGCGGGGCATCCGTGTAGTGGACAACACCCTTGCTGTCGGTCCAGGAGTACACCTTGGCGGCCTGAGCCCCCATGCTCGCCAGCAGCAGACTCAGTGCCCATATGGGGTATGTGTTTCTCATCCATCTCTCCTTGACGGGATTTTGCTTAATCCTACCAGAGAAAAAACCCGCCTGTTGGCGGGTTTGGTCAAGTTCTGAGCTGTGGTCCGGATTAAACGGAGTAGTACAGTTCAAACTCCAGCGGGTGCGGGGTCATGCGCACGCGGTCAACATCCTGCTGTTTCAGTTCCAGGTAGGAGTTGATGAAGTCATCGCTGAATACACCACCGCGGGTCAGGAACTCGCGATCGCTGTTCAGTGCGGCCAGAGCTTCGTCCAGAGAGCCTGCAACGGTCGGCACTTCGGCGGCTTCTTCCGGCGGCAGGTCATACAAGTTCTTGTCCATGGCATCGCCCGGATGGATCTTGTTGATGATGCCGTCCAGACCGGCCATCAGCTGGGCTGCGAAGGCCAGGTACGGGTTGGCAGCCGGATCCGGGAAGCGCACTTCGATACGACGGGCTTTCGGGCTCGGCACTACCGGGATACGAATGGAGGCTGAACGGTTGCGGGCAGAGTAGGCCAGCATGACAGGGGCTTCATAACCCGGCACCAGACGCTTGTAGGAGTTGGTGGTCGGATTGGCAAAGGCGTTGATGGCCTTGGCGTGCTTGATGATACCGCCGATGTAGTGCAGTGCCATCTCGGACAGGCCGCCGTACAGGTCGCCGGCGAACAGGTTGACGCCGTTCTTGGCCAGGGACTGGTGGCAGTGCATGCCGGAGCCGTTGTCACCGAACATGGGTTTCGGCATGAAGGTGACGGTCTTGTTGTAGGCGTGGGCCACGTTGTGGATAACGTACTTCAGCACCTGTACTTCATCCGCTTTCAGGGTGAGGGTGTTGAAACGGGTTGCGATCTCGTTCTGACCGGCGGTCGCCACTTCGTGGTGGTGAGCTTCAACGACCTGGCCCATCTCTTCCAGCACCAGACACATGGCGGCGCGGATGTCCTGGGAGGAATCAACCGGTGCAACCGGGAAGTAACCGCCTTTCACGAACGGACGGTGGCCCTTGTTGCCGTGCTCATACTCGGTACCCGAGTTCCAGGCGGCTTCTTCAGATTCGATTTTCACGAAGCTGTGGCCCATGGTGTTCGAGAAGGTGATGTTGTCGAACATGAAGAATTCCGGCTCCGGCCCGAACAGCACGGTGTCAGCGATGCCGCTGGCTTTCAGGAAATCTTCGGCGCGCTTGGAGATGGAGCGCGGATCGCGGTCATAACCTTGCATGGTAGCCGGTTCCAGCACATCACAGACGATGTTCAGCGTGGTCTCTTCGGTGAACGGATCCAGCTTGGCGGAGGCTGCATCCGGCATCAGTACCATGTCAGACTCGTTGATGCCTTTCCAGCCGCCGATGGAGGAGCCATCGAACATCTTGCCGTCTTCGAAAAAGTCTTCGTTGACTTGGTGGGAAGGGATGGATACGTGCTGCTCTTTACCCTTGGTGTCGGTAAAGCGCAGGTCAACAAACTTGACTTCGTGTTCCTGGATCAGGGCCAAAACGTTCTGGGCTGACATGCTAAGTAACCTCCGGTGTTAAAACTCTTAGGGTGAATGCGTCATCACATTCACATAAGCCAGTATCGTGCCAAGTTTGTGACAGCTTGATTTCAGGGCATTTGCGACTATAAGCCAGCCCCAAGACCTGCCATCTCAGCGCGTTACGCCTCAAAGTAGTGCAACAGTGGATCGTTTTGGTGCACTAAAATGGTGCGCAGTATACGGTCAGCCCCCATCTAAGCAGGCTTTGAACGGAAGGTCCATGATCCCGATCCTTTGTTCTGCGTGAATGAACTGCAATTCTGCTAGGCAGATCACAAAGGCGAGAGTACAATTAGCGCCCAATTTTACCCGGTGATTGAGGCGAGAATGTTAGAGAATTTACGCAATATTGCGATTATTGCGCACGTAGACCACGGCAAAACTACCCTGGTTGATAAGCTGCTGCAGCAGTCTGGAACCCTGGACCGTACCACTGATGGTCAAGAGCGTCTGATGGATTCCAACGATCTGGAAAAGGAACGTGGTATTACCATTCTCGCCAAGAACACTGCGATCCGCTGGAACGACTACCGCATCAACATCGTTGATACACCGGGTCACGCCGACTTCGGTGGTGAAGTAGAGCGCGTCATGTCCATGGTCGACTCGGTGCTGCTGCTGGTTGATGCTGTTGACGGCCCTATGCCGCAGACTCGTTTCGTGACTCAGAAAGCCTTCGCTCAGGGTCTGAAGCCGATCGTGGTCATCAACAAGATCGACCGTCCGGGTGCTCGTCCTGACTGGGTAATGGATCAGGTATTCGACTTGTTTGACAACCTGGGTGCCACCGATGAGCAACTGGACTTCAAAGTTGTCTATGCCTCTGCACTGAACGGTTGGGCCACCATGGATCAGGACGTTGAGTCCGACAACATGGAACCCCTGTTCCAGGCCATCGTTGACAACGTCGAGCAGCCGAAGGGTGACCCCGCCGGTGCCTTCCAGATGCAGATCTCCCAGCTGGACTACAACTCCTACGTGGGTGTTATCGGCATCGGCCGTATCAGCCGTGGTCGCGTCAAGACCAACCAGCAAGTCACCGTCGTTGGTGCCGATGGCAAGACCCGTACCGGCAAAGTCGGTCAGGTGCTGGGCTATCTGGGTCTGTCCCGTACTGAAGTTGTTGATGCGCAAGCGGGCGACATCATCGCCATCACAGGTCTGGGTGAGCTGAAAATCTCCGACACCATCTGTGACAACGGCGCCGTTGAAGCCCTGCCGCCGCTCTCCGTTGACGAGCCGACTGTGAACATGACCTTCCAGGTCAACACCTCACCGTTCGCCGGCAAAGAAGGCAAGTTCGTGACCTCCCGCAACATCCTGGAGCGTCTGCACCAAGAGCTGGTCCACAACGTGGCCCTGCGAGTGGAAGAGACCGAAGATCCGGACAAGTTCCGCGTATCCGGCCGTGGTGAACTACACCTCTCCATCCTGATCGAAAACATGCGTCGCGAAGGCTACGAGCTGGCGGTATCCCGTCCGGAAGTTATCCTGCGTACCGTGGATGGCGTTCTGCACGAACCGTTTGAAACTGTGACCGTCGACGTGGAAGAGATCCACCAGGGCTCTGTCATGGAGCAACTCGGCCTGCGCAAGGGCGAGATGACCAACATGACCCCGGATGGCAAGGGCCGTGTCCGTCTTGACTTCATGATCCCGAGCCGTGGCCTGATCGGCTTCCAGACCGAGTTCCTGACCATGACTTCCGGTACCGGTCTGCTGTACCACACCTTCGACCATTACGGTCCGCACAAGGGTGGCAGCATCGGCGAGCGCCAGAACGGCGTGCTGATCTCCAACGCCACCGGCAAGGCTCTGACCTTCGCCCTGTTCGGCCTGCAAGACCGCGGTCGTCTGTTCATCGGTCACGCGACCGAAGTGTACGAAGGCCAGGTGATCGGTATCCACTCCCGTTCCAACGACCTGACAGTGAACTGCCTGAAGGGCAAGCAGCTGACCAACATGCGTGCCTCCGGTACTGACGAAGCCCAGGTGCTGACTCCGCCGATCCGCATGACCCTGGAACAGGCTCTCGAGTTCATCGACAACGATGAGCTGGTAGAGATCACGCCCAAGGCCATTCGCATTCGTAAGAAACTGCTGACCGAGATGGATCGCAAGCGCGCCGGTCGTGCTTGATATCTGTTCATCGACAGACAGAGAGAGGCCTTCGGGCCTCTTTTTTTATGCCTGCCCGCAGGTGTATCGTCGGTCCTGTTGCCCGAACGGAGTGTACTGAACCTGCCCATGGGTGGCCAAATGGCCATACAATCTGACACAATGCCTGCATGATGAAGACATTGGGAATCACGATGCAGCAGAAATTCGGTGGCCGTCTCGGCCATGCCCTCTCCTTTGTGCGCCACGATGGTAGCCACTTCGCCCAGTTTGTCTGGGGCCGTTTCCAGCAGGACAGGCTGACGGTGACCGCCGGTTATCTGGCCTATGTCACTCTGCTCTCCCTGGTGCCCATGATCGCCGTGGTGTTCGGCATGATGTCCGCCTTTCCCGTGTTCCAGACCCTGAAACAGGCGATGGAGCAGTTTGTCTATCACAACTTCGTACCCACCGCCGGCGAGATGCTCAAGGAGTACATAGACGGCTTCGTGGCCAACGCCACCAACACCACGGCGGTCGGGATCGGTGCCCTGATCGTGGTGGCGCTGATGCTTATCTCGGCCATCGACAAGAACCTCAACTACATCTGGCGCTCGACCCAGAGCCGGCCAATGGCCCAGGCCTTCGCCATGTACTGGATGATATTGACTCTGGGGCCCGTGCTTATCGGTGCCAGCATCGCCATCTCCTCCTACATTTTCTCGCTGCGGCTGTTTGGGGCCGAGAGCCTGTTCGGCATCGGCTATCTGCTGCTGCGTGGCTTGCCATTCCTCTTCTCTGTGCTCACCTTCCTGCTGGTCTATACGGTGGTGCCCAACTGCAAGGTACGGTTGATACACGCCTTCATCGGCGCCTTGGTGGCGGCCACCCTGTTCGAGCTGGCCAAGCGTGGATTTGCCATCTACATCACCAACTTTCCCTCCTATCAGGCCATCTATGGTGCCCTGGCAACCATTCCGATCCTGTTTGTCTGGGTTTATCTCAGCTGGTTGGTGGTGTTGCTTGGCGCAGAAACCACCGCCTGTCTCGGCGAATATGAGCGGCCTGCCTCAGAAGAGCTTGCTTGAGCCTTGTTGTTGGCATCGGCGACCAGACTGTTTGTCTGGGCCTATGCGGATTGCCTCAGCTGGTTGGTGGTGTTGCTTGGCGCGGAAACCACCGCCTGCCTCGGTGAATATGAGCGCCCCACCTCAGAAGAGCTGGCTTGAGCCATCACCTTGTAAGCCGTTTTATTGATAGCATTGATGACCGTCCTGAGAGGCGGTCATTTTGTTTGAAGAGGAGAGGGATGTGATTGCACTGATTCAGCGGGTCAGCGAGGCCAGCGTAACGGTAGAGGGAGAGGTGACCGGGGCCATAGGCCAGGGGCTGCTGGTGCTGCTCGGGGTGGAGCAGGGGGATGACGAGGCCAGAGCCGACAAGCTGCTGCACAAGGTGAGCGGCTATCGCATCTTCTCCGACGAGAACGGCAAGATGAACCTCAACGTGAGTCAGGCCGGCGGCAGTCTGCTGGTCGTCTCCCAGTTCACCCTGGCGGCGGATACCAAGAAAGGCATGAGACCCGGCTTCTCTGGCGGCGCCCATCCGGTCGAGGCCGAGCGGCTGTACGACTACTTCGTGGCGCAGGCAACCGCCGGCGACATACCGACCGAGACAGGCCGCTTTGCCGCCGACATGAAGGTGGCGCTGGTCAATGACGGCCCGGTGACCTTCTGGCTGCAGGTGCAGGTCTGAGAGGGAGCTTCAGCAGGGGATAACCGGGAGCGTTGGGTCTAGGCGAGGTGGCGCGGGATGGCGTGCAGGATCACGTTGATGTAGCCGGGCACGGGGTGCGCCTGGGTGGGGCCAATCCACTCCTCGGCCAGCATGAGTGCCTGCTCCAGTTCTCTGTGGGTGCGCGGCAGCAGGTTGATGATGAGAGGGCCGCGCAGACGGGCGGCCAGAGTCTGATAGAGTTGATGCTGGAACAGCAGCAGGGGGTTGCCATCCTGGCTGAACAGGTCGAGCAGTGCGAAGTCATAGGTGTCGTCGCGGGCCAGCAGGAAGGCGAGGGCATCGGCGTGGTGCAGGTGCAGCGCCCGATCAGCGGGCTCCGCCGGGTGGCGGAAGAACGCCTGAAACAGGGTCAGCACCTCTTCATCCAGATCCACGCAGTCATGCCGAGCCTCGGGCCAGCGTACCCCCAGGTGGCGGGTGAGATCACCGCCGCCCAGCCCCAGTTCCAGCACCCGGGTAGCCGTCACCGGCAACAGACTGGCGATGCACTGCTGATGGGGCAGGCAGAGGCTGGCCGGTTGGGCGAGGGACATGGCCGACTGCACCACGCCGTCTATCTCCAGCCAGCGATGATGGGCATTTTCCAGTATGGAGAGGCGCCGTTCCGGCTTGGCGCTCAGGTGCAATAAGTGGTCGGCTTGGTACGCTTGCAGATTGAAGTCCATGAATTTGCACGGCAAGATGGTTTTCGACCAGTGTAACTCAAGGATGGAACTATGTACCGGGTGGTCACTCCTCAAACGGCAGCAGAGCTGGACGCTTACTACCCGCTGCGCTGGGAGGCATTGGTGCGCAAGCCCTTCAATCTGTCCGTCGGCGCTAACTCAAGGATCGCTTTATGTACCGGGTAGTCACTCCTCAAACGGCAGAAGAGCTGGATGCTTACTACCAGCTGCGCTGGGAACTGCTGCGTAAACCCTTCAATTTACCCGTCGGTTCCGAGCGGGACGAATACGATACCGTTGCTATTCACCGGCTGATGCTGGCGCCTGACGGCACGCCGATCGCCGTCGGCCGGTTGTTTGTCGGTGGCGATGAGGCCCAGATCCGTTTCATGGCGCTGCGCCCCGAGTTTCGTGGTCAGGGGCTGGGTGCCCGCATGGTGCAGGATCTTGAACAACTGGCCTGCAGCGAGAAGGTGAAGCGACTGGTGATGAATGCTCGCCAGGAGGCGGTGGAATTCTATCGCAAGTGCGGCTTCCTCGAGGTGGGGGAAGGTCCGGTCTCCTTCGGCCGCATTCCACATCGCCAGATGATCAAGTCCCTCAGCCCCTTGCAGACCATCCAGTATCGTCCCGAGTGGTGCCAGGACCTGACCACCCGCTGGTCACGAGGCATCCCCATCAGCGAGAAGATGGGGGTACACATCACCCACTACGACGGCCAGACCTTCCATCTCAAGGCCAATCTGGCGGCCAACCTCAACGTGCACGACACCATGTTTGCCGGCAGCATCTACAGCCAGTGCGTGCTGGCGGGCTGGGGCCTCATCTGGTTGCAGCTCAAGGAGGCGGGACTGGTAGGGGATACGGTACTGGCGGAGGGAAACATCAAATATTACCGCCCGGTCAACGAGGAGCCGGAGGCGCGGGTCGCCCGTGAGGGAATGCCCGCCGTGCTCGAGCCGCTGAAGGCCGGTGAATCCGCCAAATTCAGCCTCAAGATCAAACTGTTCAGTGGTGACAAGCTGGCGGTTGAGTTCCTCGGCCACTACGTGGTGCAGCCCATCAAGCGGCCCGGTCAGCCGGCCTGAGGTCTTTTTCCTTGCTGGATGGCAACAAGGCCTCGTGATGAGGCCTTGTTCGTTTTACTGCGTGGGCGCTTTGGTGGGCTGTGCCGGTCGCCAGAGCGGGCTGTTGCGCCCTTGTGCCGGATAGCGTACCCCCACCTCCCAGTCACAGGATGCCTGTTTGGTCGGGAACTCCCAGTTCAGCACAGGGGCATCGATCGGCCCGCGCCACCGGCCGATCAGCTCGGCGCAGCGCTGGCCGTTGAGGATGCCCAGATCCAGCTGCCACTGCTCATTGACCAGATCGACGCTGCCTTGCACCCCCAGCAGGTGGGTGATGGTGGAGGCGCCCGCCTGCTCGATCTTCAGCTGGCCCTGCGCCACCTTGCCCTGCAGCTTGATACGATAGAAAGGGGTATCGCCCTCCTGCATCGCTTGCCACAGTTCGGTCGGGGTGAGCGTCGGCGGCGCCGCCTGTTTGAACCATTGATCCAGCAGAGGATCTATCTTCACCTTGTCCCAGAAGGGCTCGGTGGCATCGAGTGCAATGTTCCCCTGCAGGGAGCTGCGCCAGGCGCCCGGTGTGCCGCCGTGCAGCGCCTGAAGGTCGGCGCTCAAGTCCGCTTTGCCGGCGAAGGAGACGGGAGAGTGCAGCAGCTTGCTCCACTGCACCAGATCCAGTTTTTCGCCCTTGAGCTGCAACCGGCTGGTCTGGCCCGGTTCGCGCCCCCACTGGCCGCTCAGACTTAGGCTGCCTTCATCCGGCAGCGAGCTGGTCAGCTTGTTGAGCTGCCAGGAGCCGGGAGTCAGCTCGCCATCCAGTTCACCATTGCGGGCGCTGAGACCGTCCCACACCAGTTCGAACCACTGGCTCTCTATCCTGGCCCGGCCAAGCAGGGGCTCGGGCTGCTGGCCCCGCAGACCGAGATCGGTCAGATAGAACTGCCAGCCGGTCAGCGACAGCGGCAGGGTATCGTCGAAGGAAAGCACCTTGAGCTTGTCGAAGGCCAGCTTGCGGATGTCGATCTGCTGCGGGCGCCAGCTCTGCCAATCCTGCCACCACCCTTCGGGCAGGCTGATATCCATGCCGCTCAGGGCCATGTCCTTGAGGGTCAGCTTCTGCTGCTGGGTATCGAGAGAGAGCTCCAGATTGAATTCGCCTTCGTAGGCCTTGCCCTGTACCTCGGCCTCGATCTGTTGAGGCGAGAAGGAGACTTTGCCCTGGAGTGCCTCCAGTTGAAACAGTCCGCGCCCGAGATCGCCGAGAGTTCCCGAGAAATAGCCCGTGGGCGTGTTGCCAGCCTGCCAGCTGAAGGTCGTCAGCTGGCCGTTGAAGTTGTTGAGGGAGAGCTCCTGCTCGATGTTGTTGAAGCTGAGATCCCGGATCTGGCCTAGATCCAGGCTGACCTGGCGTAGGGGGAGCTCGGTTTTGGCAAGGGGCCCCCACTCGATCCGCATGCCCTGGGTTTTCAGATTGTTCAACCGCAGGCTGCGGGCGGGCCAGTCCAGCACCATGCCGGTTTCGAGCAGGCCGTCGAACAGGTTGGCGGTCAGCTTGTCGGCGCTCAGTACCTGACCTTCCAGCCGCCCCTTGAGGCCGAGGCGAGAGAGGGCAAAGGCGGGGGTTGCCAGCTCATTGATGTTGAGGCTCAGGTTGGCTTGGGGCGGTCGCACCGGATTGAGCAACTGCCAGTCGCTCAGGGTGGCGTTGAGGCCGCGCAGGGTCAGCCCGTCGCTCTCCAGGCTGAGCCGGTCTATGGTGCTGTCGACGATGGTGAGGGAGTGCACCGGCAGGTTCGGCAGCTGGTTGGGCAGCGGCAGCTTGATGGCCGGGCGAATGAGATCGAGATGGGCGATGCGTACATCCCGATTCAGCCAGTCGATGCTTTCTATCTCGAGATAGAGCTTGTCGAGGGTCACGGCGTTGCCGTAACTCACCTGCTCGGCCAGCAGGGTATAGGGGTGCAGCGGGTTGAACACCAGCCGCCCTATGGTGACCGGCACCCCTGTCTGCTGACTGATCCAGCTGGCGATGGGTCCCTTGGCCCGCTCCGCATCGAACAGGCCGAGGCCGATCCAGACAAACAGCAGCAGGAAGGCAAATGTATAGAGCAGGCCGCGTAGCCAAGAATTCATGGGTGCTTTCCTCCTGTGTTCTAGGGATCGTTGTCAGGCGTTGGAGTAGTGGTCTCGCAGACCCAGCCAGCGGCGGATCAAGGGGTCGACATGAGCGGGATGCCGGTCCATCAGGAAGCGGGCCATTCTCTGTACTTGCGGGATGAGCGGTTGATCCCGCACCAGGTCGGCGATCTTGAGATCGGCAAGCCCGGTCTGGCGGGTGCCGAGCAGTTCTCCTGGTCCACGCAGCTCGAGATCGCGCTGGGCAATCAGGAAGCCGTCGTTGGTTTCCCGCAATACCCCAAGCCGGCTCTGGGCCGTCTTCGACAAGGGAGCATGATAAAGCAGCACACAGTGGGAGGCCACCGCCCCGCGACCGACCCGGCCGCGCAACTGGTGCAGCTGGGCAAGCCCGAGCCGCTCCGGGTTTTCGATGATCATCAGGCTGGCGTTGGGCACGTCCACCCCGACTTCAATGACTGTGGTGGCGACCAGCAGCTGCAAAATGCCCGCCTTGAACTCCTCCATCACCCCCTGCTTCTCGATGGGGCGCATCCGGCCATGCACCAGCCCGATATGCAGGCCGGGCAGCTGGTTTTGCAGCTCGGCGGCGGTATCCTCGGCAGCCTGGCACTCCAGTACCTCGGACTCCTCGATCAGTGTGCAGACCCAGTAGGCTTGTTTGCCCTCCTGACACGCGAGCTTGACCCGCTCGATCACGTCGCCGCGACGGCTGTCCGGCAGGGCGACCGTGGTGATGGGGGTACGACCCGGTGGCAGCTCGTCGATGACGGAGGTGTCGAGATCGGCATAGGCGGTCATCGCCAGGGTGCGGGGAATGGGGGTGGCGGTCATGATGAGCTGATGGGGATGCACACCCTCACGCTCGCCTTTTTCGCGCAGGGCGAGCCGCTGGTGCACCCCGAATCTGTGTTGTTCATCGATGATGACCAGCGCCAGACGCTGGAACACCACCTGCTCCTGGAAGATGGCGTGGGTGCCCACCACCATCTTGACGCTGCCGTCGGCGATGGCGGCAAGCTGAGCCTCCCGTGCCTTGCCCTTCTGTTTGCCCGCCAGCCAGCCGACTCCGATACCGAGCGGTGCCAGCCAGTTGCCGAAGTTGATGGCGTGTTGCTCGGCCAGCAGCTCGGTCGGGGCCATCAGCCCCACCTGGCAATCGTTGCCGATGGCTTGCAGCGCCGCCAATGCCGCGACCAGCGTCTTGCCTGAACCCACGTCCCCCTGCACCAGCCGCATCATGGGGTAACTGCGTTGCAGATCCTGGCCGATCTCGGCCACCACCCGGTTCTGGGCGCCGGTGGGGGTGAATGGCAAGGCGCCGAGCAGTTGGCCGACCAGCGTTGGCGCTGGCTTGAGGGCGCGGGCCAGCTGGGTTTGCGCCTGGGCTCGGACTTTCAGCACCGAGAGGTTGTGGGCCAACAGCTCTTCCAGCACCAGTCGCTGCTGGGCCGGGTGCTGGCCGCTTTCGAGCAGCGCCAGCGCCACCGAGGGGGGCGGGCGATGGAGCAGGCGCAGGGCGGCGGCCAGTTCGATCTGCTGGGGATAGAGGCCGGCGGGAAGCAGCTCCTCCACGCCGTAGAGATCGAGCTGAGCCAGCGCCTGATCGGTGAGGTTGCGCAGGGTGAGCTGGCGCAGCCCTTCAGTGGTCGGGTAGACGGGGGTGAGTGCCTCTTCGGTCTGGCCGGCTTGTTCTTCGCCGAGCAGCTTGTACTCGGGGTGGGCCATCTCGAGCCCGTATTTGCCGGGCCGTACCTCGCCGAAGCAGCGGATCAACCGGCCCTGGCCCAGGCTGTTTTTCTGGGCTGCGGTGAAGTTGAAGAAGCGCAGGGTCAGGGTGCCGGTGCCGTCGCTGATGCGACAGACCAGCATGCGGCGACGCCCCATCACCAGCTGAGTGTCCTGGATTTCGCCCTCGACGGCGCCGTGCAGGCCGGGCGGCAGATCGCCGATGGGCCACACCTGGGTACGGTCCTCGTAGCGCAAGGGGAGGTGGAACAGCAGATCCTGTACCGTCGCCAGCCCCAGCCGCTCGAGTTTCTCCTGCATCTTGCTGCCGACACCCTTGAGGCTGTCGAGGGAGATTTTATCCAATTTCATCAATTAGATGCCCGAAAACACTGTAAATATGTCCAGATGATAGGGGTTGTTGATGGCTCGATGCAAGCCGCGTTGCTGTGAGCCGGGCCGGTTGGGTGGCTGAAAAAAGGGGGTGGCCGCATGCGACAAAGGCCTGCCGAAAAACGGGAGGCCTTTGTTGCTGCTGCCTGAGGGCGGAAGCGGGCGCGATGCACCCGGGCGTCAGATGATGCGCTTGAGCAGTATATGGGCCTTGACCCTGTGGATCCGGGCCAGCAGCTTGCGCACCTGTTCCGGGTAGTCCTTGATCTGCTCAATCTGATCGAAGTGGCTGATCCGCTTGGTGTTGGCGAGTATGTTCTCCCGCTCCCCGTGGAACTGGGCACGCAGGTGATGGCGACGATCGTACACCAGCAGGCCGTTCTCCAGGTCCAGCGCCCAGGCGCGGGGGTTCAGGTTGTTGCCGGTGAGCAGCGCCCACTCGTCATCCACGAAGATACCCTTGAGGTGGTAGGAGTTGCGCTCGCAGCACCACAGCATCAGGTTGAGACGGCCGGCATCGATGTGATGCTGGTTGCGCTCGGCAAACTTGCGCAGATTGGTCTCGTACAGATAGGGCAGGCCGCCGATGGTGGAGAATTTCTCCTCCGGCGGGATGAAGAAGTCGTTAGCCGTCTTGTCGCCCACCACGATCGTCACCTTGCAGCCGCGCTTGAGCAGGGTCTCGATGTCCTTGTTCAACTCCTTGGGCGGGTTGAAATAGGGAGTGCAGATGAAGATCTCCCGTTCGGTGGCGCGCACCAGGGTACGGATCATCTTGTTGAGCTGATTACCCCGTTTGCCCAGCCCCGTCATCGGGGTGATGGCGATCTCCTGGCTGTTGACCGGCATGCTGTCGAAGCGGTACTGACCCAGGCGCAGGCTGTGCTTGAAGCGGCGGATAGGCCCCTTCAGCTGCTTGGCGCTGGGAATGTCGCTGCGATCCAGTCGTTGCACCGCCTCGCTCTTGAGGAAGAGATCGTCCACATAGTTGACCATGCAGCGTGTCAGCTCAGGGCTGGTGATCTGGTGGTAACGGTCGAAACGGTAGCGATCCTGCTGATGCAGGTAGATGTCGTTGAGGCTGGCACCCGAGTAGAGCAGGGTGTCATCAAAGATGAAGCCCTTGAGGTGCAGCACCCCGAGCAGCTCGCGCCCCTTCACCGGCACGCCGTAGATGGCGATCTGGTGCTCGTGGCGGGCGGCCATTTCCTGATACATCAGGTGGTTGCCCCCCTGCTTGCCTTTGCCGATCAGGCCGCGCTGGGCGCGGTGGAAGTCCACAAAGACCTTGATGTCGAGGGTCGGGTTGCGCTGCTTGGCGGCGTAGAGGGCGGACAGTATTTCCCGTCCCGCGTCGTCATCCTGCAGATATAGGGCTACCAGATAGATGCGGTGAGTCGCGCTGGCGATGAGCGAAAGGATCCGGCTCTTGAAGTCCCTGGCGCTGTTGAGCACCTGAAACTGATCTGCGGCGACGGCGATCTGGGGCAGACGAGCCAACAGCTGTCGATAATGTGCCGATGAATACATAGAGAAACCTGAAATCACTGCGTTAAGCGTTCCACTCGGAGCGATGGATAGGCGATTCTAGCAACCTCGACCTGTTAGCCAAAGAAAGAATCGTCATAAAGATGAAAAAGGCCTCACATCGGAGGCCTTTTTGACAGCAGTTATGTTCAAAGGAAGCTGTAGATGATCATCGCCATGACGCCGCCCGTGGTGCCAATGATGGTCTCCATCACAGTCCAGGTCTGCAGGGTCTGCTTCTCGGAGAGGCCGAGATAGCGGTTGGCCAGCCAGAAGCCGGAGTCGTTGACGTGGGAGAGGACGATGGCCCCGCCACCGATGGCGATGGTCACGGCGGCCAGCTGGGCACCGTTCAGCCCGAGCGGCTCCAGCATCGGCAGCACCAGGCCGCAGGCGGTCAGCATGGCGACGGTGGCAGAACCCTGAATGACTCGTACTGCAGCCGCCAGGATGAAGGCCAGCGCGACTATGGGCAGCCCGGAATCCGCCAGCATGTTGCCGAGGGCGGCACCCACCCCGGAATCCACCAGTACTTGCTTGAACACGCCACCGGCACCGGTCACCAGTATGATGACGCCGGCGGGCTGGATGGCGCTGTTGCAGACACTCATCACCTCGTCACGGGACATGCCGCGACGCACCCCCAGCAGGTAGAAGGCGGCCAGACAGGCGACCATGATGGCGGTGAAGGGGTGACCGATGAACTCCAGCCAGCCATGCAAGGTAGATCCCGCCTCGACGAAGCGGCCGACGATGGTCTTGAGCCCTATCATCAGCAGCGGCAGACCGATCAGGCCCATGGCCAACCCGAACGAGGGCAGGGTCTTGCAGTCGTCGTGGGCGCTGCTCTGGGCATCGGCAGGCAGCGGCACATCCACCACCTTGCTGATCAGCTCCCCAAACAGCGGGCCAGCCAGGATCAGGGCCGGCACGGCGGCGATCAGGCCGAACAGGATCATGTAGCCAAAATCGGCCCCCAGCTGGGATGCCACCAGAATCGGGCCCGGCGCCGGAATAAGGAACGCCTGGCAGGTGGCGATGCCCGCCAGCAGCGCTATGCCTATCTTCACCACGCTGCCGCCGCCGCGACGGACGATGGCAAAGGCCACCCCGATCAGCAGCACCACGGCCACGTCGAAGAAGAGCGGCAGAGCGCAGATGAAGCCGGTCAGTGACATGGCCCAGTTGGCGCGCTTGACGCCGAAGGTACCGAGCAGGGTATGAGCCACCCGGTCGAGGGCGCCGGTGACCTCCATCACCTTGCCGAACATGGCGCCCAGCGCCACCACCACGGCCACGAAGCCCAGGGTGCCGCCCATCCCTTTCTGGATGGTGGCGGCGATGTCGGCCGGGTTCATGCCGGCGGCGAGACCCGCCACCATGGAGACCAGGATGAGGGAGACGACCGCGTGCAGGCGGGCCTTCATCACCAGAAAGAGCAGCAGCACGATGGAGCCGGCGGCCGTCATGATCAGGGAGAGGTCAGACATTGTTGTGCGTTCCTTGTTCCAGATTCAGTATCGACACCCTGCCGATCCGTCGGCAGACCATATCTTTATGATTTATTTAGATTTATGGCCAGGGTTCAAACTCGATTGCCCAGGTGACTATGAGTGTGCTCAGTCTGTGGCAGACTTCACAATTCTTGTTGTTACCGGTAACATGTTACCGGTAACGTGCTAAGTTAGAACCCATCGGCAGCACGTTTTTTGAAAAATGAGATAGAGGTCAAACAATGGCGGGTAAGAGCATTATCGTGATGGGTGTATGTGGTAGCGGCAAGTCCAGCGTGGGCCTCAAAGTGGCCGACGTGCTGGGCGCCAAGTTCATCGACGGTGATGATCTGCACCCCAGGGCCAACATCCAGAAGATGGCCGGCGGCAACCCGCTCAACGACGAGGATCGCGCCCCCTGGCTGGAGCGGATCCGCGACGCGGCCTACAGCCTGGAACAGAAGAACGAGGTGGGCGTCATCGTCTGCTCGGCCCTCAAGAAGCAGTACCGCGACCAGATCCGCGAAGGCAACGAGTCGGTCAGCTTCCTCTTCCTCGACGGCAGCCAGTCGCTGATCCTCGAGCGGATGCGGGCCCGCAAGGGCCACTTCATGCGCGAAAGCATGGTACAAAGTCAATTCGATACCCTGGAGCGCCCGGACGGCGAAGCCGGTGTATTCCACATCGATATAGACGGCACCTTCGAACAGGTGGTTGATCGCGCCGTCACAGCATTGGAGCAAGCCCAATGATCCATCAGGTAATTTCCAGCGTCACTGCCCGCATTCGCGAGCGCAGTGCCGCCCGTCGCCAGGCCTTTCTGGCCCGCATCCAGCGTCAGGCCGATCAGGGCAAGACCCGCGCCGCGCTGGCCTGCGGCAACCTGGCCCATGCCGTGGCCGCCTCCAGCTGTGACGAGAAGGGGCGCATCCTCGACATGACCCGCGCCAACGTCGGCATCGTCACCGCCTACAACGACATGCTGAGCGCCCATCAGCCCTATCAGGGCTACCCGGACATCATCAAGGCCGCGCTGGCCGAGCTCGGCCACAGCGCCCAGGTGGCGGGCGGTGTACCGGCCATGTGCGACGGCGTGACTCAGGGTCAGCCTGGGATGGACATGTCCCTGTTCTCCCGCGACCTCATCGCCCAGGCGACCGCGCTGTCACTCTCCCACAACACCTTCGACGCCACCCTGCTGCTCGGCATCTGCGACAAGATAGCCCCGGGCCAGATCATGGGGGCACTCTCCCACGCGCACCTGCCCACCGCCTTCGTGCCGGCCGGCCCCATGGCCAGTGGCATCAGCAACGATGACAAGGTGAAGGTGCGCCAGCAGTACGCCGCCGGTGAACTGGGCCGCGATGCCCTGCTGGAGATGGAGTGCGGCGCCTATCATGCGCCGGGCACCTGCACCTTCTACGGCACAGCCAACACCAACCAGCTGGTGTTCGAGGTCATGGGCCTGATGCTGCCGGGTTCCGCCTTCGTACACCCGCACAGCGAGTTGCGCCACGCCCTCACCGAAGAGGCGGCCCGCCGCATCAGCGCCATGATCCCGGGCTCCCCGGCCTATCGCCCCTTGAGCGAGGTACTGGACGAGCGCGCCCTGGTCAACGGTCTGGTGGCCCTGCTTGCCTCCGGCGGCAGCACCAACCACAGCATCCACATGGTGGCGCTGGCCCGCGCCGCCGGCCTGCACCTGACCTGGGACGACATCAGCGATCTCTCGGACGTGGTGCCGCTCTTGGTGCGCATGTATCCGAACGGCCCGGCCGATGTGAACTCCTTCGAACAGGCGGGCGGGGTGCCCGGCCTGATGCGCCGTCTGGCGCAAGAGGGGCTGATCCACATGGATGCCACCCCGGTCTTTGGCGAGATGCAAGATTACCTCAGCCGCCCGGCGCTGGTGGATGGCCAGCTGGTATGGCAGCCGGTGGGTGAAAGTAGCGATGGGAGCGTGTTGTCGCCGACTGGTTCGGTGTTCCAGGCGACCGGCGGCACCAAGCTGCTGACAGGCAATCTGGGCCGCGCCGTGGTCAAGGTCTCCGCCGTGGCGCCCGAATATCGGGTGATTGAAGCCCCGGCCCGGGTCTTCTCCTCCCAGCATGCGGTGGAGGCGGCTTACAAGGCTGGCAGTCTCAATCAGGATGCCGTTATCGTGGTGCGCCACAATGGCCCGGCCGCCAACGGCATGCCGGAGTTGCACAAGCTGATGCCGGTGCTCGGCAACCTGCAAAAGGCGGGTCACAAGGTGGCGCTGGTCACCGATGGTCGTCTCTCCGGCGCCTCCGGCAAGATCCCGGCCGCCATCCACGTCACCCCGGAAGCGCTGCACGGCGGCGCCATCGGCCTGCTTGCCGATGGCGATCTGCTGCGGGTAGACGCGGTGAGTGGCCGTCTCGATTGCCTGACCGATTTGAGCGGCCGTACCCAGGCCGAGATCGACCTCACTCTGGAACAAGAGGGGTGGGGCCGTGAACTGTTCAGCGTGATGCGTCGCGCGGTATCGAGCGCCGAGTGCGGCGCCACCATCTTTGATTAAGGAAGCGTTATGCAAAACTGGAAAGTGACCCCTGCCGAGGTGTTCGCCGCCTCCCCGCTGGTACCCGTAATGGTCATCAACGACCTGGATCAGGCCCTGCCGATGGCCAAGGCGCTGCTGGACGGCGGCATCTCGGTGTTCGAGATCACCCTGCGCACCCCGGTGGCGCTGGACGCCATCGCCCTCATCGCCAAGGCGATGCCGGACGCCATGGTCGGCGCCGGTACAGTCCTCAACTGCGCGCAGTTTGATGCAGCCGTGGCCGCCGGTGCCCGCTTCGTCATCTCCCCGGGGATGACCCCGGCCCTGCTGGCCCACGCGGCCAACAGCACGGCGCCGCTGATACCGGGCGTTGCCACCGCTTCCGAGGTGATGCAGGCGCTGGAAGCGGGCTACGACCACCTGAAGTTCTTCCCGGCCGAAGCGAACGGCGGCACCAAGGCGCTGGCTGCCATCGCCGCGCCGCTTCCCCAGATCAAGTTTTGCCCCACCGGCGGTATCGGCCCGAAAAACGTGGCCGACTATCTGGCGCTGAAATGCGTCGCCACCGTCGGCGGTTCCTGGATGCTGCCGGCCGACGCGGTCAAGAGCGGCAACTGGGAAGAGGTGACCCGCCTCTCCTGCGAAGCGGTAGAGTTGGTGAAGCGCTAAGCTCGTATCGTAAAGAGAGTTGGGTTAATAGAAAAAAAAAGCAGGCCACCCCGGGGTGGCCTGCTTTTTTTTGCCTTTGAATAAGGGGGATAAATCGGCTAGCGTCTCGGATCAGACCGCTTCGTGGCCAATCCGGCCTGCGTGCCCTCAGGCTTTGACCCTCCCTTCGCGAAAGCGTCAGCCCAGGCTTTCCCCTTCATAGAGTGAGAATCCCATGTCCTTGCGGGTGTCGGGCACTGGCTGGCCGCTGAGTCGGGCCAGCAGCATGGTCGCCGCCTCATGGCCTATCTCCTTGCGCGGCGTGACGATACTGGCCAGCTTGGGGGTCATGGCATGGCCTATGTCGAGGGCGTTGCTGCCGGCGATGGCGATCTGCTGGGGCACCGGGATCCACTTGGCCTGACACTGCAGCAGGGCGCCCACCGCCAGATCATCGTTGGTGCAGAACAGGCCATCGAGGTCGGGGTAGCGCACCAGCGCCTGATCCAGCAGTTGACCACCCAGGGTGAAGCTGGAGGACTGCTCGGTCAGCAGGTGCTGGCCGCTCAGGCCGAAGTCGGCCATCGCCTGGTAGTAACCCTCCATCCGCAGCTGGGTGCGCACGTCGAGCCTCGCCCCCAGGTAGACCAGCTTGCGTCGGCCCCGGCGCAGCATCTCTGTTACCATGGCCCGGGCGGCGGCCCTGTGATCCATCCCCACCACCATGTCGATGGGGACTTGCGGCAGATCCATGGTTTCCACCACAGGAATGCCTGCGGTGGCGATCATCTTGCGGGTACGCTCCGTGTGCTGGCTGTCGGAGAGGATCAGACCGTCCACGTGATAGGAGAGCAGGGAGGCCACCTGTTCCTCTTCCCGCTCCGGGCTGTAGCCGTAGTGAGCGAGCAGAGTCTGGTAGCCGGCAGGCCGGGTCACCGACTCTATGCCGTGCACCACGGCGGAGAAGACCTGGTTGGAAAGAGAGGGGATCAGGATGCCGATCGCTTTGCTGGTGGCGTTGGAGAGAATGTCCGGTGCTCGGTTGGGGATGTAGCCCAGCGCCTCCACCGCGGCGGCAATCCGCTCACGCGTGCCCTCGGCCACGGCCTGCGGATCGCGCAGGTAGCGGCTGACGGTCATCTTGGTGACCCCGGTCAGGTCGGCTATGTCCTGCAGGGTGGGGCGGCGCTTTCGGGTGTCGTTCATCTCGGGATCCGGCAAAAATGTTACAGGTAACATTACCGTTTTTGTTTAACAAAGTCAGCATATGACGCCATTGGCAGAGGACTATTCGCATGATCAAGGGCAAGTGCTTCGAGGGGAAGCGTTTCGAACAGCAGGATGTGGCAGAGGAACAGTTTGATGGTTGCCGCTTTATCGACTGCAACTTCTCCTGGCTGGACTTGAGCGAGAGCCGCTTCGTCGACTGCACCTTCTATGAGCGGGAGCGCGAGCTGGGCTGCCAGCTACAGGGCTGCGATCTGCGGGAGGCCAGCTTTCTGCGCTGCGATCTGACCCTGGCGGATCTCAGCCGCAGCCAGTGCCTGGGGCTGGAGATGCGTGACTGTCAGGCCATGGGCATCAACTTCGCCCGCGCCAGCTTCGCCAACCAGATCACCGTCAAGAGCTACTTCTGCGAGGCCCATCTTACGGGCAACAACTTCAGCTACGCCAACTTCGACGGTTGTCTGCTGGAGCGCTGCGAGCTCAGCGGCAATCGCTGGCAGGGAGCCAGCCTGCTGGGGGCTTCACTGGCGGGTTCCGATCTGAGCGGCTCAGAGTTCGGCCAGATAGAGTGGACCAGCTTCAACCTGCAGGGCTGCGATCTGCGCCAGTGCGATCTGCCCGGGCTGGATCTGCGTCGGGTCAAGCTGGACGGGGTGCAGATCAATGAAGAGCAGCAGCAGGGGCTGCTCGAACAGCTCGGCCTCATCGTCTTCCCCTGATCTCTGCGGTCGAAAACGGGGTAAATTTTCGTCATTCGAAGCCACTGACAGGACCATCGGCGACGATCAAAAAAGCCTGCGTCATGCAGGCTTTTTGTCATTGAGTGTGCGGGATCTGCGTCTAACCAGCCGTAACTGACGGGGCGAGGTCATACCGCAGGATCAGCCCTTGGCCAGCCACTTGGTCGGGTTGATGGCTTCACCCTGATAGCGGATCTCGAAGTAGAGGCCGGGTCTGTCCTGGCCGCCACTGTCGCCGACCAGCGCCACGGGTTCACCCTGTTCCACGCTCTGACCTACCTGACGCAACAGCGACTGGTTGTGACCGTAGAGGCTCATGTAGCCACGGCCGTGGTCGATCACCAGCAGCATGCCGAAGCCATCCAGCCAGTCGGCGTACACCACCTGGCCCGGTGCGACCGCCTTGACCTGGGTGCCTTCGCTGGCACCTATCAGGGTGCCCTTCCACTTGAGCTCGGCGGTGCGGGGTGAGCCGTAGGATATGAGGATCGGACCCTGCACCGGCCAGCGCAGGCTGCCGTTGGTGCTGAGACCGCCGTAGCCGCCACTGCTTGGCTTGGTGCTGCGCGCGGCGGCTTGTTGCTCCGCCACCCGGTTCTGTTGCGCGGCGACTTTCTGCTGTTCGGCGGCGAGCCGTTGCTGCTCGCCGACCTTTTGCTGCTGCGCCGCGATCCGCTGCTGTTCTGCAATCCGCTTCTGCTCGGCGGCCAGGCGTTGGGCCTCCAGACGGCGCTGGCGCTCCTGCTCGGCTTTCAGTTTGGCCAGCCGCTCCCGCTCGGCCCGCTCACGGCGCTCCTGCTCTTCCCGCTGGCGACGCAATTCTTCCAGCCGGGCCTTCAGGGCTTTCTCCGCCTTGATCAGCTTGGTCAGCTTCTGTTCGTCATCTTCTACCGACTGTTGCAACTGGTTGCGCACCTTGGCGCGACTCTGCTGGCTGGCCAGCAGGGCCTGATGATGTTCCTGCTGCTCGCTTAGCAGGGCTTGCAGCTTGCTTTCGGTCTCTTTGGTGGCCTGCTGGTTTTTGGCCAGCTTGGTGCGGGTCGCGCGCAGTGCGTCGATGGCCTCGATACGGGCCTTGTTGAGGTAGTCGTAGTAATCGAGAGAGCGGCTCAGTTTGGCCGGATCCTGCTGATTGAGCAGCAGTTTGAGGTAATCGTGGTTGCCTGCCTGGAAGGCGCTTTCCGCCTGCTTGGCCAGCAACTGTTTCTGATGGCTGGCCTGTTGTTCCAGATCCAGCTTGTCCTGTTGCAGGCCCACCAGCTTTTGCTGATTCTGTTTCAGCTGTTGTTTGGTCTGCTCGAGCTTGGCCGCCGCGGCCGAGATGGCCTGCTCATCGGCCTTGAGCTGGGTGTTGAGTTTGGCCAGCTCCTGCTTGCTGAGCTTGATGGTCTTCTGTTGCTCTTTGATCTGGGACTGCATGGTGCCGAGCTGCTGATTGGCAGCCAGGGCCTTGCCCGCGATAAACGACAGGCAAAAAAACAGCGCGCCGGCCAACAGGCCGACGCGACTGGTTTTGTTTGAAATAACTTCGCATCCCCGCATGGGGAAGGATTATTTCAGAATCATCAGGGGCTTGCCAGTCATTTCCGGCGGGACCGGCAGGCCCATCAGGGTCAGCATGGTCGGCGCCAGATCGGACAGTTTGCCACCTTCAACCACCTCGGCCTTGCGACCGAAATAGATGAGGGGAACCGGCAGGTTGGTATGGGCTGTGTGGGCCTGACCCGTCTCTTCGTCCAGCATCTTCTCGGCGTTGCCGTGATCGGCGGTGATCAGGCATTCGCCACCCACTTCAGCCAGGGCCTCGGTGACGCGACCGATGCAGTGGTCAACCGCTTCACAGGCTTTGACGGCCGCATCGAATACACCAGTGTGGCCGACCATGTCGCCGTTCGGGTAGTTGCAGATGATGGTGTCGTACTTGCCGCTCTTGATGGCGGCAACCAGCTTGTCGGTCAGCTCTTCGGAGCTCATTTCCGGCTGCAGATCATAGGTGGCCACTTTCGGGCTGGCGACGATCTCGCGGTCTTCACCGGTGAAGCAGGACTCTTCGCCACCGTTGAAGAAGAAGGTGACGTGGGCGTACTTCTCGGTTTCAGAAATGCGCAGCTGGGTCTTGCCCTGCTTGGCCAGCCACTCACCCAGGGTGTTCATCAGAGCGGTCGGCGGATAGGCGCAGGCAGTTTTGATGTCGGCCGCGTATTCGGTCAGCATCACGAAGTTCAGCGCTGGGGTGGCGGCACGGGCAAAGCCGGTGAAGTCACTGTCGACGAAGGCGCGGGTGATTTCACGGGCGCGGTCAGCACGGAAGTTCATGAAGATCAGCGCATCGCCATCCTGCATGGGGGCAGCAGCACCGATGCGGGTGGCCTTGACGAACTCGTCGTTCTCGTCGCGGGCATAGGCAGCGGCCAGGGCTTCGCTGGCGCTGTCGGCGGTGAACTCGCCCTTGCCCTGAGTCATCAGGTCATAGGCTTGCTGCACGCGATCCCAGCGGTTGTCGCGGTCCATGGCGAAGTAGCGGCCGATCATGGAGGCGAAACGACCCTTGCCCAGACGGGCAAACAGGGCATCGAACTGTTCGATGGAAGACTGGGCGGAGCGCGGCGGTACGTCGCGGCCATCCAGGAAGGCGTGGAAATAGATCTGCTCGGCGCCACGCTTGGCGGCCATCTCGATCATGCCCATGATGTGCTCTTCGTGGCTGTGTACGCCACCCGGGGACATCAGACCCATGATGTGAACGGCTTTGCCCTTGGTCACGGCAGAATCGACAGCCTTGGCCAGTTCGACGTTCTGGAAGAAGTCGCCGTCCTTGATCTCTTTGGAGATGCGGGTCAGTTCCTGATAGACGATGCGACCGGCGCCAATGTTGACGTGACCCACTTCGGAGTTACCCATCTGACCATCCGGCAGACCCACGTCCAGGCCGGAGCCGGAGATAAGGGTGCTGGTGTAGTCACGGGCGAGACGGTCGAGGTTGGGCGTCTTGGCGGCAGCGACGGCGTTGTGCTCTTGCTTGGTGCTGTAGCCCCAACCGTCCATGATGACCAGAACCAAAGGTTTCTTAGCTGTTGACATAAGGCTATGTCCTCTCGGATAGGAATGAATTGCGGGAAGTGAAACTAGCGTAATATTACTACATCTGCCGAAATAGTCACCTGATAGCCAAGCCCCGTCCGGCGGGGGCCGCCTGCTGTTGCTGGCCTGTTTCCTCTTTGTCGCCGGCTTGTCTCCTGGCTCGACGAATTCTCGTCCCAAAGCGTCGGACGCCACTTTTTATTCCGATCCTTTATCGTGCCCCCGCCCGATGGGAGCTCGCTCCCGCTTTGCCGCCAAGATGGCTGATCTTGGTGGGGTCCCCATGTATACTCGGGCCCTTGTCTTGGTCCCTGGATAGTAGAAGATGCAAGAGTATTTGGATTTTGCGGCCCGTAACCCGCTGCTGACCGCAGCCTGGTTCGGCCTGGCAGGCACTCTGGTTTTCACCACGGTGCGTGCTCGTTTTTCTCCGGTTAAGACGGTGAACAACCACACGGCTACCCTGCTGATCAACCGTGAAAATGCCACAGTAGTGGACATTCGCAGTCAGGAAGAGTTTGCCAAGGGCCATCTGGCCGGTGCCCAGCACCTGCCGCTCAGCCAGATCCAGAGCAATAACCTGGGTCCGGTTGAAAAGCATAAAGATGCCCCCATCATAGTGGTGTGCGAGTCGGGGATGACCGCTGGTGGCGCGGGTCGCCAACTGAGCAAGGCCGGTTTCAAGCAGGTGTATGTGCTCAGCGGTGGCATGGCCCAGTGGCGTGCAGATAATCTGCCGGTGACCAAAAAACGCTGATTTAAGGGCCTGCGCCCACATATTTTCTTAAAAAGGAATCAAACGAAATGGCTGACGAAATCAACAACCAGGAAGTACAACCGGAATTCCACATCCAGCGTGTTTACACCAAGGATGTCTCTTTCGAAGCCCCGAATACCCCGCACATCTTCCAGAAAGAGTGGCAGCCGGACGTCAAGCTGGACATGGACACCAAGACCAACATCCTGGCTGACGGCGTGTACGAGGTTGTGCTGACCCTGACCGTGACCTGCAAGCTGGAAACCGAGACCGCCTTCCTGTGTGAAGTGCAGCAAGCCGGTATCTTCACCATCGGCAACCTGCCGGAGCCGCAACTGGCTCACTGCCTGGCTGCCTTCTGCCCGAACATCCTGTTCCCGTATGCCCGCGAAGCCGTGGCCAATATGGTGAGCAAGGGTTCCTTCCCGCAGCTGAACCTGGCACCGGTCAACTTCGATGCCCTGTTTGCCCAGCACATGGCGCAAGCACAGGCCCAGCAGGCGACTGCGGAAGCCTGATAATGGCTGACCAGATCGCTATCTCGGTCTTGGGGGCGGGGTCTTATGGCTCCGCCCTTGCCATTTCTTTGGCGCGCAACGGTCATCCGACCCTGCTGTGGGGTCACGACCCCGCCCATGTCGCCGAGCTGGAACAAGATCGCTGCAACAAGGCTTTTCTGCCCGATGTCCCTTTCCCTGCCGATCTGCAACTGACTGCCGATCTGCAGGCGGCGGTGCAAGCCGCGCCCGTACTGCTGCTGGTGGTGCCAAGCCATGTATTTGGTGATGTGCTAACCCGGATCAAGCCCTTCCTGCGTCCTGATACCCGTATCGCCTGGGCCACCAAGGGGCTGGAGCCGGACAGCGGTCGCTTGCTGCAAGATGTGGCCCGCGAAGTACTGGGTGACGAGATGCCGCTGGCAGTGATCTCCGGCCCCACCTTTGCCAAGGAGCTGGCGGCAGGCTTGCCGACCGCTATCTCGGTGGCTTCGACTCACGATGACTTCGCCGATGATCTCTCCCACCTGCTGCACTGCGGGCGCTCGTTTCGGGTCTATACCAATCCGGACTTCGTCGGCCTGCAGCTGGGCGGTGCGGTCAAGAACGTCATCGCCATCGGCGCCGGTCTCTCCGACGGACTGGGTTTTGGCGCCAATGCCAGAACCGCACTCATCACCCGGGGTCTGGTGGAGATGCAGCGTCTGGGAGCGGCCCTGGGTGCCGACGCCAAAACCTTCATGGGGATGGCGGGGCTCGGGGATCTGGTGCTGACCTGTACCGACAACCAGTCGCGCAACCGTCGCTTCGGTCTGGCCCTCGGGGCCGGCAAGAGCGTGGATACCGCCATGGCCGAGATAGGTCAGGTGGTGGAAGGCTATCGCAACACCAAGGAGGTGCATCTGCTGGCGGCCCGTTGTGGCGTCGAGATGCCCATCTGCGAGCAGATCTTCCAGGTGCTCTATCAGGGCAAGAACCCGAAAGAGGCCGCCATCGCCCTGCTCAGCCGGGACAAGCGCGACGAATAAGCCATCCGCCTATGCCGGATAGCAAAAGGCCCCGTCAGATTGGCGGGGCCTTTTTATGTGCAGCAAGGGGGATCAAACCTGGCGGGTGATCACCACTGGCACGGGATCAATAGTAGGAGTGATCGCCGCGCTGGTGCTCGGTGGCATCTTTGACGCCGTTGAGCTCGCCCGGGAATTTCTCCAGCAACTGCTTCTCGATCCCCTCTTTCAGGGTGTAGTCGACCATGGAGCAACCGTTGCAACCACCGCCAAACTGCAGGATGGCCAGCTTGTCTTCGGTCAGCTCGACCAGGGTGACTTTGCCGCCGTGACCGGCCAGCATGGGGTTCACCTCGGACATCAGCACATATTCGATGCGGTCGATCAGCGGTGCATCATCGGCCACCTTGCGCATCTTGGCGTTTGGCGCTTTGAGGGTGAGCTGGGAGCCCATCTGATCGGTGACGAAGTCGATGGTGGCATCGACCAGGAAGGGGGCGCTCAGAGGATCGACCAGGCAGTCGAAGCCGCTGAAGGGCAGGTGTTGATCTTCCGGATCGACCGCGTCGGGTGGGCAATATGATACGCCGCACTCGGCATTCTGGGTTCCCGGATTGACCACAAACACCCGGATATTGGTGCCATCAGGCTGTTTTTCCAGCAGTTTACGGAAATGGGCCTGGGCGGTGTCGGAAATGCTGATCATCACTATCCTCATAAACCTGAGTGTACGACTAGGGTATTCATGATAACTCGCTTGGCAGTGCTTGGGTAGCATGCAGATGGCGCCGAGCATATGTCAAATATACCTATGGCTGCCTGATGTGCCTGAGCTTGCGGTATCCATATAGAGTGTCATTTGAGGTGTTTTAGCGTACGGCAAATGGCCCACACCTCCACTTTTTCGATGCCACTCTCGTGGAGTAAGCGGGTGAGCCGACCCGCCGTCGCCCCCGTGGTCACTACATCGTCGAGCAGGGCCACATGCCGATAATGGTGGGGCTGGATCTGGAAGGCACCGCGCAGATTTCGTCGCCGTTGAGCGGCACTGAGCCGGGTCTGCTGCGGGGTGGCTCGGGTTCTGCGCAGCAGCCGGGTGTCGCAGGGGATGCCGATGATCTCGCCGAGGGTGATGGCTATCTCCTCTGCCTGATTGAAGCCGCGCCACCAGTGTCGCCACCAGTGCAGGGGTACCGGAATGATGGCCTCGGGGAGAACGTCTTTCTCCAGATGATCGGCCAGCAGACGGGCGAGCAGCGGCGCCAGCAGGATCTGGCCAGAATATTTCAACTGCGGAATAAGCATGGAGTAGGGGGCTTGGTAGTCGCCAATGACCTGCAGCCGCTGCCAGGGCGGTGGCCTGCGCTGACAGCGCCCGCAGACAGGTTTGGTTTCTCCGTCAGGTTCCGGCAAGGGCGCCGCACACAGGCTGCATTTGCGATAGGGCTGGTGGAGGGCCTGCTGGCACCAGCTGCAGAGCAGCGGCTGTGCATCGCAAGGCTGTTGGCAGAGCAGACAGTGGCCCTGCCAGTCGGCATGGTTGCCAAGGATCGGACTTGCTTTGGCGAGCAGCCGCTTTAACATGCTGACCCCAAGAGAATGAACAGGGATCTTGAGTCTAGATGAGCGTATCGGTAGAGCGATTTGGTCAGGGGCCCGATCTGGTGCTGTTGCACGGATGGGGCATGAATGGCGCAGTCTGGCATGGCATTGTCCAACCGTTGGCGGCCCACTATCGGCTGCATCTGGTGGACTTGCCCGGGTTTGGCAACAGCCCGCTGGCCGACGGGAGTGAGTACTCCTTGCCCTGGCTAGCGGAGCAGGTCGCAGCCGTCTTGCCGCAGAAGTGCCATCTGCTCGGCTGGTCCCTCGGTGGTCTGGTGGCGAGCCAGTTGGCGCTGACCCAACCTGAGCGCTGCCATTCGCTCATCACGGTAGCCAGCTCCCCCTGCTTCATGGCCCGTGACGACTGGCCGGGGATAGCTCCCAAAGTACTGACCGGCTTCAATCTGATGCTGGCGGGGGACTTCAAGCAGACCATAGAGCGTTTCCTCGCGATCCAGGCCATGGGCAGCGAACACGCCAGGGATGATATCCGCCAGCTGCGCCACTGGTTGGCAGAGCGTCCGGCTCCCCAACTTGCGGCGCTGGAGGCTGGACTCGGTCTGCTGGCTGACGTTGATCTGCGCGATGCGCTGACAACGCTGAGCCTGCCCTGGCTGCGGGTCTATGGCCGGCTGGATTCCCTGGTGCCCAAGGCGGCCATACCGCTGCTGGACGAACGCTACCCGGCCAGTCACAGCCTGGTGCTGGAAAAGGCCTCGCATGCGCCCTTTATTTCCCATCCACAGCAGTTCGTTGAAATCATTCGACATTTTGTTGGCTGAAAAATAACCTATTTGCTTCATTAATCCTCTGGCGTGACGGATAATTAATCCAGCGTCAGAGGAGTGTCATCATGCGTATAGATTCTGCATTGAACAGCGGAGTACAAGGGTTTCAGCGAGCGGAACAGATTGCCGACAAGGCATCCAGCCAGATCGCCCGGCTTAATACCCCGAGCGGTGATCAGGTGCAACTGCCCGATGAGCTGGTCAACCTCAAGGTGGCCGAAGTACAGGCCGGAGCATCTGCCAAGGTGATCCAGACCGCCAGTGATGTGATGGGTACCCTGATCGATATCCGGGTGTGACATGAACATCAATGTCAGTCTGCCGACCATTATTCCTAATCAGCTGCAACCGCAGACGGAATCGGCACGCACTGACAATCGCCGTGCAGCCCTTATTCCCCAGACCCGTCAGAGCGAGGCATTCAATGCCGAGCCTGAAGTCGGCTCACAGAAAGACAAGTCCAAGGCAAGCCAGGCCAATCCCAACCAGACCTCCCAGCAGACGCGGGAAGCTTCCCAGACCGGCAATCCGCAAACGCCGGTTGATCACCGCTTCGTTGAGGCCACGGCGGAAGACGGGCAGCGCAGCAAGCAACAGCAGGATCCCAGGCAGCAGGAGCAACAGCAGAAGCAGGAGTTGCAGGTCAAGGAGCTGGCCGACAGGGATCAGGAGGTACGTACTCACGAGCAGGCGCATCAGAGCACCGGTGGCCAGTATGCCGGCAGTCCTACCTATGAGTTTGCCATGGGGCCGGATGGCAAGCGTTACGCCACTGGTGGTGGCGTCTCCATCGACATCGGGACCATTCCCGGTGATCCCAGAGCGACCATCTCCAAGATGCAGCAGGTGCGCGCCGCCGCACTGGCGCCTGCCGAGCCCTCTTCTCAAGATCTGAGCGTAGCCAGAAGTGCCGCCGCCAAGGAGGCGCAGGCACGCAAGGCGCTGATCTCATCCGACCCTGATACCGCCCTGGCGGCTGATGGCAGTGCCAAGACGGGTGTGTTGAACGGCTATATGGAGCAGCGCAATCAGGTCATTGCCCAACGTTATCAACAGGCGGTCAGGCCCGCTGCGCAGCAGGGTTTCAGCCTGAACGTCTGAGCGCCGCGCCACTCTTCCTCCCCTGATTTTTCGATCACGCCCCGGGCATTTGCAACTAATCTGAGGGGTAGTCCCATTCATCATCACAGGAATCGCCATGCATTTTGATGAAGTCAAACCGGAAGACTTTGCCACCTTCTCCCGGATTCCCCCTCCTCACCTTCAGATGGAACAGTTTTTGATGCAGCTTGGCGGCGGCGGAACTGAAGGTACTCACTTCAAGAAGAAGATCATGCTGGCGGCCGGTTGGAGCCATACCGGCGTAGTCTCCTATGGCAAGTACCCGCAGGAGGCCTGCAAGGCATTCAATCGACTGCGGGAGGTGCTGGCCCGGCATCAGGATCCAGAAAGTATTTTGGCCACCCTCAGTCAATGAGCCTTGGCGTCTTGTAAAAAAGCCCCTTTCGGGGCTTTAACCTACCCTGTGAAGCCATCGGTCGCACAGGGTATCAATCACTTAGCAGCCATTATGGCCCGATAACATCGGGTAAAATGCCCCCTAATGTGGACACCGTGTGGTCATCCAATGCCAGTACCTCCCCGCAATGGATTGAAGGTGATGGCATCCTGCAAATAATCCGGCGCAAAGTGCGCATAGGACATTGTCTGCTGGATGTTCGCGTGGCCCAAAATCCGCTGTAGCGTGATGATGTTCCCGCCATTGGCCATAAAGTGTGTAGCGAAGGTGTGGCGCAACACATGGGATGCTTGCCCGTGTGGCAAGTCCGGTTTCACCTCTCGCAATACCTGCCGCACTGTCAGGTAATCCACATTCGGAAATAGCCGCCCTATTTTCCCATCAACCAGCTGTGCTGATATATCTGCCGAGATTGGCACCACGCGCGTTTTACCATTCTTGGTGGCCACGAACATGACCCGCTGATTGATGACATGTTCGGCTCTAAGTGCGGCCGCTTCTCCCCACCTTGCACCCGTGCTCAAACACAACATGGCCAGATTACGGTTGTCACCCTCTAATCGAGTCAGTAAGCCGGTAATCTCACCCTGAGATAAATAGCTCATGGCGGTGGGGGCCTCTTTGAGCTTCTTCATTTCCCTCAATGGATGAGGTGCGTGATACATCCCGGCGCCAATCAGGAAACTGAACATCCCCCCCAAGGTGATCAACCGCCGATTCACCGTTGAGGCTTTGATCCCCTGGCTGAGTAGGCGAGATCGAAATACGGCAATAGCACGATCATCAATCTGGAAAGCACAGGGATTACCCATTAACCGCTCAACCAGCCCCAGAGTTTGGCGTGCTGTGACACCCCATTTCATATTCTGCCCGTGGTAGAGCCACCAGAGCTGGATGAGCTCGGACAATGGCCGGGCATCCTTCGGTTTCTCTATCCACGCTTTGTCATGCTGGTTTGCCAGCACATACCGCTCAAAGGCGGTTGCTTCATGCTTCTTGGCAAACTTCCGCCGGATACGCTTTCCGTTGCGCCCCTGCGGTCTCATGTCCACTTCATAACGACCATCATCGAGCTTCTTAATCGACATAAGGAAGCCCTCCGATGTAACCCAAACCTGATGATTCTATGGCGTCGAGAAACGCCTCATGCAGGGTTAGCCAGTTTTCTTGCCTGAGGCTGAACAGTCTGTTTCGTCTTGCCCAGAGTGTGCGAGAACCGGTGCTATCTGCCCGGCTTCTGGAGCGACCTCATCGGTCATAAACCAGAGCGTGTATTTCGTGAATCTGGGATGGTTAAGTATTTTCATAACTACTTGAACATCCGGGGAATTTTTATCTGATTCGTAGTACACCAGAGAGGTGTATGGAATCCCTGTTATATCCGAAAGCTGCTTGCGATTAATCAGTTCAGACTCCCTCATGAGTCTGATTTTTTTTCCTACGTTGTTTGACATGGTGTCATTATCCCGTTAGCTTGTTATCGGGAAGCCGATAACTTGGTTCAAAGCTCCATTGTGGACCATTAAGGCCCATTAGGGCTAACAAGGGAGAATATCAGATGACAGCAGCAACCCATAACCAACCGCCGACCGAAGCCGACCCCCGTGTCGCACTGGTGCTCGAACCGATGATTAACGCCTCTGATGCGGTGCCCGTTGAGGTGTTCGCCAAGATGATTGGCAAAACCAAGGGCGCAGTGCGGGGGATGATTGAAAAGGGCAAGGTGCCGGTGGTGCCGATGCGCAACCCCCTCAACCCGACCGCCCCCGCCGAATACTGGATTTACCTCCCGGCATGGAACGAGGGCATGAAGCTGGCCTTTGAGAGCCGCCCCCGTGAAATTCGTGACGGCTGGTTGTCCTGGCTGGGGCTGGGGTGTCCGGTATGAGCCAGACAGGGGATGAACAACAGGCCATGAACATGGCGGGGGCGCAGTTGCTGCGCGAGACCGTCGAGCAGGTGAGGGAGCGCCAGCAGCGGGCCAGCCATGACAAGGGGGCTCGCTGCCTGTGCCACAAGCTGGCGGTGCTGCGGGACCTGAATGACGGGCAAAGAAAAACCCCGCTTAACGGTGTTGCAGCACCAAGCGGGGTTTCCAAATCAGCTTTAGAGGGCATGATTTGATGAGCATCTTATCTATCCCCTGCGCATTGCGCAACCTGCGGCTCCAACGCCGCAAGCTGGCGGGGACTGCCTGCCAGCGTTTCATTCACCTGCCGGACTACATCGCCGCCGTTGAGCAGCCCAATGCTATCGCGTGGGGCGCCCTCTGGCAGCGCTTACCCCATCCTATCAACCCACATTATCAGGGGGACATATGCGCGCTCAGCGAGTGATGTGTACCGAGTGCGGTGGGCAAGGACGCATCCAAAAAACCTATCGCATGAGCTGGGAGGTGGCGAACCTCTACTGCCAATGCATGGATCCGATTTGTGGGCATACGTGGGTGTCCACCCTGTCCTTTAGCCACACCTTAACCCCCTCTGCCAAGCAGTGCGGAGAAATGGCAGCGGCCTTGTCCCGTGGCCTCTCCCCGGATGAACACCGCAAGCTGCATGAGTCGGTGACCGAGCGCCAAAAAGTGCTCGATGCCGAAGCCGAAATCGCGCGGAACAAGCCCGTTGTGATACGAAGGAGCGCACTATGACTACCCCGGTTAAAACAGGCTGGGTCTGTATCGCCTCGGCGGGGCCGACCGTGGACGACCAGCACATCGCCCCCGAGTGGCTGCACCAGATGGCGGAGAGTTACGACCCCGATTTCTATACCGCCTGCCTGTGGCCCGAGCATGGGCGTAGTCGCCCGGTCGGGCATGTGGAAGCGCTCAAGGCGGACACCGTGCAAGGCGTACTCAAGCTGTTTGCCGTGCTCTGCCCCACGCTGGAGCTGATGGACCTTAACGCCCTTGGCCACCTGCAATTTTGCTCTATCGAGCCCAAGCCCAATTTTGCTGGCACGGGCAAGTGGTATCTGGGGGCGCTGGGCGTCACGGACGAACCCGCCAGCACCGGCTTGACCCGTCTCAAGTTCAGTCAGGCCCGCCCGCTGATTGGCCAATCCCACCGCTGGACAGCGGCCAATACCCAGCAGTTCAGCACCCTGCACGACAGGGCCAAGGCACTGAGTCAGGACCTTGACCGGATGCAACAGACCCTCGACCGCCTCACCTCGCGCAATGAAACGCCCCCGCTTCGTGCTTATTAGGAGTTTGCCCCATGACGTTATCTGACCTGTTGCGCGACATGCGCATGAGCTTTGTCCCCATTACCCAAGCCAGCTTTGGCACCCTGAATCCCACCGTCAGCAGCGCCTTGAGTGCTGCCATTGTGCAAGCATCCCCGTTTTTGAACCTGTTGACCCACTTGAGCGTGGATGACCAAAGCGCCCCACTGTATGACCCCATCAAAGAGACGCTGCGCTCCGGGCGCAAAGCGCAGGCGCGGTTCCTTGTCCCGGCAGACCCCACCAAGCAGAGCCACGTCTATCAGCCGATGGACAGCAGCGTTATCTGGACATGGCAACAGCTGGGGCAAATGTTGGGCGGCATGAACCAGCAGCAGGCCAACAAGGCGCTCGAAGCGCTGGCGCTGGCCGCCTTTGGCGATGACATTTTGCGGGTCGGGTTCTGGGGCCAGTCGGCTGCCATCAACACTGACCCCGAGGCCAACCAGAACGGGGAAGATGTGATGAAGGGCTGGCCTACGCTGGCCAAAGAGGCTGACCCGGACGGGGCGCGGGTGCTGCGCGATGCGGTGGTGTTTGATACCAGCGGCGCGGGGGACTATGCCGACCTCGACAGCATGGTGTATGCCCTGATTGAAAAGATGCCCGAGGCGTACCGCAACGACCCGCGCTTGCGGGTGCTGGTCGGTCATGACCTGCTGCGCGCCCACAAGAAAGCCTATCTCAAGCCCGGCATTGTGCGGGACAAGCAGCAGCGGATGAAGATTGCCGACATGCCCACGCTGTCCAGCCAGCGCATGCCCGGCACCTTTCTGGCGCTGACCTTCACTGAAAACTTGCAGGTGCTGACCGTCAACCATTCCCACCGCCTGAGCGCCGATAGCATAGACGACCTCGCCTCCTGGGGGATCCGCTATATCCGGGGCCAAGCCTACGGGCTGGGCGAGCCGACCGCCTATACCGCCTTTGATGCCATCACCCTTGCCACTGAGGAGTAACCCAGATGCCGCAACCGACTTTGCACACCCTGCCGACCCCGTCCGCCGCCGTGCCACTGCCCGCCAGCCGACTGGATGACCACATCGCCCGGTTTGAGGAGGAGCGCGCCAAGCTGATGGCGCTGGATGACGAGGTGATGACCTTGCGCCAGCAGCGCAAGCAGTTGCAAGAGCGCGTCCCGGCGGCCAAGGCCCGCCTCGAAGAGCTACGCCAAGGGCGGATTAACCAGCTGCTAGGCGGCGCGACCTCGCTCGACTCGGCGCGGGAATACCGCGAACTGGGCGAGCTGGTCGAAGATGCCAAAGAAGCGCTCACCCTGTCCCAGCGTCAAGAGAGACGGCTGGCGCTGCCGCTCTATCAGTCCCTGCTGGCCGTAAATAACGCCCAGAGCATCGTGGCCGGGTGCTACGAAAGCTACCTTGACCACAAGGTGGTGCCCGTCACCCTCAAGCCCCTCAAGCAACATCTGACCGAGCTGGCCGCCCTGACGCATGCCAAGGCCGCCATCATGGGGCCGGAGGGGGCGCAAAAGTGGGCTGTGAACGAACTGGCCCACGCCCTCAAGCAGGCCATGAGTTACACCGCCGCCCCGCTGGAAGGGGACAACCCCACCGCCCGCGCCGCACTGGGCATCCTCACCCGGCCACGGGCAAATGACTTGCTGGCGCTGTGTGACAGTCAGGGCAAGCGGCAGGCACTGCGCCATGAGCTGAAAGAGTAACGGCGACACGAAAAAGGGGCGCCGATAACGGCTCCCCCAGTGCTCACACGCTTATCACAACAGCGCGAGCGGGCGCAGATTAGCAAAGCCAACCACGCCACGCCGGACAAATGGCCGGATGGGAAAGGTAAACAAGGAAGAGGAGAGCAAGAGAGGCAGAACGCCAGAAAAGACAAAGGGAGCCATTGCAGGGCTCCCCTTAGCTAACCCATATCAAGCACGACAAGAGATAGCCAATGAACAGTATCAAATTCAATGCCGCCCAGCAAGCGGAGGGGCTCGCTTTGTCCGCATTCTGGAGCGAGTCTCTGCGCCAAGACCATCGCCGCCTCTATATCCTGCAATCGCGTCTCGCCGTGTTACGCATTCGGCGACGGGTCAGGGGCCTACGTGACAGGGCCCAAACGCGGGTGCTGCTACATATGTGCAGGCTGACCCGCGCCACCTTGCGCCAAGCCCACGCTAAGGCCGCCGCCCACGCCAGGGCGCTGCGGGACTGTGTAGGGGGCCGCGCATGAATAACCCCCTCAGCACCCTCAGCGACAAAGGCCACCCCCGCCGCAACCAGTCCGCCGCCATCCTACGAGCACGGGTCAAGAAGATGACCCACATTTTACAGTTGCAACTGCGGCCACTTTACCCGCTTGACGAAGCCCGCAAACCCGCCCGTCAGCGCAACCGCCACGCTCCCGCCTCAGAGGACACTATCCGCTCCTATTTCAAGGACTGGCTGGGGGTCTATGACCTTGATTGGGCGCTCGACCTGCTGATGTTCTCGGTCAAACGGGGACAGGGCGGGTCGGTGCAACTGGCCGATGAACTGGTCGGCGAGCTGTTCGTTGGCTACTGCGTGCGGCGGGTGCCGGCCATCCTCAAGGGCATCAGCTGCAAGGAGGCCAACCTCTGGCTATGCGACCGGGTAAAGGTGCTGCGGCAAGTACAAGCCGACCTGCCCGAACCACTGGAACAATTGCAGCACAAAGACCGCCGCGACAAGCTGGCGGTGGATTATGCCGAGCGGGTTTGGCGCCTGCTGGATGCAAGCACCAATGGCCAGACCGGCACCATGCCCGCCACCTACCTCTGGCGGGTCTGTGGCCAGCCCCTCAAACCTTGGGGCTTCCTGCCCACTCTGCCACGCTTCAAGAGCACCGAGGCCCGCGATACCTTCATTGCGGCCCAGCTTATCCGCTGGCTTGACCCGCAATGGTGGGCCCGCAAACTGCGTAAGCTTTGGGAGCAATATCGGGAACACTGCGCCATCTTGCTTGGCAAGGTGCGGCGGGGTGTATCGCCTTATGTGTCGAGCTACGCCCTGCGGGCCTTCAATGAGCGCCAGCTGGCCGCCGAGCAGTGGCTCAAGAGCATGGAGGCGCACAACGAAGCGCACGACATTACCATTTCCCTGGCCGATGCCGTGGCCAGCTCAATGGCCAACCCGTCAAACCGCCGTGATGAACTGGTGGTCAGGGCGCGGGGCTTCTCCGATGCAGCGGACGAAATGGGCTATGTGGGCCTGTTCTTCACCTGGACAGCCCCGAGCCAATATCACCCATGGAAGACCACCCCCCAAGGACATGGCCAACCGGCCCGCACCACGGAAAACCCCAAGTATCAGGGCCACACGCCCCGCGACACCAACACCTATCTCGGCACCCTCTGGAAGCGCTGCCGCGCGGCACTCGCCCGCCGTGGTATCGAGTATTTCGGCTTTCGGGTGGTTGAACCCCATCACGACGGCACCCCTCATTGGCATCTGCTGTTGTTCGTGACCCCTGCCCAGCAGCATGAGCTGATAAGCACCATGCAGCGCTACGCCCTGAGCCATGACCAGAGCGACCTTGAGCGCAAACGCCATCCCGTGAGCAAGCGGCCCTATAGCGACATCACCCCGCGCTTTGACTGGAAGGCCATGGATCCAGCCAAAGGCGGGGCCGTGGGCTACATCGTCAAATACATCGCCAAAAATATAGATGGCCACCAGATAGGGGACGAAGGCGACCTTGAGGCCCAAACCGCCGCCAGTGAGGGGGCTAGACGGGTCAGGGCGTGGGCGTCCCTGTGGGGCCTGCGCCAGTTTCAGCAACTGGGCGGGCCGTCTGTGAGCGTGTGGCGAGAGCTGCGGCGATTACCTGGGCGAGTGCAAGAGAAGGAAGGCCGGACGGTGGCCCCGCTGGCGAGTGAGATCATGGAAGAGTGCCGCCGCTATGCGGACACGGCGAACTGGAAGGAGTTTACCTATTCCATGGGCGGCCCTGTATGCCCACGGGATGCCCGGCCGGTGCGGCTGCATCACCTGATAGACCCTGCCAAGAACAAGTACGGGGAAGATGTGATCCGGCTTGTGGGTGTAGCCGCTGGCAACGCCGTTAAGCGAACCCGCCTTGATGGCTGGGTGCTACGCCGCAAGGCGACCGACAAGCCCGCAGAGAGCGCCGAGGAGGTGTTGAGCGAGCAAAGCGAAGCAGGGTTTGACGAGCGTAGCGAGGAGCCCTTAAGCGGCGTCAGCTGCGCTCCTTGGAGCTCTGGCAATAACTGTACGCTATCGAAAATTGAACCAGTAAGTAAACTCAATGAAAAGATTCAATCCACTCTTAGTCAGTGGAATTAAATAGATCTTCATCACATTAATAAATATATTTATCTTTAACTATGTACGAGCGTTGGGGCTCATGTGATACTTTTTTGAAAAATGGAGTATTTCATGAAGATAAAATCGTACTCAGTGTTAAGAGCACCTGGCTCCCAGCCAGTTCATTCCCTTCTGATAGAAATCAATGATGTTAAATCACATGCTGAAAACATGATAGAAACAATAAGCGATAAAACATGGCTAGACAACTTGGGTGCATATGACAAAATATCATTTACTGCTATGGCACAACCTACGATTAATAAATTGGTAGATGATATTTTTAATAAAATTGAAACGGCCATTACCGAAGATTTCGGTGAGTACATGATATCAATGTCAGCTCAAGACGTATTAAAAAAATTCAAAAATCATATAAAACTGCCACTTGCTGAGCTGTTAAAAGAAAAAATAATAGGGAATCCAGGGTTCGATTTCCATACGGAAACTTCCGCAAAGACAGTTTCATTTGGCGAGGCGAAGTATGGTGGAACAACAACCAAATACACTGACGCTTTGACTCAGATTGAAAGTTTCATAACAAAGGAAAAAGATCAAATGGAGTTTAGGGCAATATTGCCATTTTTGTCTGATGATGCAAAAGTGAACTTTTCCAGCTTCAATAACAGAGCGTTTACAGCGGCATTTTCTATTAATGCAAAGAATCCATTTAAAATTATGGAAAATGCAAAAAAACATGCAAGTACGTTAGCTTTATCAAAAAAACATGAAGTGTTCTTGGTCGGGGTTGAGGTTTTATGATTTCAGATCTTATATATGGCGAGAATTTTGATGACACCCTTATCAATGCTATAAGGTCTCTTCACAAGGAAGGATCTGTTGATCCAAAAATCACAGAGGTAATTGCGTACATAAAAAAATTCCATCCTGCTGCACTTCGTCCTTATGAAAGTAAAATAATTTCAGTGCTTGGCCTTTTTTATAAAAAGAAAGAGTCCTCCTCTCTATTGGAGGAGGTCTATTCCATTTTCTCAAAAGCGATTGAACATGATACTGGAAGTTTGCTTACTCCAATCCAAGCCAGTGCATACAGGTTTATCAAAGGACAGCAGTATTTTTCATTCTCAGCACCAACGAGCACAGGGAAATCATTTCTTTTTAGAAAGTTAATATTGGAATGCGAACATGACGTTGTAATTGTTGTACCATCCAGAGCATTAATAACAGAGTATTATCATAATATAATTGGGGAGGTCAATGACAATACCTTAGTGCTGCAATTTGTGGATAATATAAATATTTCAAAAACCAAGAAGAGAATATTTATTCTCACTCCAGAAAGAGCTTCTGAGTTATTTGGTTTTGAGCATGCGTTCAAGATTGATATGTTTCTTCTTGATGAGGCACAAATCTCAGATGAACCAATCCGAGGCTTAACCTTTGACTCATTCGTTAGGCGTGCGAGTGTTGCATTCCCTAATTCAAAAATTATTTTCACGCATCCATTTGTAAGTAATCCACAAGCGCAATTAATCAAGCATAACTTAAATGACAGTAGTAGCGCACAGTCCAAAAATTATGACTACCATGCAGTGGGTAAAATATTTTTATATTTCGATGATGATGCATTTCATTACTTTTCACCGAATGAGTTAGGTGATCCAATACCAGCTGAAAATGACCCGGCTAAGGATGTGCTGACATCAGGAGGGACGCTGCTAATCTATACATCTAAAAATAAAATATATAATGGTGACTATAGAGATATTTTCAATAGATATATGTCTCTTTGTCCGGAAATTAAAAATGAAAATGCTCTTGGTATAATTGAAAAATTACGACATTACATCGGTGCTTCTAAATCATCACGAACGACAAAAGGGTCTAGGTTGGTTGAGATGATGACTCATGGAATTGTGATTCATCATGGTTCTATGCCTTTAAGGGCAAGGCTTTTAATCGAGGATTTTATTAAAGGTGGGCATGCAAAAATATGCTTTGCAACATCCACCTTAAGCCAAGGCATTAATATGCCTTTTGATGTTGTATGGGTTGATAATTTCTCGAATATGAATGAGTTAACGCTAAAAAACTTGATTGGGCGAGCAGGGCGAAGCAGTCTTGATAAAGATAGCTTTGATTATGGATATACAATAGTCAACAAGAGAAATGTCAAAACATTTACAGAAAGATACAGACTAAGCTACTCAATTAATGATGTGTCGTTATTAGACCTGCCATCTGAAAACATTGATCCAAATTTACAAGACATCATTGATGCCACAAAGGATAATACATACAACATAGATTATCATATACCAGAAGTTCAAGTTCAGCGTATGAAGGAAGCTGATATAGAACCTGATATTGAAACTATCCTCAATTTTTTTATTAATTCTGAAAATCGCCCAGTAACCGCAGATGAATACTATGCCCTTAAAGAAAAAGATCGTAAAAGTATAAAGCAGGCATTTAAAAAAATATATTGCTCTCACCTAAAAAGAGACGGTCTTAGTAAGGCTGAAACATCAGTTCTAAGTGCTTCAATCCCCATTCTTTTATGGCATGTACAAGGTCGTTCCTTTAGTGAAATAATCTCATTGCGATACTCATATTTATCCCAACGTAGTGAGCGCTTTCGTTTGAGAAGAATGCTTAGGTCAGGAGAAATTAAATATGTCGAATATCAAGAACTAGTTAAAGGTTTGAAAGTTAGGTCATCACCTAGAGCTAGCTCTATTCCAAACATAGATCTACGAGGCTCTTATCTATTTGAGAATGAAATGTCGGTAAATGACATTGATTACGATACGATCGTTTATGACACATACGACTATCTAGATAAAGTAATATCATTGTGCTTATCTGCGCCATTAAGTGCCGCGTTTGATGTGTACTATAAAAAAACTAATGATCAAAGAGCAATATCACTTAAAAATTATATTGTATATGGAACTAATAAAGCTTTGGAGATATGGCTACTTAGATATGGGTTTAATTTTGAGGACATGGAATGGTTAGTTGAAGTTGTTGATAGTGTGGATGAAAATAAAATTATCTTTAATAGAAAAATAAGTGCATTAAATAATGATCAATATGACCTAATATCTAGGTACATTTGATTTTTATTTAGTAAAAAATCATAAAGCATAAGCCGTCAATATTGACGGTTTATGTTTGTATGAAAATATAAAGTGAAGGCGTTATTATTCATGCCACAATATCTGTATTCTTCCCCTCACTCCAACGTGTTGCATACACACATCGATTTTTTAAAGCTAAGTACGAGTAGTTTTAACAACGAACCAAGAGAGGATGATGTCATCATTAACAAATCCCTGTAGGGCTACTCAGAGCTCCCAAAATAAAGCTCAGAGCATACAGACATCCACACAAGCAGAAAGAGCCACGGATAGAGATGCGTTACGGAATTCGCGCTAATCCGCTCCCGCCTGCGCGCCCCGTATAGAAAATTTTTTGCAAAAATGGATTGCTGTAAAACCATATGTCCAGAGCCCGCCAGCACTGGGCTTTGCGGCGAAAACCCGAACTGAAAACAGTGAACATTTCACCTGAATGCCTCTTCTATCATCGGCCAAGGGTTAGTAGGTTTTCTCCTAGCCATCTTCTTGATGTCACTATCCTGGATGCATCAGATCCAAAGCCCACGGAAATCTCTATCCCACGGAATCCGCACTCCTCCCCACCCACCTCAGGGCTAAAAATGGGGCATTTTTTGCAACTTTTTTGTGATGAAAATTGCCACTCTAACCTGCGCCGTTACTGATGATTTGAGAGGAAATCAGAATTTCACAAAACTTCATTTTGTGATCGTTTTTGAGGGAAATGTTCACAGGAAATTTCATGCTGAAAAACATAAGTAATTGAAAAATATCTATTTACTTGATTTTCCGTGGGGCTTTATCAGCAAACGAGCCGTCTTACACCGCCTCATTACAATTCATGAAATTCTTTATATATCAATGTCTTGATTGTCATTTTTGCTTTGGAAAATAAATTCACACGTGAATTTTAGGCTTCTTGCGCAGTCTATGACGTCTTGCAATGAGTTGGATGTTTAGGTGGTCTGGAGGTATAAAAAAGCCGCCCGTAGGCGGCAGTTAGTAAAGTGCTGATATCAAATCAAGAAGTCATCAAGGTTCTTACCTAGTGCCACTTGCTCGGCAATTGCCTTAGGCATACGGCCTTGGCCAGTCCAGGTTTTCTCTTGGCCATCTTCTTGATACTTGTATTTAGCAGGGCGTGGCGCTCGTTTAGCCTTATTGCTGGCATTAGTCGAAACGGCTGGGGCAGCTTGGCTTACTAAGTCGCGGGGATCTACACCGGCTTGTTTCAGCATCTCAGAGAACTCAGCAAGTTTACGCTGATGCTCTGCTTGCTCGGCTCGTTCTTTTTCGGTGGATTCAAAACGCTCTGTATAAACCAGCTCGAATTTTTCTTTCGCTTCTTGCAGCTGTTCAAATGGCAGCTCGCGCAGGGCCGCACGAAGGCTGCGAACATTCAATAGTGTTTTAAGAAATTCGTTCATGGAGTCCCCATTAAATGGCAGATAAGCGGTTATAAATTTCTTGGGAAACATATCATAGAAAATTGGAAAGGATATAAAGATATTATTCGGATAATGGGGGAATAAGAAGTAATGGCCCCGTGGAATGAGCAAGATAATGTTTGCTCATCTTGCCCATTACACAGGGTGGTAAGCGTAGCGCGGCAGCATTGGTGGCGAAGTTTGCGTTGATGAGAAAAGCCCCGACGATGCGGGGCTTTGGTCATTTTCTCTCAATGTGGTCAACGTGTGGACATTGACTGAAACAAATCCTTTTGTTTCATACAGTTATCAAGCTTATAAAAAAGACCTTTCGGGGCTTTTTTTATTTCTTGGCTTTGGAGAGAGCTGCCGCGAAGGCGCTGCCCATGGCACCACCCACCGGCGTGCTTGGACGCGGCGCCTGTCTCGGCTTGGCACTGCCAGCATTCGCGTTGCGGGATTCTGCAGGCTTGCGGGCCGGTTGTCCGGCTTTTTCGTCCAGTCGCATGGTCAGGCTGATCCGCTTGCGCGGGGCATCCACCTCCAGCACCTTGACTCTCACTATGTCACCCGCCTTGACCACCTCGCGGGGATCCTTGACGAAGCGATCCGTCAGGGAGCTGATGTGTACCAGCCCATCCTGATGGACGCCGATATCGACGAAGGCACCGAAGTTGGTAACGTTGGTGACCACCCCTTCCAGCATCATCTCGGGCACCAGGTCGCCGATCTTCTCCACCCCTTCCTTGAAGGTGGCGGTTTTGAACTCGGGTCGCGGGTCGCGGCCCGGCTTGTCCAGCTCACCTATGATGTCGGTGACAGTGGGCACGCCGAATTGCTCATCCGTGTAGTCGGCCGGCTTCAGGCTGCGCAGCAGGCTGCCGTTGCCGAGCAGGCTCTCAACTTGCTGCTGGAGTTGCGTCAGGATCCTTTCAACCACTGGGTAGGATTCCGGGTGGACCGCCGAGCTGTCGAGTGGATTGCTGCCGCCACGAATGCGCAGGAAGCCGGCACACTGTTCAAAGGCTTTGGGGCCGAGCCGGCTTACCTTGAGCAACTGCTGGCGGCTCTGGAAGGCGCCGTGCTCATTCCGATAAGCGACGATATTCTGGGCCAGGGTCTGGGAGAGGCCGGAAACCCGATTCAGCAGGGCGACCGAGGCGGTATTCACATCGACCCCGACCGCGTTTACGCAATCCTCGACTACCGCATCCAGCCGACGTGCCAACTGACTCTGGCCGACATCGTGCTGGTACTGGCCCACGCCTATGCTCTTGGGATCTATCTTGACCAGCTCGGCCAGTGGATCCTGCAGCCGGCGGGCGATGGAGACGGCGCCGCGAATGGAGACATCGAGATCCGGGAACTCCTGGGAGGCAAGCTCGGAGGCGGAGTAGACGGAGGCCCCTGCTTCGCTCACGACGATTTTCTGCGCCTTGGCGGCGGGGTAGCGCTCGAACAAATCGCTGACCAGCCTGTCTGTCTCTCGCGAGGCGGTGCCGTTGCCTATGCTGATGAGCTCGACCTTGTGCTTCTGGCACAGCTCGCTCAGGGTCTTCAGACTCTGGTCAACCTGGCGCTTGGGTTCGAACGGATAGATGGTCGCGTGATCGACCAGCTTGCCGGTGGCATCTACCACCGCCACCTTGACCCCGGTGCGGATGCCCGGATCCAGCCCCATGGTACAGCGCATGCCGGCCGGCGCTGCCATCAGCAGATCCTGCAGGTTCATGGCGAACACCTTGATGGCCTCGTCTTCTGCCGATTCGCGGATGCGGCCGATCAGCTCGGTTTCCATCTGCAAGGAGAGCTTGATCTTCCAGGTCCAGCTCACCACCCCCTGCAGCCACTTGTCGGCCGGACGGTTTTGCAGGTTCAGCTTGAGGTGGTGGGCTATGATGCCCTCGCAGGGGCTGGAGCCTTCGTCTTCACCTGTGATAAGCGCCAGATTGAGGATGCCCTCGTTGCGACCGCGCAGCATGGCCAGCACCCGGTGAGAGGGAGCCTTGTGCAGCGGCTCGTCGTGCTCGAAGTAATCCTTGAACTTGGCCCCTTCCTGCTCCCTGCCCGCCACCACGCGGGCCCGCAGGGTGGCGTTGTGCCACAGGTAGTCCCGCAGCTTCTCCAGCAGATCGGCCTGCTCGGCGAAACGCTCCATCAGGATGTAGCGGGCACCGTCGAGGGCGGCCTTGCTGTCGTTTATTCCTTGCTCGGTATTGAGGAAGCGGGCTGCTGCCTGCTCGGGATCCTGCATGGGGTCGGTGAACAGCATATTGGCCAGCGGCTCCAGCCCAGCTTCGATGGCCATCTGCCCCTTGGTACGACGTTTGGGCTTGTAGGGGAGATAGAGATCTTCCAGCCGGGTCTTGCTGTCGGCCCCGTTCAGCTCGCGGGCCAGCTCGGGTGTCAGTTTTCCCTGTTCCTCGATGGAGCGAATGATCACCTGGCGGCGATCCTCCAGCTCGCGCAGATAGCCGAGCCGGCTCTCCAGGGTGCGCAGCTGGCTGTCGTCCAGACCACCGGTCACCTCTTTGCGATAACGGGCGATAAAGGGCACGGTCGAACCTTCATCCAGCAGGCGCACGGCCGCCTGCACCTGTTCCGGACGGGCATTCAGCTCACCGGCAATCTGTCTCTCTATTACATGGCTGTGCATCTGGGATCTCTGTGGTCGCTTCTATCCAACTGGCCCGGGGTGGCGTCGATGTGCTGCGGCCGGGTATGCCGCTCGACAGCTCGCCGCCTCTCTTCTACATCATGAGGGGGACCGCATGGTGTGCATTGAGCATCGCCGGGACTGGCCCGCACCCAAGGCGCCAAATGTGAGCACTATATGGGGTCGGGCGGCGCTATGCCACCCTGCTGAAATGACATGCATGGCTGTCGGACCGAATGGCGGGAGAGGGGCTGGCCGCCCAGATACTGGTCATGGGGGCTCGTTGCTTGGGCGGGCAGGGCATCAGCCCTTGCCCATGGCGGGGAGGCGAGCGCCTCCCGCCACCGTCACTTCGGATAACTGATCTCGTTGACATACCAACAGACGTCACCGACTGGCGTAGGCACTATGGCCTCATCCCCGACCTCCTTCTTGAGCAGGGCGCGGGCCATGGGGGAATCGATGGAGATGTAGTCCTTGCGGCCAAAGATCTCGTCATAGCCGACGATGCGAAAGCGCTTGGTCTCGCCTTCGTCGTTCTCCACTTCGACCCAGGCGCCGAAGAACACCTTGCCCTCCTGGGCGGGGGCATAATCGACAATACCCAGCTCCTCGAGGCATTTACGCAGGTAGCGTACCCGCCGGTCGATCTCCCGCAGCCGCTTCTTGTTGTACTGGTAGTCGGCATTCTCGCTGCGATCGCCCAGGCTGGCGGCCCAGGCCACCTTGCGAGTGGTTTCGGGGCGCTCTTCGCGCCACAGGAAATCGAGCTCTTCTTTCAGCTTGTTGTAGCCTTCACGGGTGATCAGCTTGGTTTTCATGAATTTCAACTACCTGCGTCAATGTGGGCTGATGGGCCTCTTGTGGCTCGGCAGATCTTATCTACTGGCACCTCGCTGTCGAGCAAAAACTGGGTGCCGGTGGTGAGGCAAGAGCGATGGAACCTGTGATAAGAGCCGCCAAGCCAGCAACATGGGTAATAACCGGTAACATATTTATGCTTTGCCGTTACGAGCCCGAGCTCTAGTATTGGCAGCATATCGAGAGGAGAGGCAGTAATGAGTCAGCAATACAAGGTTCTGGTCGTCGACGATGATTTGAAATTACGTTCCCTGTTGGAACGCTATCTGACCGAACAGGGATTCATGGTTCGTGGCGTCGCCAATGGAGAACAGGCTGACCGCCTGCTGACCCGTGAAAACTTCAGTCTGATGGTGCTGGACTTGATGTTGCCGGGGGAGGATGGCCTCTCCATCTGTCGCCGCCTGCGCGAGGCCGGCAACCAGATCCCGGTGCTGATGCTCACCGCCAAGGGCGATGAGGTGGATCGCATCGTCGGGCTCGAGATGGGGGCTGATGACTATCTGCCCAAACCGTTCAACCCGCGTGAGCTGCTGGCGCGGATCCGCGCCGTGCTGCGGCGTCATACCGTCGAGTTACCGGGAGCCCCCTCGAGCGCCGAGAAGATGGTGACCTTCGGTAGCTATCAGCTCAACCTGGCGACCCGTGAACTCAGCCGTGATGGCGAGCCGGTGGCCTTGACCAGCGGCGAATTTGCCGTGCTCAAGGTGCTGGTCAGCCACCCTCGCGAACCTCTCTCCCGCGACAAGCTGATGAACCTGGCCAGGGGCCGTGAATACACGGCGACCGAGCGCAGCATTGATGTGCAGGTTTCCCGTTTGCGCCGGCTGCTGGAGCAGGACCCGGCCCAGCCGCGCTACCTGCAGACTGTCTGGGGCCTGGGTTACGTCTTCGTGCCGGACGGTGACGGCGAATGAAGAAAGTGAGCAGCATGTTCTCCCGCATGCTCTGGTTTCTGGCCGCCGTCCTGGTGGTCTATCAGTTTGTATCCTATGCCACTTTTTACAACTATCTGCTGGCGCCGACCGTCAAGCAGATCAGCCACCTGCTGGCCAATCAGGTCAAACTCATCTTTCCGGTCGAAAGCAACCAGCTGGCGCTGAGCGAGGATGCCGAGGCGCTGGTCTATGTGGCGACCGGCAGCGATATCTATACCCAGACAGAAGCGGAACAGCATGGGCTCAATGACTCCAAGCCCTACACCTATCTGGAAGAGAGCATCAGCCGTGAGCTGGGAGGCAAGACCAAGGTGCGGGTCGAGATTCAGGATCACTATATCATCTGGATTCAGCCGCCCCAGGCCAGCAAGGTTTGGGTACGCATCCCGCTGACCGAGATCGAAGATGACGACATAGAGCCGCTGATCCTCTATATGAGCGTACTGCTGGTGGTGACCCTGTTCGCGGCCTGGCGGTTTGCCCGCCAGCTGGTACGGCCGCTGGAGGATCTGGAAGCCGGTGCCGTGGCGGTGGCCCGTGGCAACTTCCCCGATGCGCTGGGGGAGCAGGGCTCGCGGGAGGTACGCCGGCTGACCCGCACCTTCAACCACATGTCAAGCTCGATCAAGAGGTTGATCGAGGAGCGCAACCTGATGATGGCCGGGGTTTCCCACGATCTGCGCACCCCCTTGACCCGTATCCGGCTGGCGACCGAGATGATGTCGTCCGGGGATGAGTACCTTAAGGAGAGCATCAATGCGGATATTGATGAGTCCAACGGCATCATAGATCAGTTCATCGACTACATTCGGCCGGACGAGGGGCTGGATACCCAGCAGATCGACTTGACCCAGCTGATCCACGATGTGCTGTTGGTGCAAACCGATCAGGGGCTGGAGGTGGATCTCGAATTGCCGGAAGAAGCGGTGCGGGTGGCCTGCAATCCCATCAGTATCCGGCGTATCCTCAACAACCTGTCTGGCAATTCGTTGCGCTATGGCGCGAGCCGCTTGCATGCCGAGCTGAAGGATGACGGCCACTGGGTACGGCTGCGTCTGTCAGACAATGGCCCCGGCATCCCGGAGCAGGATTACTACCGGGTGCTCAAGCCGTTTACTCAGGGCAATGAGGCCCGCACCGGCAGCGGCAGTGGTTTGGGGTTGGCCATAGTCGCCAAGATTGTCTCTCAGCACCATGGCACCATACGGCTGGGGCGATCGGAACTGGGGGGCTTGCTGGTGGAGATCCGGCTACCCAAGAATCAGCCACTGGAGTGGATGGATTGAGAGAAGGGCGTATCCGTGGATACGCCCTTCTGCATTGTCAGGCTTGCGGCTCGGCGCTCTTGCGGTAGCGCTTGCCGTATTTAAGCTGCTGGATCAGCAGGGCGGCCACGATCAGCCCAAGCCCTATTGGAGTTGCCGGGTGTATGGCTTCGCCGATCATCAGGTTGAGCAGCACCAGGGAGGCAAACGGCGAGATGAAGATGAGGTTGCTGATGGGGGCCGTGTTGGTGGCGTGACGCAGGGCCATCAGCCAGAGCACGAAGCCGAAACCCATCTCGAACAGGCCCACATAGATGGCGCCGGCCCAGCCCTGCCAGGCGGTCATGGCAAAATCGGAGAGCAGCCAGGTCGCCGCGACGATGAAAGGCAGGCTGATGATGAAGCCGAGCAGCAGGCTGACGATGGGGTCTCCCTGATTGCGGGTGTTGAGGATCCAATAACTGGCCCAGATAAGGGTTGATACCAGCGCCAGGGTCACCCCGAGCGGGTTGTCGAACTGCAGGCCGAATACATCCCCCTTGGTGGCGATCACCAGGGCCCCAAAGTAGCCCAGAACTATGGCGACGCTGTCGCGGCGGCGCAGCTTCTGGCCGAGAAAAGGAACGGCCAGCAGACTGAGGGTGATGGCCCAGGTGTAGTTGAGGGTCTGCGCCTGTTGCGCGGGCAGCAGGTCATAGGCCTTGAAGAGCAGCAGGTAATAGAGGAAGGGATTCAATACCCCCAGCGCCAGATAATAGAAGGGGCGGGCCTTGAGGTAACTCAGCAGCAGTGTCAGCTTGCCCTGCTTGGCAACGATAGCGCCGAGAGTCAGGGTCGAGGTGAAGGCGGCCACAAGCAGCAGCTGCACAGGCTCGAAGTAGGCGAGGGAAATCTTGAAGGCGGTGGCGACCGTCGACCAGAGGGCAACGGCGCAGAGTCCATACTGATAGGCTTTCTTTTGATCTTTGAGCATAGAATGTCGTTCCACTGACGGAGGCAGGCGCACAGTCTACCAGCCTGTTTGTAACATTGTCGTTACCCCCGGTTGGTGGGGAATGGCGCCACCGCCGGCGAGATCCATCTGTCACATAAAACTGCGCACAATCTGTTCGCCCTCCCTTGCGCAAATTTGAAAAATCCGTATAATCCCCTCCGCTTACCCATGAGGTAAGCCAGACGATATGTCTGCCGCTGAGTTGTTCGTTTACGGACAGCCAGCCATACAGTCCTCCCGATATGGGGGGAAACGTGAAAAATCACACCTCTGGCGGGATAATTCCCGGTCGGGCGGTGTTGGTTTATGTTCTTTTATCTATTGGAGCTCTGTCAATGCAGAACCAAAGAATCCGTATTCGCCTGAAGGCTTTTGATCATCGCCTGATTGATCAATCCACAGCGGAAATCGTTGAAACTGCAAAGCGCACCGGCGCGCAGGTTCGCGGTCCTATCCCGCTGCCGACTCGCAAAGAGCGCTTCACCGTCCTGATCTCCCCGCACGTCAACAAAGATGCGCGTGATCAGTACGAGATCCGCACTCACAAGCGTCTGGTAGACATCGTTGAACCGACTGACAAGACCGTTGACGCTCTGATGCGTCTGGATCTGGCAGCTGGTGTAGACGTCCAGATCAGCCTGGGTTAATTACGGAAAGAGGTTGATAACAATGACAATCGGTCTTGTAGGTCGCAAAGTGGGTATGACTCGCATCTTCACTGAAGATGGCGTTTCTATCCCGGTGACTGTTATCGAAGTTGAAGCTAACCGTGTAACTCAGGTCAAATCTGTAGAAACCGACGGCTACAACGCTATTCAGGTTACCACTGGCGCCAAAAAAGCCAGCCGTGTGACCAAGCCGGAAGCTGGCCACTTCGCCAAAGCTGGTGTAGAAGCCGGCCGCGGTCTGTGGGAATTCCGCTTGAACAACGGTGAAACGTTCACTGTTGGTAGCGAGCTGAAAGTAGATCTTCTCGCTGACGTTAAGATGGTAGACGTTACCGGCACATCCAAAGGTAAAGGTTTTGCGGGCACTGTAAAGCGCCACAACTTCCGTACCCAGGATATGACCCACGGTAACTCCTTGTCTCACCGCGCTCCGGGTTCTATCGGTCAGAACCAGACTCCGGGTCGTGTATTCAAGGGCAAAAAGATGGCTGGTCACATGGGTGCTGAGCGTGTAACGACTCAGAACCTAGAACTGGTTCGTGTTGACGCTGAACGTAACCTGCTGCTCATCAAAGGTGCAGTCCCAGGTGCAACCAACGGCAACGTGATCGTCAAACCTGCCGTCAAAGCGTAACGTCTGAGGAGATAGTAATGGAATTGGTAATGAAAGACGCCAAGAGCGCTCTTGAAGTTTCCGAGACTACCTTCGGGCGCGAATTCAACGAAGCTCTGGTTCACCAGGTCGTCGTTGCATATGCCGCAGGTGCCCGTCAGGGTACTCGCGCGCAGCTGACTCGCTCTGAAGTGTCTGGTGGCGGCAAAAAGCCGTGGCGTCAGAAGGGTACTGGTCGTGCCCGTGCTGGCTCCATCCGTTCGCCCATTTGGCGTTCCGGTGGTGTGACTTTTGCTGCTAAGCCGCAAGATCACAGCCAAAAAGTAAACAAGAAGATGTACCGCGGCGCTATCCGTAGCATCCTGTCCGAGCTGGTACGTCAAGAGCGCCTGATCGTTGTCGAGAAATTCGGCATCGAAGCGCCGAAGACCAAAGAACTGATCGCCAAGCTGAAAGAGATGGAACTGACTGACGTTCTGATCGTGACAGCTGAAGTCGATGAGAACCTGTTCCTGGCTGCTCGCAACCTGTACAAAGTTGACGTGCGTGACGTTGCCGGTATCGACCCGGTCAGCCTGATCGCTTTCGACAAGGTTCTGATGACTGCTGATGCAGTTAAGCAAATCGAGGAGATGCTGGCATGATCCGCGAAGAGCGTCTGTTGAAAGTTCTGAAGGCTCCGCATATCTCTGAAAAGAGCACCATGGTCGCCGAGAAGCAGAACACTATCGTGTTCAAAATTGCTGTCGACGCCACCAAGGCGGAAGTCAAAGCTGCAGTTGCGAAACTGTTCGAGGTCGAAGTTGAGACCGTCCGTACCCTGAACATGAAGGGTAAAACCAAGCGCGCAGGTGCACGCGTAGGCCGTCGTTCCGATTGGAAAAAGGCTTATGTGACCCTGAAAGCTGGTCAGGACATCGACTTCATGGGCGCAGCCGAGTAAGAGGAGTTCTGAAAAATGGCAATCGTTAAGTGCAAGCCTACTTCTCCGGGCCGCCGCCACGTCGTTAAGATCGTCAATCAAGAGCTGTACAAGGGTAAGCCCTTTGCCGCTCTGCTGGACAGCAAGAGCAAGTCCGGTGGTCGTAACAACAACGGTCGTATCACTACCCGTCATATCGGTGGTGGTCACAAGCAGCATTACCGTATCGTCGACTTCAAGCGCGACAAAGACGGTATCCCGGCCAAAGTAGAACGCCTGGAATACGATCCTAACCGTACCGCTAACATCGCTCTGGTGTTGTATGCAGACGGTGAGCGTCGTTACATCCTGGCTCCGAAAGGCCTGAAAGCTGGTGACGCTATCGCTTCTGGTGCTGATGCCGCAATCAAGGTAGGTAATGCCCTGCCGATGCGCAACATCCCGGTCGGTTCGACTGTTCACGCCGTTGAGATGAAACCTGGTAAAGGTGCCCAGCTGGCTCGTTCCGCTGGTACTTTCATCCAGATCCTGGCTCGTGAAGGTAACTATGTAACTCTGCGTCTGCGTTCCGGCGAAGTACGTAAAGTTCTGGCCGAGTGCCGCGCCACCATCGGTGAAGTCGGTAACTCCGAGCACATGTTGCGTCAACTGGGTAAAGCCGGTGCCAACCGCTGGCGTGGTATTCGTCCGACCGTTCGCGGTATGGCGATGAACCCGGTCGATCACCCGCACGGTGGTGGTGAGGGTCGTAACAAGGGCATGCAGCCTGTGTCCCCATGGGGCCAGAAGGCTAAAGGCTTCAAGACCCGTAAGAACAAGCGTACCGACAAGTACATCGTACGTCGTCGTAACAAGTAATTGTTAACATAGAGGAATCACCATGCCACGTTCTCTCAAGAAGGGTCCATTTATTGACCTGCACTTGCTGAAGAAGGTAGAGAAAGCGGTGGAAAGCGGGGATAAAAAGCCGGTTAAGACCTGGTCCCGTCGTTCAATGATCATCCCGAACATGATCGGTTTGACCATCGCTGTCCATAATGGTCGTCAGCACGTTCCGGTTTTCGTTACCGAAGAAATGATCGGTCACAAACTGGGTGAATTCGCACCGACTCGTACTTATCGCGGCCATGCTGCTGATAAGAAGGCTAAGAAGCGCTAAGGGATAAATGATGGAAGCTATCGCTAAACACCGTTATGCCCGTACTTCTGCCCAGAAAGCTCGTCTGGTAGCCGATCAAGTACGTGGTCTGTCCGTAGACAAGGCTCTGAATCTCCTGACCTTCAGCCCGAAAAAGGCTGCTGTGCTGGTTAAGAAAGTGCTGGAATCTGCCATTGCAAACGCTGAGCACAACGAAGGCGCCGACATCGACGCCCTGCGTGTTGCTACTATCATGGTCGACGAAGGTCCCTCCATGAAGCGCATCCGTCCGCGTGCCAAAGGTCGTGCGGATCGTATCCTCAAGCGTACCGCTCACATCACTGTAGTGGTATCCGACGCTAAGGCTGGGAGATAAGCAATGGGTCAGAAAGTACATCCTAATGGCATTCGCCTGGGTATTACCAAGCCTTGGAATTCTACCTGGTTCGCGAACACCAAAGACTTCGCTGACAACCTGTACAGCGATTTTCAAGTACGCCAGTTCCTGACCAAGGAGCTGAAAAACGCTTCCTTGTCCAAGATCACCATCGAGCGTCCGGCCAAGAGCATCCGTGTGACCATTCACACCGCTCGTCCGGGTGTCGTGATCGGCAAGAAAGGCGAAGACGTTGAGAAACTGCGCAAAGCCGTCGCCGTAATTGCTGGCGTGCCTGCTCAGATCAACATTTCCGAAGTCCGCAAGCCGGAGCTGGATGGCAAACTCGTTGCCGACAGCATCACTTCCCAGCTGGAACGTCGCGTTATGTTCCGTCGTGCTATGAAGCGCGCCGTACAAAACGCCATGCGCCTGGGTGCCAAGGGCATCAAAGTGGAAGTGTCCGGTCGTCTGGGCGGCGCTGAAATCGCGCGTACCGAATGGTACCGTGAAGGTCGTGTGCCTCTGCACACCCTGCGTGCCGACATCGACTACGCAACTTCTGAAGCCCACACCACTTACGGTGTGATCGGCGTCAAAGTTTGGATCTTCAAGGGCGAAGTTCTGGGCGGTCTGGCTGCAGTCAATGCTGCCGCTGCTCAAGAGCAAGCTCCTGCAAAGCCCAAGCGTGACAACAAGCGCCGCGCTGCTAAGTAAGGAGATCGGTAAATGTTGCAACCTAAGCGTACTAAATTCCGCAAGACCCATAAGGGTCGTAACCGCGGTCTGGCCACCTCTGGTAACGAAGTATCCTTCGGTACCTTTGGCCTGAAGGCGACATCCCGTGGTCAACTGACTGCTCGTCAAATCGAAGCAGCCCGTCGTGCCATGACCCGTCACGTTAAGCGTCAAGGTAAGATCTGGATCCGTGTGTTCCCGGACAAGCCCATCACCGAAAAGCCCCTCGAAGTTCGTATGGGTAAAGGTAAGGGTAACGTGGAATACTGGGTTTGCCCGATCCAGCCTGGCAAGGTTCTGTACGAGATGGACGGTGTACCTGAGGCTCTGGCGCGTGAAGCGTTTGCCCTGGCCGCAGCTAAGCTGTCTGTTCAGACCACTTTCGTAATTAAGACGGTGATGTGATGAAAGCCCAAGATCTGCGTCAAAAGAGCGTCGATGAACTGAACCAGGAGCTGCTGGGCCTGCTGCGTGAGCAATTCAACATGCGCATGCAAGCGTCCACCGGCCAGCTGGCTCAGACTCACACTCTGAAACAAGTGCGTCGTGACGTCGCACGTATCAAGACTGTACTGACTGAGAAGGCAGGTGCGTAATGACTGACAAGATCCGTACTCTGCAAGGTCGTGTAATCAGCGACAAGATGGAGAAATCCATCACTGTTGCTATCGAGCGCAAGGTAAAGCACCCGATCTACGGTAAGATCATCAAGCGCACTACCAAGCTGCACGTACATGATGAGAACAACGAGTGTAAAGCTGGCGATCTCGTGGAAATCCGCGAGTGCCGCCCGCTGTCCAAGACCAAGTCCTGGACCCTGGTTGCTATCTTAGAAAAGGCCTAATCGGTACTTTTTAGCCCAAACGGCCCCTTAGCGGGGCCGTTTGTTTTTTAGGCTACCTTTTCTAAAAATCCTGTGTTATAGTTTCGCGCCTTTTGAAGGCAGCCAGATCCCGAGAGGGATAAGAAGTAAACAAAGCGGAGCACTAAAATGATCCAGATGCAAAGTATGCTGGGCGTAGCCGACAACTCCGGCGCTCGCAGTGTAATGTGTATTAAGGTTCTGGGTGGCTCGCACCGCCGTTACGCCGGCATCGGCGACATCATCAAAGTTTCCATTAAGGAAGCCATTCCTCGCGGTAAAGTGAAGAAAGGTGATGTGTATAACGCGGTGGTCGTACGCACCCGTAAAGGCGTTCGTCGTCCGGACGGCTCAGTCATCCGTTTCGACAACAATGCGGCTGTGTTGCTTAACAACAACCAACAGCCAATCGGTACTCGTATTTTTGGCCCGGTGACCCGTGAACTCCGTAATGAGAAGTTCATGAAGATTGTGTCCCTGGCACCCGAAGTACTGTAAGGAGTCGAACGATGGCAGCTAAAATCCGTCGCGAAGACGAAGTGATTGTTCTTACCGGCAAAGACAAGGGCAAGCGTGGCAAAGTCACTCAAGTCTTGGTAAGCGAAGGTAAGGTATACGTTGAAGGCATCAATCTGGTGAAGAAACACCAAAAGCCGGTACCCGCACTGGGTCAGGCTGGCGGTATCATCAGCAAAGAAGCCCCAATGGACGTTTCTAACGTAGCGCTGTTCAACTCTGCCGCTGGCAAGGCTGATCGCGTTGGTTTCCGGATTGAAGACGGCAAAAAAGTTCGTTTCTTCAAATCCACCGGCGAACTTGTGAAGTAATTGGAGTTTAACGATGGCGAAACTGCATGATTACTACAAATCCGATGTAGTAAATGAACTGGCCAAACAGTTCGGTTACAAGACTATCATGCAAGTCCCTCGGATCGAGAAAATCACCCTGAACATGGGTGTTGGTGAAGCTATCTCTGACAAAAAGCTGTTGGAAAATGCCGCTGCCGATATGGCTGCCATTTCCGGTCAGAAGCCGCTGATCACCAAAGCTCGCAAATCTGTTGCGGGCTTCAAGATTCGTGAAGGCTACCCGATAGGTTGTAAAGTAACCCTGCGTGGCGAGCGTATGTGGGAGTTCCTGGAACGGCTGATTTGCATCTCCGTACCGCGTATCCGTGACTTCCGTGGCCTGAACGCTAAAGCGTTCGACGGTCGTGGTAACTACTCCATGGGCGTGCGTGAGCAAATCATCTTCCCGGAAATCGACTATGACAAAGTCGATCGCGTTCGTGGTCTGGATATCACCATCACCACTTCCGCGAATACCGATGAAGAAGGCCGTGCTCTGCTGGCTGCCTTTAACTTCCCATTCCGCAAGTAAGGTTAGGGTTATGGCTAAAACATCCATGAAAGCACGTGAAGCAAAGCGTGCGAAGCTGGTAGCCAAGTTCGCGACCAAGCGAACCGAGCTGAAAGCTATCATCGTTGATATGAACGCTTCTGAAGAAGCGCGTTGGGATGCTGTCTTGCAACTGCAACAGCTGCCCCGTGATTCCAGTCCGTCCCGCCAGCGTAACCGTTGCAATATTACTGGTCGTCCGCACGGTTTCCTGCGCAAGTTTGGCCTGTCCCGCATCAAGGTGCGTGAGCATGCCATGAAGGGCGAAATTCCAGGCCTCAAAAAGGCCTCTTGGTAAGAATCTCGGGAGTTAGACTATGAGCATGCAAGATCCGATCGCGGATATGCTGACCCGCATCCGTAACGGTCAGGCGGCGAGCAAAGTTGCGGTTTCCATGCCTTCTTCCAAGCTGAAAGTGGCAATTGCCAAAGTGCTGAAAGAAGAAGGTTACATCGCTGGCTACTCCGTAGCAGGTGATGTGAAGCCGGAACTGGAAATTGAACTGAAATATTTCCAGGGCAAGCCGGTTGTAGAACTGATCCAACGCGTGAGCCGTCCCGGCCTGCGTATTTACAAGCGCACTACTGATCTGCCGAAAGTTATGGGCGGTCTCGGTGTTGCTATCGTGTCCACGTCTAAAGGTGTGATGACCGACCGTGCTGCCCGCAAGGCAAGCATGGGCGGTGAGATCATCTGCTACGTCGCTTAATAGGAGGTCGGAAATGTCTCGCGTTGCTAAGGCACCCGTCACTATTCCTGCTGGCGTAGAGGTGACTCTGAACGGTCAGGAACTGTCCATCAAAGGTGGTAAAGGTTCTCTGGTTCGTTCCATCCACGCCGGTGTAGAAGTGACCAAAGAAGACAATGTACTGAAGTTCGCCCCGCGCGACGGCATCGCTGGTGCTGACGCTCAGGCCGGTACTGCACGTGCATTGGCTAACAACATGGTAATCGGTGTTACCCAAGGCTTTGAGCGTAAGCTGCAGCTGGTTGGTGTAGGTTACAAAGCCTCCATCAAGGGCAATGCTGTCGCGCTGGCCCTGGGCTTCTCTCACCCGGTAGAGCATGCGCTGCCGGCTGGCGTCACCGCTGAATGCCCTACCGCTACAGAGATCGTTCTGCGTGGTGTGGACAAGCAGCTGGTTGGCCAAGTCGCCGCCGATATCCGTTCTTACCGCGCTCCGGAGCCCTACAAGGGCAAGGGTGTACGCTATGCCAACGAGCAAGTGCGTACTAAAGAAGCTAAGAAGAAGTAAGGTAACACTATGGACAAGAAAGCAGCTCGTCTCCGTCGTGCTACTCGTGCTCGGAAGAAGATGCAGGAACTGGGAGCTACCCGTCTGGTTGTTCACCGTACCCCGCGTCATATCTACGCGCAGGTTATCGCAGCCAACGGTTCCGAAGTTCTGGCCTCTGCTTCTACAGTAGAGAAAGCCATCAGTGAAGCGCTTAAATACTCCGGTAATGCTGATGCAGCTACCGCAGTAGGTAAAGCAATCGCTGAGCGTGCTATTGCCAAAGGCGTTCAGAACGTATCTTTCGATCGTTCCGGTTTCAAGTATCACGGTCGTGTAGCCGCTCTGGCTACCGCTGCTCGTGACGCTGGTCTTCAGTTCTAAGCTAGGAGTCGAAGATGGCTAAAGTCGAATCTCAAGCCGGCGAACTGCAAGAAAAGCTGATTGCAGTAAACCGTGTTTCGAAAACTGTTAAAGGTGGTCGTATCATGTCCTTCACCGCGTTGACCGTGGTGGGTGATGGTAACGGCCGTGTAGGTTACGGTTACGGTAAGGCCCGTGAAGTTCCGGCCGCTATTCAAAAAGCGATGGAGCAGGCTAAACGTAACCTGAGCAAGGTAGAACTGAACAATGGCACTCTGCACCACCCGGTGCGCGGTGTTCACTCCGGTTCCACCGTGTTCATGAAGCCGGCCTCACAAGGTACTGGTATCATTGCAGGCGGCGCCATGCGTGCTGTTCTGGAAGTTGCTGGTATCCACAACGTGCTGGCCAAGACCTACGGTTCCACCAACCCAATCAACGTTGTTCGCGCAACTGTCGACGCTCTGGTACAGGGTCAATCCCCGGCCCAGATCGCTGCCAAGCGTGGTCTGCGCGTTGAAGAAATTCTGGGGTAATGCGACATGGCTAACACTGTAAAAGTAACTCAAACTCGCAGCTCTATCGGCCGTCTGCCAAAGCACAAGGCGACTCTGCGTGGTCTGGGTCTGCGTCGCATTGGTCACACCGTTGAGCTGGAAGATACTCCCTGCGTACGCGGTATGATCAACCAGGTTTATTACATGGTTAAGGTGGAGGGCTAAGCATGCGTCTGAATACTCTGTCTCCGGCCGCTGGTTCCAAGCCTGAAAAACAACGTCGGGGTCGTGGTATCGGCTCCGGCCTGGGCAAGACTGGTGGTCGTGGTGTGAAAGGTCAAACCTCTCGTTCCGGTGGCGGTAAGGTCCGCGCTGGTTTCGAAGGCGGCCAGATGCCTTTGAAAATCCGTCTGCCGAAGTTCGGTTTCTTCTCTCGCAAATCTTTGGTTTCTGCCGAAGTGCGTCTGAACGAAATCGCCATGGTAGAAGGTGATGTGGTCGATCTGAGCACTCTGAAGCAAGCCGGTGTTGTTACTAAGAACATCGTTTTCGCTAAAGTTGTTCTGTCTGGCAACATTGACCGTGCTGTGACCGTTCGTGGTGTGTCCGTCACCAAAGGTGCACGTGCAGCCATCGAGGCCGCTGGCGGTAAAATCGAGGAATAATCAGTACAATGGCTAAGAAACCAGGATTGGATGTTAAAGCACAGGGTGGTCTGAGTGAGCTGAAGAGCCGTCTGCTCTTCGTTCTCGGGGCGATTATCGTTTTCCGTGCAGGCTCTTATGTGCCGATTCCTGGTATTGACGCCGCCGTACTGGCCGAGTTGTTCCAACAACAGAAGGGCACCATCATTGAGATGTTCAACATGTTCAGTGGTGGTGCACTCTCGCGTGCTTCTATTCTTGCGCTGGGGATCATGCCGTATATTTCGGCATCGATCATTATCCAGCTGCTGACTGTGGTTCACCCCGCTCTTGCTGAACTCAAGAAAGAAGGTGAATCCGGCCGTCGCAAGATTAGCCAATATACCCGTTGGGGCACGCTGGTTTTGGGAACTTTCCAGGCCATTGGTATTGCAACCGGTCTGCCGAATATGATGCAGGGACTCGTGACTCATCCGGGTTTGGGCTTCTATTTCACGGCCGTTGTGAGTCTGGTCACCGGTACCATGTTTTTGATGTGGTTGGGTGAGCAGATTACCGAGCGTGGGATCGGTAATGGTATCTCGTTGATTATTTTCACGGGTATCGTTGCTGGTTTGCCGCATGCCATTGGTGCTACGGCCGAACAGGCACGTCAAGGGGAATTGCACATCCTGCTGTTGTTGTTGCTGGGCTTGATTGTTTTCGCAGTGACTTACTTTGTGGTGTTCGTGGAACGTGGCCAGCGTCGTATCGTCGTTAACTACGCCAAGCGTCAACAAGGCCGCCAGGTATTCGCCGCGCAAAGCACACACCTGCCGTTGAAAGTGAATATGGCCGGTGTGATTCCTGCGATTTTCGCATCCAGCATCATCCTCTTCCCAGGGACCATTACCTCTTGGTTTGGTCAGGGCGAGGGCAAGATCGCTGATATCCTGCAACAGGTCTCTATGGTCCTGCAGCCGGGTCAGCCCTTGTATGAGATGTTGTATGCAGCAGCCATTATCTTCTTCTGTTTCTTCTATACCGCGCTGGTGTTCAACCCCCGCGAGACAGCAGACAACCTGAAGAAGAGTGGAGCCTTTATCCCGGGGATCCGCCCGGGCGAGCAGACAGCACGTTACATCGATAAGGTTATGACTCGCCTGACATTGGCAGGTGCGCTCTATATAACCTTTATCTGTCTGGTACCCCAGTTCTTGATGACTGCCTGGAACGTACAGTTCTACTTCGGTGGCACTTCGCTGCTGATTATCGTGGTAGTTATCATGGACTTCATGGCTCAGGTACAAACCCATATGATGTCTCATCAATATGGTGACGTCCTGAGGAAGGCCAACCTGAAGGGCTACGGCCGCTAAAGGTCGGCGTAGTTACGGAGTTAAGCAATGAAAGTTCGTGCTTCCGTTAAGGCAATCTGCCGTAACTGCAAAATCATCAAGCGTCACGGTGTGGTGCGTGTGATTTGCAGTGAGCCAAAGCATAAACAGCGCCAAGGCTAATTTTTTACGGTTAGTACTTGCAACAAATAGTTGTGCTGGCTAATATAGCCAGCCAACTTTTGTTGTGTATTGGTTGACCGCCACGTATCCGCTCACGGGCTTTGTGGTGGTCGTTATCTACGCTACGTAGGAGTGAACAGTGGCCCGTATCGCTGGCATTAACATTCCTGACCATAAGCATGCAGTCATTGCGTTGACTGCGATTTATGGCGTCGGTCGTACCCGCTCCAAGGCCATCTGTGCCGCAGCCGGTATTGCTGAGAATGTGAAAATTAAAGACTTGGACGAAGCTCAGATCGAGAGTCTGCGCGAGCAAGTAGGTAAATTCACCGTTGAAGGTGACTTGCGTCGTCAGATTTCCATGAACATCAAACGCTTGATGGATCTGGGTTGCTACCGTGGTTTGCGTCACCGTCGTAGCCTGCCTGTTCGTGGTCAACGTACCAAGACCAACGCTCGTACCCGTAAGGGTCCGCGCAAGGCTATCAAGAAGTAACGGGAAGGTAGAAAATGGCTAAAACTCCGACTCGTGCTCGCAAGCGCGTTAAAAAGCAAGTGAGCGACGGTATTGCGCACGTTCATGCATCTTTCAACAACACAATCGTGACCATTACTGACCGTCAGGGCAATGCTCTGTCATGGGCTACCTCCGGTGGTTCAGGTTTCCGTGGTTCCCGTAAGTCCACTCCGTTTGCTGCCCAGGTAGCTGCTGAGCGTGCTGGTGAGATCGCCAAAGAATACGGCGTGAAGAACCTGGAAGTCATGGTCAAAGGTCCGGGTCCCGGTCGTGAGTCTTCCATCCGCGCTCTGAACGCGGCTGGTTTCCGCATCACTAATATTACTGATGTGACTCCGATCCCGCACAACGGTTGTCGTCCTCCCAAGAAGCGCCGCGTATAACGCTGTAGCTACTTGGTCTAGGATTGTTGGAGAAAGAAGATGGCAAGATATATCGGTCCTAAGCTTAAGCTTAGCCGTCGTGAGGGCACCGACCTCTTCCTGAAGTCTGGTGTTCGTGCGATTGATTCTAAGTGCAAGATTGACACCGCCCCTGGTCAGCACGGTGCGCGTAAAGCGCGTCTGTCCGACTACGGTGTTCAGCTGCGCGAGAAACAAAAAGTTCGTCGTATCTACGGCGTATTGGAAAAACAGTTCCGCAACTACTACCGCGACGCTGCCCGTCAAAAGGGTAACACCGGTGAAAACCTGTTGCAGCTGCTGGAAGGTCGTTTGGACAACGTTGTTTACCGTATGGGCTTTGGCGCTACCCGTGCTGAATCTCGTCAGCTGGTGAGCCACAAAGCCATCATGGTAAACGGTCGCGTTGTGAACATTCCTTCTTTCCAGGTTTCCCCTGAGGACGTGATCTGCGTTCGTGAGAAGGCTAAGAAGCAAGCGCGTATCAAAGCTTCCCTGGAAGTTGCTGGTCAGCGCGAGAAGCCGACTTGGGTAGAGGTTGATGCCGCTAAAATGGAAGGTGCTTTCAAGCGTCTGCCAGAGCGTTCCGACCTGTCTGCCGACATTAACGAACAGCTGATCGTCGAGCTTTACTCCAAGTAAAGCTAGCTTCTAAAGAGAGGACACAATGCTGGGTTCTGTAACAGATTTTCTTAAACCGCGGCTAGTTGACATCGAGCAAGTTAGCCCGACTCATGCGAAAGTGACTCTTGAGCCACTCGAGCGTGGCTTTGGTCATACGCTGGGCAACGCCCTGCGTCGTATTTTGCTGTCATCTATGCCCGGTTGTGCAGTTACTGAAGTCGAAATTGACGGGGTACTGCATGAGTACAGCAGCAAAGAAGGTGTACAGGAAGACATTCTTGAAATCCTGCTCAACCTGAAAGGTATCGCTGTAAAGCTGGAAGGCAAGGACGAGGTAACTCTGTCCCTGACCAAGTCTGGAACAGGCCCCGTTACCGCTGGTGATATCACTCACGGTGATGAAGTCGAGATCGTAAACCCGGAGCACGTAATCTGCCACCTGACTGGTGCCAATGCTGAAATCAGCATGCGCCTGAAAGTTCAGCGCGGTCGTGGTTATGTGCCTGCTTCTGCTCGTGTTCACAACGATGATGAAGAGCGTCCGATTGGTCGCTTGCTGCTGGACTCCGCGTTCAGCCCCATCGTTCGTATTGCCTACAATGTTGAGGCAGCACGTGTGGAACAGCGTACCGACTTGGACAAGCTGGTCATCGACATGGAGACCAATGGTACTCTGGATCCTGAAGAAGCCATCCGTCGTTCAGCCACTATTCTGGCCGAGCAACTGGAAGCCTTCGTGGATCTGCGCGATGTCAGCGTGCCCGAGAAGAAAGAAGAGAAACCCGAGTTTGATCCGATTCTGCTGCGTCCTGTCGATGATTTGGAGCTGACAGTTCGTTCTGCGAACTGTCTGAAGGCAGAAGCTATCCACTATATTGGTGATCTGGTACAGCGTACCGAAGTTGAGTTGCTTAAAACTCCTAACCTCGGTAAGAAGTCCCTGACTGAGATCAAGGACGTGTTGGCCTCCCGTGGTCTGTCTCTTGGCATGCGCCTCGAGAATTGGCCGCCCGCCAGCATCGCTGACGAGTAATCCAGATTACGGGTTTCACAGATTTAGTTAGAAGGATAAGGTCATGCGCCATCGTTTGAGTGGTCGTCAACTGAACCGGAACAGCAGCCATCGTCAGGCTATGTTCCGCAACATGGCCAGCTCCCTGGTTCGTCATGAGATCATCAAGACGACTCTGCCTAAGGCAAAAGAGCTGCGTCGTGTCGTTGAACCGCTGATCACCCTTGCCAAGACTGATAGCGTTGCTAATCGTCGCCTGGCATTTGCCCGTACTCGCGATAACGCGATCGTGGCTAAGCTGTTCAATGAACTGGGCCCGCGCTACCTGGAGCGCGCCGGCGGTTATACTCGCATTCTGAAATGCGGTTTCCGTGCAGGCGACAACGCCCCTATGGCTTACATTGAGCTGGTAGACCGCCCAGCTGCTGCTGAAGCAGCTGCTGAGTGATAAAGAAAAAGCCGGGCTTGTCCCGGCTTTTCTTTTAATGGATTCTGATACTGCCTCAACTGCCTCAACTGCCTCAACTGCCTCAACTGCCTCAACTGCCTTGTTACCTGGACTGCACTCTCTCTTATATAGGTAATTTGCCTATATGCGTTGTTACGGCCTTCTCCGTTCCTTGCATCAGTGTATTGGCCCGTGTGGGATGTGTTGCGCGGAAAAACATAGGAAAACAGATGTTCTTAACTGTATGGAGATGGTATTCACCTGACAGTTGCCCACAAAAGGGAGTGGTCATACGGCTTCAAACCGGATAACAAAACGGTACCCCTACCGTG
>NZ_JBSTYL010000013.1:0-117421 GCF_054052465.1 Aeromonas enterica | reverse complement strand
TTCGCTTTTCTTTCGGCGCCGGCTTCACAAGGAAGCTGGCTCATCAGTCCGGCGTGCTCCGCCGTGCTGGTAGGGGCGCATTATAGGGAGCCGCGCCGCGATGACAAGGGCTTTTTGAAGAAATGCGTTCGTTTGCTGAAAAAGCACGCTACAGCCCCAAAAACCAAGGCTTTAGCCCCTTTTTACGCCGATTTTTTGCTCAACTCTTCACTTTGAGCCTGGATATAGTTGACCCAGCTGGTTGCCCGCTGTTGCCAGTTGTCCTCCTGCTGCAGCTCACGGGCCAGCTCCAGCGCCTGGGCATACTGCTCCTTATTAAGGTGCGCCTGCACCAGCAACGCTTTGGCGCGATTGCCTTGCTCGCCTTTCACCGACTTGATGGTCGCGAGCTGAGTCATGGCTGCATCTGTCTTGCCCTGTTGCAGCAGCAGTTCGGCGGCGCGCATGGCGGCTTTGGGCTGACCATGCTGGTTGGCAAGCAGTTGCCAGCTATCGACCGCTTGCGGCCATTCCCGGGCACCTTCCCACAGTTGGGCCAGCAGTCGCCGGTTGTCAGCACTTTGCTTCATCTGTCCCTTCGCCATGGCCGCTTCCAGCAGACGGGCTCCGCGATAGGGCAGCCCCTGCCACGCATAGAGGCGGATCAGCTGGTTGCGGGCGGCAGCGTCATCCATCAGTTTTCTGTCGATGGCGGTCTGCAGCAGGGCCAGCGCCTGATCGCCACGCTTGGCTGAGAGATTGAGCGACACGGCCTGTTGCCACCATTTGCTCTCTTTCGGCTCGTGGCGGATCAGCTCAGCCGCCTGATCGGCTGCCACACCATAACGTTGTTGAGCAGTAAGGGCAGAGAGACGAATAATGGCGGCCTGCTTCTGCCAACCTTTCTTGAGCAGCTGTTCGCTTTGGCTGGCGGCTTCACCGTACTGCTTGTTGTGGTAATAGAGGCCGGCCAGACGAAGCCGCAGGGCATCGTCGGATTTGAGTGCCAGTGCCGCCTTGTAGCTAGCGATGGCACCGGACCAATTGGATTGCTGGGCCTGGATATCGCCACGCAGACGCAGCAGCTGGAGCTGTTGCTGCTCCGGCCACTCTTTATAGGCCAGCGCCTGTTCGACGTAACGGCTCGCCTGGGCGGTCTGCTGCAGGTTGGCTGCCAAGGACGCCTGCAGCTGGGCCAGCCAGGCGCGCTCGGCATCGGACCCCGGCGTGAGGCCGGACGCCTTGCTCTGGGCCTGTTGCCACTGGCCAGACTGATAGAGCTTCATCACAGGCTCCAGCTGACGAGAGAAATGGGGGCTCACCTCCATCGCCAGACAGGCTTGGCTGACCAGAGCCAGCAGGCAGATCCAGATCCGCAACATAGTTATGACTCCAGTTTGAATTTGAGCGTGATGATTTGCACCAGCTTGTCGCTGGCGCCGGGCCTGGGCTGATAACGCCACTTGTTGATGGCCTGAATGGCCGCCCGCTCGAACTGACGCTTCGGCTTCGCCTCGACCACTTCCACATCCTGTACCCGACCGTCGGCATCGACGCTGAAACGCAGGGTCACGGCACCTTCGATACCAGCCTGCTGGGCCCGATAGGGATAGACAGGCTCGATCCGCTGCAGCGGCATCAGCATGTCACCGGCACCGATCCCGGCACCCTGCTGCTGGCCATGGAAGTTGCCGCTCGCGACCGGGGTAGGGCTGGTCGCAACGCTAGGGGCATAGACCTGCACCGCGCTGAGGCTGGAGACCAGATCCAGGCTGGGTTGTACCGATGGCATGGGCGCTGCCGCCGGCATGGGCAGCGGCGTGGAGGCCAGGGCGGCAGGAGGCTCAGGCAATGGCTCGGGCTCTTGCGGTACCGGCCGTTCACGCACCTGTACCTCGTTCACCTCGGTCTGCATGTTGATGACGATGGACTTCTGCTCGGCCGAGGCCTTCTCCCCCCTAGGGGGCTCCACCAGGGTGGCCATGAACAGCAGGATCCCCAGACTGAGGGCAATCCCCAGTCCTAGGCTCATCAGCTTGTATTTCATTTCGGCGCCACCGCCACGGCGATATTGGCGATACCCGCTGCCTTGGCCTCATCCATCACCCGCACCACCTTGCCGTGGGGCACTCGCTCGTCGGCCTGAATCACCAGGCTGGCGTCGGGTTGCTCCGTCAGCAGACGGGCCAGGCTGGCCTGCACCCGCTCCACATCGACCTGTTTGCGATCGAGGAAGATCTGCCCCTGGGCCCCGATCGCCAGCATGATGCTGGAGGATTTCTGGGCCTTGGCCTGACTGGCCTGGGGTCTGTGCACCTCAAGTCCGGCCTCGCGCACGAAGGAGGTGGTCACGATGAAGAAGATCAGCATGATGAACACGATATCCAGCATGGGGGTCATGTCGATCTGCACTTCATCGCGCTGGCGTTTGGATTGCCGTCTCATTGCATTACCTTCTCTTCTCGCAAGCAGTCACGGGTCTTGGCCAAGGCGCACTTGGCCTGGCTCTCGAGCCGGCTGAGTAACAACACGCCGGACAGCGCCACCACCATGCCTGCCATGGTGGGGATGGTGGCACGGGAGATCCCGCCCGCCATGCTCTCCGGGTTAAAGCGGTTGGCGGCGGCCAACGCATCGAATACGCCTATCATGCCGGTCACTGTGCCGAGCAGACCCAGCATGGGGCAGAGCACCACCAGGGTGCGGATGAAGATCAGATGACGGTTCAGCTCCAGCTCGGCCTGGGCCAGCCAGCGACCGCGAATGGCCCTGGCATGCCAGCTGTGACGCTCGCTGCGTGCCTGCCAACGGCCGAGCAGCTGTTGCTGCAAGGGGCCAAAGCCCAGATTGAGGTAGAGCAGCCGCTCGATCATCAAAATCCACATCAGCACCAGCAGGGCCAGAATGACCCAGAGCACGGGGCCGCCACGGCCCATGAAGCTCTGCAGCTGTTGCCAGATGTCGAGCATCATGCTGCTCGCTCCATCCCGCCGTTATTGCTCTCGGCGCGCTCGGCCAGAATGCCGGCCACCTGCTGTTCGAGCACGTTGGAGAGTTCGGTGAAGCGGGATTGCAGCAGGCTGTGGGCCAGGATCAGCGGAATGGCCGCCACCAGACCCTGTACCGTGGTGATGAGCGCCATCGAGATGCCGCCGGCCATGATCTTGGGATCACCGGTACCAAACTGAGTGATGGCCTGGAAGGTGCCGATCATGCCGGTCACGGTGCCGAGCAGGCCCAGCATGGGGGCGATAGCCGCAATCACCTTGACCATGCCAATGCCGCGCTCCATGCGAGGGGTCTCCTGCAGGATCGCTTCGTCGAGACGCAGTTCGAGGGTCTCCATGCTCAGCTCAGGATGCTTGTCCGCCACCGTCAGCACCCGACCGAGGGCGTTGTCGGCGTGATACTCGCAGCTCTTGAGCTGGCGACGCACCAGCGTGAGTTCGCGGGATAGGCTCCACAGCCGTACCGCCGCGATCCCCAAACCGATGGCGGCCAGCAACACGATAATGGCGCCAACCTGACCACCCTGTTGTACCTGCTGCCAGAAGGTGGGCGCCTGCGCCAGCATCGCCAACAGAGTGCCATGAGAAGGATCCAGCGGCAGCGCTTCCCCCTCCTGGCCCTGATAGGCGGCCGCGGCGGAGAGCACGCTGCCGGGCAGACCCAGCACCGGGCTCAGGCCTTCGGCAGTGGGTTGCAGGAAGCCTGCGCTCCCCAGCAGGGCAAAGCTGCCGACCCGGGTCAGCGGCTGCTCGCTGGCAGCCCCCTGGGCATCGAGCACCTTGCCGGTGAACTGGGCAACCCGGCCCGATTCACGGATCTCCTGCAGCAGAGTGGCGGGCAGCAGGGCGAGGGCGGCGCGATCCGGCACCTGCTTCTCCTGCGCCATGGCCTTGAGCGGGGCGAGGCGCTCGGGGTACTGGCCCTCGACGGCGGATTCGCTCAGCAGCTTGACCGCATCGCTGGCCCCCTGACGGGTGACCGCGAAGATCTCGTTCATGTCACCGGAGGCCTGCTCCCACTGGGCATTGAGCTCCACCAACTGCTTTTCATTGCCGGCAAACTCGGCCGCCAGCTGCTTGCTGAGGCTCTGGGCCGCGGCCAGCTTGGCACGAGCACTGTTCAGCTCCTTGGAGACAGACGCCAGATCCTGCTGGGCTTGCTGCTCACGAGCCTGCTCCTGCTGCTGCCAGGCTTCATCGGCCACAGCAGTGGTGGTGCCCAGAGAGAGGGCGATGGCGAGGGGGAACCACTTCATGGTGACGCTCATGACTGGGCCTCCTGACCACGACTGACGGAAAGGGGGACATTCAACAACTGGGGAACCTTCTTGTCGGCAGCCATCTCCAGCGCCTCGGCGATGGGAGAGAGCCACTGGCTGTCGAGAGCATGCCACTGCTTGCTCTGCGCAGACCAGCGCCACGCCTGGGAACGATCGGCGGTCATCGCCAGCAGGGAGACTCGGCCCACTGCCAGCACATCGACCCGGCGCGGTGCGCCGTCCAGCGCCAGCTCGGCGGAATAGCTATCCATCCGGCTGCCGTATTCGGCTTCGATTTGATAGGCCTGCAGCAGCTGGCGGAACTTCTCCGCCTCGCTCACGTCGGCTCGGGCCAGGGTCGCTTTCAACTGTTCAACCCGCGCCAGGCGATCTTCCTTGCGCAGCGGGATATCGGCTTGCACCAGCTGTTCCAAGTCCGCCTGCATCTGCAGCATCAGCGGGATCAGGCCCTGACGGGTCTCTTGCACCGCGTCCAGCTGCTGGCTCAATTTGCCCAGCTCATTTTGCTGATCGGCCACCAGAGATTGCATGTAGCGGTTGTAGGCTTCCAGATCGCGCAGTTGCAGCTGGGCATTCTGCAGCTCCAGCCGGGCGGCAACGGCCGCATCGGCGGCTTTTTCCACGCGCTGCTGGGAGGCTTTCCCGGCAGCTATGCTGTTTTTCAGTGCCGGTGCGACCAGCTCGTCGGCGCCAGCAGCGAAGTGGACTGACAGTGGCAACAAGGCCAAACCCCAAAACTTGTTCATGATATAAATCTTAACAATGATAACTATTCTCATTGTCTCAAAGAGTGGGGTCAGTGGCAATCAGATGATTTTCTTGGCCTTCGGCCGAAAAAACAGGATAATTTTTAAGCAAGCACGGGAGTCACTGGCGTTGGTAGTCACAGCACCAAATTAATAAATAAAAAATATCTTTTCGATCAATGTGATAGAGATCGAAAAAGGAGATGTACATGTTTAACGATGCGATCTGGGAACACATCGATCGGTTCACCAAGGCCAAGAAGACCAGCGATATCCAGCAGCAACTGGAGCGCTTCAGTCATCAGATGGGCTTTGATTACTTTCGTCTGCTGATTATTTTCCCCATCAGCATGCAGAAATCCCACGTGGCGTTGTTCAACAACTGCCCCACCAGCTGGTTCGAAGCCTACAGCGAGCGGCACTACCTGACCCAGGATCCTGTGGTCTTCCTGGGCCTGAAGCAGACCCAGCCCATCTTCTGGAACAAGCTCGACTGCGACTCTCCCTGGCTACCCAGCGCCAGCCGGGAGGTGATGAATCTGGCCGCCGATTTCGGGGTGAGGAACGGTGTCTCCTTCCCGCTGCACACCCCGCAGGGGGAGCACGGCATCCTCTCCTTCATCAGCAAGGAGAAATCCAACTCCGATCTGATGTTTGAAAACGTTCCCCTGCTGTCGTTCTGCGCCAGCTACATCTTCAACTCGGCACTGCAGCTGATAAAGAGCAGGCCGGATCTGATGAAGTACCTGACCGAGCTGTCGGACCGGGAGAAGGAGTGCCTGTTCTGGGCCAGCGAGGGCAAGACCTCCTGGGAGATAGCCACCATACTCGGCATCAGCGAGCGGACCGTGAACTTCCACCTCAACCAGGTCACCAACAAGACCGACTCGAAGAACCGCAACCAGGCGATCGCCAAGAGCATCTCCAGCGGCATCATAGTACCTTCGCTGGACGACGTGACCATCACCAACCTGCGGCTGTCATAACGGCAACCCTGCCAGCCAAACAAAAAGAGCCGCAATGCGGCTCTTTTTTCATTTCTGACAATGGCTTATTCCACCGTCACAGATTTCGCCAGGTTGCGTGGCTGATCCACGTCGGTGCCCTTGATGAGGGCGACGTGGTAGGAGAGCAGCTGCAACGGCACAGTGTAGACGATGGGGGCAATCACCTCTTCCACGTGGTTCAGGCTCATCACCCGCATGGTCTCGTCGCTCTTGAAGCCGGCATCGGCATCGGCGAACACGTAGAGGATACCGCCACGAGCACGCACCTCTTCCACGTTGGACTTGAGCTTCTCCAGCAGATCGTTGTTCGGCGCCACCACTATGATGGGCATCTCGGCATCGATCAGCGCCAGCGGGCCATGCTTCAGCTCACCGGCGGCATAGGCCTCGGCGTGGATGTAGGAGATCTCCTTGAGCTTGAGCGCCCCTTCCATGGCGATGGGGTACTGGCTGCCACGGCCGAGGAACAGGCTGTGGTGCTTGTCGGCAAACTCTTCGGCCAGAGCTTCGATATCCTTGGCCAGCGCCAGGCTCTCCTTGATGCGCAGCGGCAAGGCTTGCAGCGCCTTGACCAGTTCGGCCTCGGCGGCGGCGCTCAGGTTGCCACGGCAGTGACCGACGGAGGCCACCAGCATCAGCAGGCCGGCCAGCTGGGTAGTAAACGCCTTGGTGGAGGCCACGCCGATCTCGGCACCGGCTCGGGTCATGAAGGCCAGATCCGATTCACGCACCAGGGAGGAGCCCGGCACGTTGCAGATGGCCAGCGAGCTCATGTAGCCGGACTGCTTGGCCAGCCGCAGGGCGGCCAGGGTATCGGCGGTCTCGCCGCTCTGGGACAGAGTCACCAGCAGACTGTTGGGGCGCACCACGGATTTGCGATAGCGGAACTCGGAGGCGATCTCCACATCGCAGGAGACGCCGGCTATCTCTTCGAACCAGTAGCGAGCCACCATGCCCGAGTTGTAGGAGGTGCCGCAGGCGACGATCTGGACATGCTCGACCTTGTCGAAGATGGCGCGCGCGCCATTGCCGAACGACTCGACCACCACGTGATCGCTGCCCAGACGCCCTTCCAGAGTGTTGGTGATGGCCTTGGGCTGCTCGTAGATCTCCTTGAGCATGTAGTGACGGTATTCACCCTTGTCACCGGCATCGTGGGAGAGCTCGGACTCCAGCTCTTCGCGCACCACGGCCTCTCCGTGGGTGTCGAAGATGTGCACGTCGCGACGGGTCACCTCGGCCACGTCACCCTCTTCCAGGAAGATAAAGCGACGGGTCACCGGCAGCAGCGCCATCTGATCGGAGGCGATGAAGTTCTCGCCGATGCCGCGGCCGATCACCAGCGGGGAGCCGGAGCGGGCCACGACTACACGGCTGTCATCACGGCTGTCCATCACGACTGTGCCGTAAGCGCCGCGCAGCTGCTTCACAGCTACCTGCATGGCCGCCAGCAGGCTGGGGGCTGATTTCAGCTCGTGGTGCACCAGATGAGCGATCACCTCGGTGTCGGTATCGGAGTTGAACACATAGCCCAGCCCTTGCAGTTCGGCCCGCAGCTCTTCATGGTTCTCAATGATGCCGTTATGCACTACGACTATGTGCTCGGAGACGTGGGGGTGGGCGTTTCGCTCGGACGGCTCGCCATGGGTAGCCCAGCGGGTATGGGCGATACCGGTTCCACCGTGGACGGACTGCTCCTCCAGCGCCTTGGCCAGCTCGGCCACCTTGCCCAGACGACGAACCCGCTGCAGCGGCTGGTTGGCGCTGAACACGGCCACACCGGCCGAATCATAGCCACGGTATTCCAGACGGCGCAGGCCTTCTACCAGGATTTCAGCCACATCACGTTGGGCGACGGCCCCGACGATGCCACACATAGACTTCTCCTCAAGAGATATAAACGGAAATTCGTTTGGATATTCAGGTTAAGCCGCCACGGGGGCGCAAATCAGCTGGATCCCCTTGGCTTGAATCTGTTCTCTGGCCGAGCTGGCCAGGCCTTCGTCGGTCACCAGAGTCTGGATGTTTGCCCAGGGCAGCTCGAGGTTGGGGATCTTGCGGCCGATCTTCTCCGACTCGACCATGACGATCACCTCCCGCGACACCTCGGCCATCACCCGTGACAGGCCCACCAGCTCGTTGAAGGTGGTGGTGCCCCGCTCCGGATCTATGCCATCGGCGCCGATGAACAGCTGGTCGAAGTCATAGGAGCGCAGCACCTGCTCCGCCACCTGGCCCTGGAAGGATTCGGAGTGGGGATCCCAGGTGCCGCCGGTCATCAGCAGAGTGGGTTCGTTTTCCAGCTCGCGCAGGGCGCCGGCTACGTTGAGGGAGTTGGTCATCACGATGAGGCCTCGCTTGTTGCCCAGCATGGGGATCATGGCGCTGGTGGTGCTCCCGCTATCGATGATGACGCGATTGTGATCGCGGATCCGTTCGGCGGCGGCACGGGCTATGGCCAGCTTTCGTTTCGAAACTTGCTCGGGATTGCTGTCCACCACCATCTCGCTGGGCAGGGGCACGGCACCACCGTAACGACGCAACAACAGGCCACCGGTTTCCAGCACGGCCAGATCTTTGCGGATTGTCACTTCGGAGGTGGAGAAGTGCTTGGCCAAGGTATCGACGCTCACTTCACCCTGCTCCTGCACCAGGCTCACTATGGTGTGACGGCGCTGTTGAGTATTACGTTTGGTCATCTTTAAGTTTCGATTCGAAAGAATATCGAAATGTTAGCCTCTTTTTTGGAAAAATAAAACAGCAAATAGGATCCGATTTGGTTCGATGCCAGAATGGGACAACGGATTTACGACGAGGACGCCATGCAAAAAAGAGTCATCTGGCTGGTGGAAGATGAGACCAGCATAGCCGACACCCTGATCTATGCGCTGCAAACCGACGGCTTCGAGGTGGAGTGGTTTCCCTTGGGTCAGCCGCTGCTGGCGCGACTGGAACAGACGCGACCGGATTTTCTGATCCTGGACGTGGGGCTGCCGGACATCAGCGGCTTCGAGCTGTGCAAGCAGGTGCGGACCCGCTGCGACACTCCACTGATGTTTCTCACCGCCCGCAGCGAGGAGATAGACAGGCTGATCGGGCTGGAGATCGGGGCCGACGACTATGTGGCCAAACCCTTCTCGCCACGGGAAGTGTGTGCCAGGGTGCGGGTCATTCTGCGCCGCAGCCAGCCGACGACGCCCCCACCGAGCCAATTGCTGGCACTGGATGAGGAGCGCGCCCGCATCAGCTTTCACTGTCAGCCGCTGGCGCTCACCCGTTACGAATACCTGCTGCTCAAAACCCTGATGCAGGCACCGGGCCGGGTCTACTCCCGCCAGCAACTGATGGATCTGGTGTGGAGCGGGGCAGAGGAGAGCCTGGATCGCACCGTCGACACCCACATCAAGACCATCCGCGCCAAGCTGCGGGAGCGCGACCCGGACGCCAACCTGATCCTCACCCATCGCGGACTGGGCTACAGCCTGGAGCTGGCATGAGCATGCTGCTGCCGGGCACCGGCCGGGAGCCTACATGAGAATCGGACTGCAACTGCTGTGCGGGCTGGTGCTGATCTTCGCGCTGGCCGCCTGGTTCGTACTGGAGATCTTCGTCGAGGAGATAAAACCCGGGGTGCGCAGCGCCACCGAAGATACCCTGGTCGACATGGCCCAGATGCTGGCGCCGCTGGCACTGGACGATCTGCAGGAAGGAAAGATGGCGGATGGCAGACTGGCCAGCGCCTTCGCCCGCCTCAACCAGAGCCCCATCAACGCCCTGATCGACGGCCACCTCAAGCAGCAGGCGGAGTACCGCATCTATGTGGTCGACCGCTGGGGCAAGGTGGTCTATGACTCGGACGGGGTGGATCTGGGCAAGGACTATTCGCGCTGGAACGATGTCTATCGCACCCTGCGCGGTGAATATGGGGCCCGCAGCACCCGCAGCGACCCCGACGATCCCGCCAGTTCCGTGATGCACGTGGCCGCGCCGTTGCGGGAGGGGGACGACATTCTCGGCTCCCTCACGGTCGCCAAGCCCAACCGCACTTTGCTGCCCATGATAGAGCGCAGCGAACACCAGCTGTTGCAGGGGGCGGCCCTGCTGCTGTTCATCTCGCTGCTGATCGGCGCCCTGCTGGTGTGGTGGCTCAACCGCGCCATCGGCAAGCTGGTGCACTACGCCGATGCGGTCAGCCACAACCAGCCGGCCAGCCTGCCGCGCCTCTACAGCCCCGAGCTGGATCGGCTCGGCCGATCTCTGGAGACCATGCGTCGCCAGCTGGACGGCAAGGCCTATATCGAAGCCTATGTGCACAGCCTGACCCACGAGCTGAAGAGCCCGCTGGCCGCCATTCGTGGGGCAGGGGAGCTGCTGGCCGAAGCACCGCCACCCGAGGTGGCACGGCGCTTCATCGGCAACATCAATCTGGAGACGGCCCGCATGCAGCAGCTGATAGAACGCATGCTGCAGCTCGCGCGCCTCGAATCGGGGCAGGGGTTGGACAGGCAGGCCATCGAGCCTGCCAGGCTGGGCAGACGGGCGCTCGACGCCCGCCAGATCATGGCCCAGCGCCGCCAGGTGACGCTGGTGGCCGAACTCGGCGAGGCCCAGAAACAGAAGTGGGACTCGCTGCTGGTGGAGCAGGCCCTCGGCAACCTGCTGGACAACGCCCTCGACTTCTCCCCCATCGGCGGCACCCTGGCACTGAGCGGGGCCATGGAGGAGGGGGGTTACTGCTTCCGGGTGCGGGATCAGGGACCCGGCATTCCGGACTATGCCCTGCCACGCATCTTCGAGCGTTTCTACTCCCTGCCCAGGCCCGACAAGGGCAAGAGCAGCGGCCTCGGGCTCAGCTTTGCCACCGAGGTGGCCCGCCAGCACGGCGGCCACCTGAGCCTCGGCAATCAGCCCGATGGCGGTGTGCTGGCCGAGCTCTGGCTGCCCACCGGCTGACACTTCACACTGGCCACATAAAGCGGCGTTATGCTGCCGCCTCCCGGCCCTTAGCCCCATTTGCCCAAGGAGACCCCATGTCCCGCATTCTGTTACCCGGCCTGCTCGCCGCCGGCCTGCTATTCTCGCTGCCGGCCAGCGCCGCCTCCGGCTGCCTGCTGTTTGCCGATGGCAGCGGCAAACCCATCAGCAGCCAGGGGGATTGCTCAAGCCAGCTGCCCCCCGCCTCCACCTTCAAGATCCCGCTGGCACTGATGGGGTATGACAGCGGTTTCCTGGTGGATGAAAAGCGGCCGGCCCTGCCGTTCAAACCTGGCGACGATGACTGGCTGCCCGCCTGGCGCGAGACCACAACCCCGAGCCGCTGGCTCACCTACTCTGTGGTCTGGTACTCCCAGCGCCTCACCGAGTGGCTGGGGAGGGAGCGCTTCCAGCAGTACGTCGATCGCTTCGACTACGGCAACCGGGATCTCTCTGGCAACCCCGGCAAGCACGACGGTCTGACCCAGGCCTGGCTCAGCGCCAGCCTCGCCATCAGCCCGCAGGAACAGGCCCGCTTCCTCGGCAAACTGGTGAGCGGCAAGCTGCCTGTCTCCGCCCAGACCCTGCAGCACACGGCCAATATCCTGCGTCAGCCCGACATCGACGGCTGGCAGATCCACGGCAAGACCGGCATGGGCTACCCCAAGCTGCTGGATGGCAGCCTCAACCGGGATCAGCAGATCGGCTGGTTCGTCGGCTGGGCCAGCAAGCCGGGCAAGCAGCTCATCTTCGTCCACACGGTCGTGCAGAAGCCCGGCAAGCAATTCGCCTCGCTCAAGGCGAAGGAAGAGGTATTTGCCGCCCTGCCCGAACAGCTGAAGAAGCTGTGATCCCTGAACCGGTGCAAGGCGCCGGTTTTTTTATCTCCCTTCACCCCCACTTCACACGGCCCCATCGCCTCTTCACCCACGACCGACACACTTGTTCCCGTCAACAAGGAGACGTGTCATGGTCAAACAGATATTCACCCACAAGATCTTTCTGCTGCTGTTGCTGAGCCTGCTGCTGATGGTGCCGGTGCAATCCATCATGGAGCTGAACCGGGAGCGTCAGGCCTATCGCAGTCAGGCCATCCACAGCATCATGGCCAGCAGCAGCGGACCGCAGCGGCTGCTGGGGCCTGTCGTGGTGCAGCCTTACACCCGCACCGTCACGGTGGAGCAAGATGGCAAGCGCTTCGAGCGCAAGCTGCAGCTCTACCGCTACCTGCTGCCGGAGCAGCTGGATGTGCGGGCCAGCATGGAGGTCACCCCCCGCAAGCTCGGCATCTATCAGGCTCAGGTCTATCACACCCGGCTCTCCCTCTCGGGGCGCCTGCCCACCGAACTGAACGGCAAGGCCCTGATAAGCGGCGAGCCAGACCTGACCGTCGATGGCGCCGATCCGGCGCTGGTGGCGGGCAAACCCTATCTGAGCCTGGTGCTGTCCGATGCCCGCGGCATCAACAGCGTGCCGGAACTGCAGCTGGGTGAGCAGCGCATCCCGTTCACCCCCGGCGCCCTGCTGGGTGACGGTCTGGCCGGTATCCATGCGCCGCTCAATTCCCTGCCGATTGAGGGAGACGCCTTTCATATCGAGCTGGATCTGCAGGGAATGAATGAGCTGGAAGTGGTGCCCCTCGGCCAGGACAGCAAGCTGCAGCTGAGCGGCAACTGGCCGCATCCCAACTTCATCGGCGACTTTCTGCCGGGCAGCCGCACCCTCACAGCCCGGGGGTTCGACGCCAGCTGGCAGAGCAGCTGGTTCGCCACCGACATGGAGAGCCGTTTCAACCGCATGATGAAGGGAGCCGACGGTGATCTACCCGCCTTCAGCGTCAGCCTGGTGCAACCGGTGGATCACTATCAGCTGAACGAGCGGGCGGCCAAGTATGCCCTGCTGTTCATCGGCCTCACCTTCCTCAGCTTCTTCATGTTCGAACTGCTCAGGGGATTGCGGGTACACCCGATCCAGTACGCCCTGGTGGGCATGGGGTTGGCCATCTTCTATCTGTTGCTGCTGGCGCTGACCGAACACCTCGGCTTTGGCTGGGCCTACCTGATTGCCGCCCTGGCCAGCGTGACCCTCAACGGTTTCTACCTCAGCCATGTATTGGGCGGCCCCAAACAGGGGCTAGGCTTCGCGGCCCTGCTCGGGCTGGTCTACGCCATCCTGTTCGGCTTGCTGCAAGCACAGGAAATAGCCCTGCTGCTCGGCGCCTTGCTGCTGTTCGCCATCCTGGCGCTGGTCATGGTGCTGACCCGCAAGCTGGACTGGTATCGGGTGATGGGCAACCCACCGCCTTCCTCTGCCTCGAACCAGGAGCTCTGAAAACAGAACCGGCGCCCTCAGGCGCCGGTTGCATTTTATTGATCGGGCATCACTTCTTCTTGACCGGACGTGCCCAGTTCTTGATATGACGCTGGGGCACCCGGGTGATGACCAGTTCGTTCTCGGCCACATCCTTGGTGATGGTGGAACCAGCGCCAAGGGTAGCGCCCTTGCCGATACGCACCGGTGCCACCAGCTGGGTATCGGAGCCGACAAACACATCATCCTCGATGATGGTCTGGAACTTGTTCACACCGTCGTAGTTGCAAGTGATGGTACCGGCCCCGATGTTCACCTTGGCGCCGATCTCGGCATCCCCCAGATAGGTAAGATGACCACACTTGGAACCAACCCCGAGACGGGATTTCTTCATCTCGACGAAGTTGCCGACGTGTGCATCCTGCTCCAGCACTGAGCCGGGACGCAGACGGGCAAACGGGCCAACGGAACACTGATCTGCAACTTGGGCGCCCTCTATGACGGAGTAGGGCTTCACCTCTGTGTGGTCGCCGATCACGCAATCCTTCAGCACGCTGCCGGCCCCGATGCGCACGTGGTTGCCGAGCGTCACCTTGCCCTCGATGATGACGTTGACGTCGATCACCACCTCTTCACCGATCTCGAGGGACCCGCGCAGATCGAAACGAGCAGGGTCGATCAGAGTGACGCCGGCGATCATCAGCTGCTCGGCCTGCATCTGCTGATAGCTACGCTCAAGTGCTGCCAGCTGCACCCGGTTGTTGGCACCTTCCACCTCGGCGGCGTGCTCCGGATGCACGGCTGCGATAGGACAGCCATCGGCATGGGCCATGGCAATCACATCCGTCAGATAGAACTCGCCCTGGGCATTCTTGTTGTCCAGACGCGACAGCCAGCTGCGCAGCTGGCCACCGTTGGCTACCAACACGCCCGTGTTCACTTCACGGATGGTCAGCTGCTCGACGTTGGCATCCTTCTGCTCGACGATGCCGACCACCTGGCCGTTGCTGCGCACTATGCGGCCGTAACCGGTCGGGTTGTCCAGCACTACGGTCAGCAGCGCCATGCCGTCGTCGGCCTTGGCGGCCAACAGCCGCTGCAGGGTTTCCGGCTGGATCAGCGGGGTGTCGCCGTACAGCACCAGCACGTCATCCTCATCTTTCCAGAACGGGATGGCCTGGGCGACCGCATGGCCGGTACCCAGTTGCTGGGCCTGCAGTACCCAATTCAGATCGGCGGCCTGGATCTGCTCCTTCAGCAGCTCGGCACCGTGGCCATACACCAGATGCAGTTGCTCGGCACCAACCTTGCGGGCGGTGTCGATCACATGGGAAACCATGGGTTTATTGGCGACCGGATGCAGCACTTTGGGTAGAGCTGATCGCATGCGGGTACCTTTACCCGCCGCCAGGATCACGACATTGAGGGACATAACTCGACCTTTGGAACATGAATAAATACTCGGCGGAGTCTATCCAACGAGTAAAAAAAAAGCGACCCGAAGGTCGCTTTTTGCATCACCGAACTTAACGGTAATTCTTTTTGACGATATCGATAACCCGCAGTTGGGCCATCGCCTTGGCCAGCTCGGTAGCGGCCTGGGCATAGTCGATATCACCATGGGAGCTGTGGATCCGCTCTTCGGCCGCACGTTTGGCTTCCTGGGCTTTCGCCTCATCCAAATCGTTGGCACGAATCGCAGTATCCGCCAGCACGGTCACGGCTTCGGGTTGCACTTCCAGCATGCCGCCGGAAATATACAGCACCTCTTCGCTACCATTTTGCTTGATCAAGCGGACCAGGCCCGGCTTGATGGCAGTCAGCAACGGAGCATGACCGTGACGGAGACCCAGCTCACCTTCGGAGCCTGATACCTGAGCAGATTGCACCCGACCGGAAAAAAGTTTCCCTTCGGCGCTCACCACATCCAGGTGAAAGGAGATCATCTCAGCCATGGGCCCTCCTATCGAGGCTTACAGTTTCTTGGATTTCTCGACGACTTCGTCGATGCTGCCAACCATGTAAAACGCCTGCTCAGGCAGATCGTCATACTCGCCTTTCAGGATGCCCTGGAAACCACGGATAGTCTCTTTCAGCGGCACGTATTTGCCCGGAGAACCGGTAAACACTTCTGCCACGAAGAACGGCTGGGACAGGAAACGCTCGATCTTACGGGCACGGGCTACAGTCAGTTTGTCTTCTTCTGACAGTTCATCCATACCCAGGATGGCGATGATGTCCTTCAGCTCTTTGTAGCGCTGCAGTACTGTCTGTACACCACGAGCGGTCTCGTAGTGCTCCTTGCCTACCACCAGCGGATCCAGCTGACGGGAGGTGGAGTCCAGCGGGTCAACGGCCGGGTAGATACCCAGAGCCGCGATCTGACGGGACAGAACAACGGTGGCGTCCAAGTGGGCGAAGGTGGTCGCCGGAGACGGGTCGGTCAAGTCATCCGCAGGCACGTAAACGGCCTGGACTGAGGTGATGGAACCGGTCCGGGTGGAGGTGATGCGCTCTTGCAGAACACCCATCTCCTCGGCCAGGGTCGGCTGGTAACCTACTGCGGACGGCATACGGCCCAGCAGTGCGGATACTTCAGTACCGGCCAAGGTGTAACGGTAGATGTTGTCCACGAAGAACAGCACGTCACGACCCTCGTCACGGAACTTCTCGGCCATGGTCAGGCCGGTCAGCGCCACGCGCAGACGGTTTCCGGGCGGCTCGTTCATCTGACCGTAAACCAGAGATACTTTGTCCAGTACGTTGGACTCCATCATCTCGTGGTAGAAGTCGTTACCCTCACGGGTACGCTCACCTACACCGGCGAACACGGAATAACCGCTGTGCTCGATGGCGATGTTACGGATCAGCTCCATCATGTTGACGGTCTTGCCAACACCGGCACCACCGAACAGACCGACTTTACCACCCTTGGCGAACGGGCATACCAGGTCGATAACCTTGATGCCGGTTTCCAGCAGGTCGTTGCTGTTGGACTGATCTTCGTAGCTGGGAGCCGCGCGGTGGATGGACCAACGCTCTTCCTCACCGATCGGACCTTTTTCGTCGATCGGATCGCCCAGTACGTTCATGATCCGACCCAGAGTCGATACGCCGACCGGCACCTGGATGGATTTACCACTATTCATTACTTCCAACCCACGACGCAGACCGTCGGAGGAGCCCATGGTGATGCAACGAACGACGCCGCCGCCGATCTGTTGCTGCACTTCCAGCACCAGACCCAGGCCTTGACCTTCGCTGACGACCTTCAGTGCATCGTACACCTGGGGCACGGCATTCTGCGGGAACTCGATGTCCACCACAGCGCCGATGATTTGGACGATGAAACCGTTACTCATGTCAAATCCTCTAAACCTTTGATAACCCTTGCCTTACACCGCAGCAGCACCGGATACGATCTCTGTCAGCTCCTGGGTAATACTGGCCTGACGGGCCTTGTTGTATACCAGTTGCAGATCGTTAATCAGGTTACCGGCGTTGTCAGTCGCGGCTTGCATGGCAACCATTCGGGCTGCCTGTTCACTTGCCAAGTTTTCTACCACCCCCTGGTACACCTGGGATTCGACGTAGCGAATCAACAGGGTATCCAGCAGCTGCTTGGGATCCGGCTCATAGAGGTAATCCCAGTGTTGCTTCTTGGCGAGCTTGCTGTCTTCAGTTACGGGCAAAGGCAGCAGTTGATCGACTCGTGGTTGCTGCACCATGGTGTTGACGAACTTGTTGTACACCAGGTACAGCTTGTCAATCTCACCGTTGTCGTAAGCCTTCAGCATGACCTTGACTGAACCAATCAGGTCATTGACGCTCGGGTTGTCACCCAGTCCTGCGACATGAGCTTTCACCTTGGCGCCGTGCCGTTCAAAGAAGTTGGAGGCCTTGTTGCCGATCAATGCCAGGTCAACCTTGGCACCTTTCGCGCTCCATTGCTTCATATCATTGAGGGCAGCCTTGAACAGGTTGATGTTCAAACCGCCACACAGGCCACGGTCGGTGGAGACGACTATGTAACCCACTCGCTTGACCTCACGTTCCATGAGGTAGGGGTGCTTGTATTCCAAGTTCCCCTGGGCGATATGGCCGATCACCTTGCGCATGGTTTCAGCGTACGGACGGCTGGCAGACATGCGTTCTTGCGCACGGCGCATCTTGCTTGCTGCCACCATTTCCATAGCGCCGGTGATCTTCTGAGTGTTTTTCACACTCCCGATCTTGTTACGTATCTCTTTTGCGCCGGCCATCTCTTACTCTCCATCAGGTGGCAGCTCGCGCTGCCACACACGCTTACCAGGTCTGGGTTGCCTTGAAGTCATCCAGCAACGCAGTCAGCTTGCCAACGATCGCGTCGTTGTAGTCGGCTTTGGCATTGATTTCAGCCATCAGCTCAGCATGCTGGGTATTGGCGTAAGAGAGCAGAGCGGCTTCGAAGTCGACGATCTTGTTCAGCTCGACATCGGAGAGATAGCCTTTCTCGGCGGCGAACAGCACCAGCGACTGCTGGGCCACGCTCATCGGAGAGTACTGTTTCTGCTTCATCAGCTCGGTCACTTTCACACCGTGATCCAGCTGCTTGCGAGTTGCCTCGTCCAGATCGGAAGAGAACTGGGCGAATGCCGCCAGCTCGCGATACTGGGCCAGTGCGGTACGGATACCACCAGACAGCTTCTTGACGATCTTGGTCTGAGCGGCACCGCCCACACGGGATACGGAGATACCCGGGTCAACCGCCGGACGAATACCGGAGTTGAACAGCTGTGACGTCAGGAAGATCTGACCATCGGTGATGGAGATCACGTTGGTCGGTACGAATGCAGACACGTCACCGGCCTGGGTTTCGATGATCGGCAACGCGGTCAAAGAACCGGTCTGGCCTTTCACGGCACCATTGGTGAACTTTTCTACGTACTCGGCGTTGACGCGAGCAGCACGCTCAAGCAGACGGGAGTGCAGATAGAAAACGTCACCCGGGTAGGCTTCACGTCCTGGCGGACGGCGCAGCAGCAGGGAGATTTGGCGATAAGCTACGGCCTGCTTGGACAGGTCATCATAGATGATCAGCGCGTCTTCACCGCGGTCACGGAAGTACTCACCCATGGAGCAACCGGCATAGGGTGCCAGGTACTGCAGGGCAGCGGCTTCAGACGCAGAAGCAACAACGACGATGGTGTTGGCCAGCGCGCCGTGCTCTTCCAGCTTGCGCACCACGTTGGCGATGGTGGAGGCCTTCTGGCCAATCGCAACGTAGACACACTTAATGCCGGAGTCTTTCTGGTTGATGATGGTGTCGATCGCAATGGCGGTCTTGCCCACCTGACGGTCACCGATGATCAGTTCACGCTGGCCACGACCGATTGGGATCATGGCATCGATGGCTTTCAGACCGGTCTGAACCGGCTGGTCAACGGACTTGCGCTCGATAACGCCCGGGGCGATCACTTCGATCGGCGAGAAGCCGTCGTTTTCGACCGGACCTTTACCATCGATCGGCTGACCCAGGGTGTTCAGCACCCGGCCCAACAGACCACGACCGACCGGCACTTCCAGAATACGGCCAGTGCCTTTTACTTTCATTCCTTCTGACAGACCGTCATAGGAACCCATGATCACAGCACCGACGGAGTCACGCTCCAGGTTCAATGCCAGAGCGAAGCGGTTGCCCGGCAGCTCGATCATCTCACCTTGCATGGCATCGGCCAGGCCGTGAATACGAATGATACCGTCGCTCACAGAGACGATGGTACCTTCGTTACGCGCTTCGCTTTTGACATCAAACTGCGCGATGCGCTGCTTGATAAGCTCGGCGATTTCAGTGGAATTCAGTTGCATGCTCTAATACCCCAATCAAGATTGCAGCGCGTCAGCCATGCGATCCAGCTTACCGCGGACAGAGCCGTCGATTACCAGATCACCGGCCTTGATGAGCACCCCGGCCATCAAGGACGCATCCATGCTGCAATTCAGCTTCACTTTGCGCGCGAGACGTTGTTCCAGAGAAGCCTGAATAGCGGCTTTCTGCTGGTCGGTCAGTTCGGTCGCCGAAATCACGTCAGCCTGAACTTCTTTATCCAGTTCAGCCTTGAACGCGACGAATTCAGCAACGACCGCCGGCAGCACACCCAAGCGACCATTCTCAGCCATCACCCGGATCAGGTTCTGGCCATGCTCGTCGAGTTGCTCACCACAGATACCGACAAAGAGATTTGCCAGTTCTTCGGCAGCGACAGAGCCGTTCACCAGGTTGTGAATGGTTTCGTTCTCCGCTACTTGTGCAGCGAAGCCGAGCATCCCCAGCCACTGGTCAACCGCCTTGTGCTCAACGGCAAACTCGAAAGCAGCCTTGGCGTAGGGGCGAGCGATTGTAGTCAGTTCAGACATAGCCCCGTTCCCGTTACAGTTCTGCTACCAGTTTGTCGACGATGTCGCTGTTGGCAGCCTGGTCGATGTGACGCGCCAGGATCTTCTCTGCACCAGCAATGGCAAGAGCAGCAACCTGCTTACGCAGTTCTTCTTTGGCACGATGACGTTCAGCTTCGAGCTCGGCGCGGCCCTGAGCCAGGATTTTTTCCCGCTCAGTCTGGGCTCCGACAGCAGCCTCATCAATGATCTGGGCTTTACGTTTGTTAGCCTGTTCAATGATTTCTGCAGCCTGGAGCTTGGCTTCTTTCAGCTGATCGGTGGCGTTGGCCTTGGCCAAATCCAGATCTTTCTTGGCACGCTCTGCGGAAGAGAGACCATCAGCAATTTCTTTCTGACGGGCTTCGATGGCTGCCATCAGCGGCGGCCACACGTACTTCATGCAAAACACTACGAAGAAGAAAAAAGCAATTGCTTGGCCGAGGAGGGTGGCGTTGATATTCACAGCCTATGTCCTCTTAGTTAGTTAATGGGTTATGCCTGGGAGTCGTTGAGACTTAGCCAGCAACCGCAAACATCACGTACAGACCCAGACCAACGGCGATCATCGGGATCGCATCCACCAGACCCATCACGATGAAGAACTGGGTACGCAGAACAGGGATCAGGTCAGGCTGACGAGCTGCACCTTCCAGAAACTTGCCACCCAGGATACCGATACCGATGGACGCGCCGATAGCCGCCAGACCCATCATCATTGCAGCAGCGATGTACAGCAGGTCCATGTTCAAGTTTTCCATGAGGATCTCCATTTATTTAGATGTAATTGATTGTATAAAAAGGATTATTTGAGTTGCATCAACCATGGTCTTCTTGTGCCATCGACAGATATACGATGGTCAGAACCATGAAGATAAACGCCTGCAAAGTTATGATCAGGATGTGGAAAATTGCCCAAGGCACGGACAGGATCCACTGTGACCACCAGGGTAACAAACCCGCAATCAGGATAAAGATCAGTTCGCCAGCATACATGTTGCCGAACAGTCGTAGACCCAGAGAAACAGGTTTGGAAATCAACGTGACGGTTTCAAGGATGAAGTTAACCGGGATGGCAGCAGGGTGGTTGAAAGGCTGAAGCGTCAGCTCCTTCACAAACCCGCTGATACCCTTGACCTTGATGCTGTAGTACAGGATCAAGAAGAACACGCCCAAAGCCATGGACATGGTGATGTTAACGTCAGCAGAGGGAACCACACGCAGATAGGGAACACCCATCAACTGTGCAGCGTGGGGGATAAAGTCAACGGGGATCAGATCCATGAGGTTCATCAGGAAGATCCACACAAACACCGTCAGGCCCAAAGGTGCGATGACCTTGTTACGACCGTGAAAGATGTCCTTGACGTTACCACTCACAAACTCGACCAGCATCTCCACAAAGCACTGCAGCTTACCGGGCACACCGCTGGTAGCGTTGACGGCTACACGGCGGAAAGACCAGATAAACAGAGTGCCCAACAGAACAGAAAATATCATTGAGTCGACATTGACTGTCCAGAACCCAGACCCGACTTGCAGATGGGTCAGATGGTGGGAGATATATCCCTGAGGAGTCAGGACTTCTCCGGTTGCAGACATGAGTTTTCCTAATAGTGGTTGTTAAGCGTGAATGAGACTATCCACTGTACAACGAGGGCGAGGATATAAGTGGCAAAGAACGAGGCGGTATCGACCTCGATCGCGGCGCCAAACATCAGGGCGAAAAGTCCTGTTGTAGTAATGAGCTTAATCCCTGCCCCACCATAAAAGTCCCGCAGAACCAGGCCCACACTCTCCTTCGTCACCTTGCGGCGCAGAACCCAGAGTGTGAACAGGGCTTGAGGAACCCAGTACATGCTCCCCCCATAGAGGGAGGAACGTCCGGCAAACGCACCGGCCTGGTAAAACCAGACGGTACTGATCGCCAGGATCAGGACGAGCTGACAAACGAGCATAGCCAAGGCCAGCGTCAAACCTTCCAAGGCTATTTTCTGCTTCACCAACCTACCCCTGAACATTACAGAACTGTAAAAAATCGGGATCCGAAGACCCCGTGTTTACAGCCCTAAAAGCCGGTCAAATTATACCCTTGAAGACAGCTATTGCAACATGGCAAAAATCCTTAATTTTTGCGGCTTTCCGCACAGAATCAAGGTTATGTCCATATCAAAAGGAATGGATGTTTTATTACTACAAAAAGCGTAAAAATCACGTTTCTGACAGGCCGAAATAGCCCAATACCCGGTCCAAATCTGCCAAGTTCTCGTAACTAATTACTAACTTGCCACTATCCTGCTTCCCCGGCTGAAGTTGTACCGGATTGCCAATTTTTTCTGAAATCTGGCGCTCCAGGTAACCAAACTGGGGATCACGGATCGGTTCAACCTTGGCTTTTGCCGGTTCCAGCGCTTTTTGAACCAGTTTCTCGGTATCTCGCACTGTCAGCCCCTTCTGGGCAACCAGCTTGGCCAGCTCGGACTGGGCCTGTCCGCTCAAAGCCAGCAGGGCGCGAGCATGACCCATGTCGAGGTCACCGTGCTCGACGAACCGCTTTACATCCTCGTTGAGCTGGTTGAGGCGCAACAGGTTGGTGACAGTGGTGCGGGACTTGCCTACCGCCTCGGCCACTTGCTGGTGGGTCAACTCGAATTCGGTCAGCAGCCGCTGCAGGGCAACCGCCTCTTCGATGGCATTGAGATCTTCGCGCTGGATGTTCTCAATCAGCGCAATGGCGACGGCCGCCTCGTCGGGCACATCCTTGACGATACAGGGCACCACATCGAGCCGGGCCAGCTGGGAGGCACGCCAGCGTCGCTCGCCAGCGATGATTTCGAAGGATTGCTCACCGAGGGGGCGCACCACGATCGGCTGGATCACGCCCTGGGCGCGGATGGAATTGGCCAGGTCTTCCAGTGCATCCTGCGACATGTCCTTGCGTGGCTGGTACTTGCCGGACTGCAACCACTCCACCGGCAGCCTGCGCAGCTCCCCCTGATTGGTGGGGGCCATGGCCTGCTCGGTACGCTGGTCGCTCATCACCTGTTTCTGGCGCGCGGCCGTGCTGGTGCTGAGCAGGGCATCCAGCCCCTTGCCCAGTCCACGTTTTTTCGGCGTCATATGCTCTCTCGGTCTGCGATGGTCACCTGACGCTCCTGCTCCTGGCGGCGCAGCATCTCGCCCGCCAGCGCCAGATAGGCCTTGGCGCCCACCGATGATTTGTCATAGTGCATGGCCGGGGCACCGAAGCTCGGCGCCTCCGCCAGTCTTACGTTGCGGGGGATGATGGTGCGATAGACCTTGTCCCCGAAATGCTGTTTCAGCTGATCGGACACATCATTGGCCAGCCGGTTGCGGTGATCGAACATGGTGCGCAGCACCCCTTCGATCTTCAGCTCCGGATTGACCACGGCTGCCAGCTTGCTGATGGTGTCAACCAAGGCGGTAAGCCCTTCCAGTGCATAGTATTCACACTGCATGGGCACCAGCACGGAATCGGCGGCGGCCATGGCGTTCACGGTCAGCATGTTGAGAGAAGGCGGGCAGTCGATGAAAATATAATCGTATTTGTCCCGAACCGAGGCCAGCGCATTGCGCAGGCGGATCTCGCGGGCAAAGAATTCCATCAGGCGAATTTCAGCCGCGGTCACGTCGGCGTTGGCGGCGATGAGGTGATAGCCCCCCGAGGTTTCGGGGATGATCACCTCGCCAATGGGGGCGTCTTCGATCAGCAGCTCATAGGCGGTGCGTTCGACTTCGTACTTGTCGACGCCGCTGCCCATGGTGGCATTGCCCTGCGGATCCAGATCGATCACCAGCACCTTGCGCCGGGTGGCGGCCAGAGAGGCGGCCAGATTCACACAGGTGGTGGTTTTACCCACTCCACCCTTCTGGTTGGCTATGGCGATGACTTTTCCCACACTATCCCCTAAATGAAACTGCGACCCTATTCGGGCTGGACATGTTTGAATTCCAGCAGATGACGTTCGCCTTCCAGTTCCGGCACCACCAGTTGATGGGAGGCGACCAGACGTATGTTGGCAGGCAGTTGAGCCAGCTCGGGCCCCGGGTATTGTCCCTTGAGCGCCAAAAAGCTGCCCTGGGCTGACGGCAGATGATGACACCAGGTCAGCATGTCCTCCAGCGAGGCAAAAGCCCGACTGAGTACCGCATCGAAGCCCACCTCGGGCCGATACTCTTCAACCCGGGATTTGACGGGCGTCACATTGGTCAAACCCAGCTCCTGGATCACCTGGCGGATGAAGTTGATCCGCTTGCCCAGACTGTCCAGCAGCACAAACTGCTTGTCCGGATTGATGATGGCCAGCGGCAAGCCAGGCAGTCCTGGACCAGTGCCCACATCGATGAAACGTTCACCGTGCAGGTGAGGGCTCACCACCAGGCTGTCGAGGATATGCTTGACCAGCATGGCGTCCGGATCACGCACCGAGGTGAGATTGTAAGCCTTGTTCCACTTGTGCAGCAACTCGACAAGCTGAACCAACTGGGTCTTTTGGGTGTCGGTGATAACAATACCGGCCTGCATGAGCAGGCCGTTCAATCTTTCCAGCATGGGGATCCTCAGGCGGTTTTACGCAGCAGGCCGTGTTTTTTCAGGTGAACCAGCAGGATGGAGATGGCTGCCGGGGTGATGCCGGAGATGCGGGAAGCCTGACCTATGGTCTGCGGCCTGGCATCGCTCAGCTTGGCGATCACCTCGTTGGAGAGACCGTTGACGTCGCGGTAGTTCATGTCCAGCGGCAACAGGGTGTTCTCGTTGCGCAGCTGTTTCTCCACCTCGTCGTGCTGACGTTCGATGTAACCGGCGTACTTGATCTGGATCTCCACCTGATCGGCGGCGGCGCGATCGCTCAGCGCCGGACCCACGCCTTCGATGGCCATCAGCGCATCGTAGGTCACCTCGGGACGACGCAGCAGCTCTTCCAGACTCTGCTCGCGGGTCAGCGGGGCATTGACCAGCGCGTTGACCGCCTCCAGCGACGGATGTTGCGGATGGATCCAGGTCGAACGAATGCGCTGCTGCTCCAGCTCCACCTGTTCCACCTTGGCGTTGAACTTGCCCCAGCGCTCGTCATCCACCAGACCCAGCTCGCGGCCGATGGCGGTCAGGCGCAGGTCGGCGTTGTCTTCCCGCAGCAGCAGGCGATATTCGGCGCGGCTGGTGAACATGCGGTAGGGCTCGCGGGTCCCCAGGGTGGAGAGATCGTCCATCATCACGCCCATGTAGGCCTGATCCCGGCGCGGATGCCAGGGATCCTTGTCCTGGGCACGCAGACCGGCGTTCAAACCGGCCATCAGGCCCTGGGCCGCGGCCTCTTCGTAACCCGTGGTGCCGTTGATCTGGCCGGCGAAGAACAAGTTGCCGATGCATTTGCTCTCCATGTTGGCCTTGAGATCCCGCGGATCGAAGAAGTCATATTCGATGGCGTAGCCGGGGCGGGTGATGTGGGCATTTTCGAAACCACGAATGGAACGCACAATCTGCACCTGCACGTCGAATGGCAGGCTGGTGGAGATCCCGTTCGGATAGAGCTCGTGGGTGGTCAGGCCTTCCGGCTCGACAAAAATCTGGTGTGCCGTCTTGTCCGCGAAGCGGGTGATCTTGTCTTCGATCGACGGGCAGTAGCGCGGACCGATCCCTTCGATCACCCCGGCGTACATGGGACTGCGATCCAGATTGTTGCGGATCACGTCGTGGGTACGCTCGTTGGTGTGGGTGACGTAGCAGGGCACCTGACGGGGATGCTGGCTGGCGTTGCCGATAAACGAGAAGACAGGGCGCGGATCATCGCCGTACTGGGCCTGCATAACGGAGAGATCGACGCTGCGTGCATCGATCCGCGGCGGTGTACCCGTCTTGAGACGATCGATGCGCAGCGGCATCTCGCGCAGCCGTTGAGCCAGGGTGATCGAGGGAGGATCCCCGGCACGGCCGCCCTTGTAGTTTTCCATCCCGATGTGGATCAAGCCATTCAGGAAGGTGCCTACGGTCAGCACTACCGTCTTGCCGCTGATGCGGATCCCGCTCTGGGTCACCACACCGGCAACACGATCCCCGTCCATGATCAGATCGTCACAGGCTTGCTGGAAGATCTTCAGGTTCGGATAGTTCTCGAGCATCTGGCGAACGACGGCTTTGTAGAGCAGTCGATCCGCCTGAGCACGGGTGGCTCGTACCGCGGGTCCCTTGGAGGAGTTCAGGGTACGGAACTGGATCCCGCCAAGATCTGTGGCTCGCGCCATGATCCCGCCGAGGGCGTCAACTTCCTTGACCAGGTGTCCCTTGCCGATCCCACCGATCGCCGGATTACAGGACATGTGTCCCAACGTATCGATATTGTGGGTCAGCAACAGGGTATTCAGACCCATACGGGCTGCCGCTGTTGCTGCTTCGGTTCCTGCATGACCGCCACCGACGACGATCACATCAAATTGTTCATGGTATTGCATTGGGATCACCTTGATCTGCACGTCTGAAGATCGTTGTTTGCCTGGGCTCGAGGGCGGAACATTCTATCTGTTTCGCGTCCAGAGGGGAACGTCTACTTAACGGTCAGTATGGAGGGAGGATCCACTTAATAGATCTTAAGGATCTTTAGATCGATCTTTTATTGGATCTTTTATTAGGATCCACCATTTCTGTTGATAAGCGCTTTTTGATCATAAAGATCATCTGCTTAAAGGCGATCTCAGCTTGTGGAAAAGCTTGGATCCTGGCCCCGTGAACAGGGGGATAACCAGTGCTTTTATACACAGGCGGCTGGCGGGCTGGATCTCATACATGGATAACTATAGGTTTTGCAGAGCTTTACACTGTAGTTATGCACATTACCCCCGGTCGTTGTGGGTAACCATGTAGAACAAGTCGTCAGGATCAATCTGTTAATAACCTGGTGGATAGCGATCTGGGGATAAACGGGGAGATCAAGACTTTTCTGCCGGATCTCCCAGGCCCTGATCAGGCGATCAATGGCATCCAGCCCTGGATCCAGGCTTCGGCGGCATCTTCCGGGATCTCGTGCTGGGTGACATCTATGTCGAGACGATCCCCGATCCGGCTGGCGCCGCACTCGGCCAGCAGCCGATCCAGCGTCTTGCCACCCTGGCAAAAGGTGTCATAACTGCTGTCGCCGAGGGCGATCACGCCATATTTCAAGGCATTAAGATCCGGATGCTGCTCGGCAAGATCCTTGGCGAAGGGTTGCAGGTTGTCGGGCACATCGCCAGCGCCGTGGGTGGACGTGACCACCAGCAGGATGGCGTCCGGTTCGGCCAGCACCTCGGCCAGCGTGGCCGGATTGTGGATCTCGGCCTGATGGCCTGCCTGTTCCAGCAGGTTGGCGACGTGGTCTGCGACATATTCGGCGGCGCCCAGCATGGAGCCGACGACGAGATTGAGTTTGGCCATGGAATGGATCCTGAAAAATGCGGAACCCGGATTCTACCGTCAAAGGGTGTGGATAAATATGGATAAAGCTTGGGGATAATGGATCCTCTTTTCTTTCCTTATATAAAGCAGGATCCCTCGCTTTCTTCTTTCCTCCGATCTTTTTAGCAGAGATGCCCCTGTCTGCTCCCTTCCTCTTCTGCCCGAAAGTCGCCTGCCTGATACGTTAAGTAACAATGCAGATGCAAATGATTAGCAATTATTGAATCGATTCGATCATGGCTCCTGTAGTAGCATGACGCTGCTTTATTCGCCTGAGGAACCGGGCCGACCGGCATGACCGGGCACCAATAATAAGAAACCAGAAACAACTCATTGATATTTGAGACACTTATATGATTGCGCAAAAAAACACCCCAATCGCAGCGATGCGAAAGAGAGGGGCACAGCATCTGCTGCCGCTCTCCTGCCTGCTGGCAAGCCTGCCAGTACTGGCTGAACAACCGAAAGAACTGCCCGAGGCCAGCGAAACCATGGTGGTGACAGGCACCGCCATGAAGGTGGAAGTGCCCATGGCCGAGACGCCTCGCGCCGTCTCAGTGGTCAACCGCGAGGATCTGGATCAGCGCGCCGTGCAGCAGCTTGACGAGTCCCTGCGCTACCGCTCCGGCGTGCTGACCGGCCTCTATGGCTCCGACAACAATACCGACTGGTTCAAGGTGCGCGGCTTCGATGCCGCCTCCTATCTGGACGGCAACCGCCTGTTCGGCACAGGTTACTATGTCTGGACACCCGAGCCGTTCGGCCTGGAGAGCGTGGAAGTGCTGAAAGGGCCGGCCTCGATCCTCTACGGCGAGGCGCCTCCCGGCGGCGTGATCAATGCCATCAGCAAGCGGCCGACCGCCACCCCGCAGGGGCTGCTGGATCTGCAGCTGGGCAGCCGGGATCATCGCCAGATCGGGGTGGATGTCTCCGATGCGCTGACCGACAACAGCCGTTACCGCATGGTTGCCCTCTATAAAGAGCGTGATGGCGTGCTGGATGGCACTTACAACGATCGCGTCTATCTGGCACCGAGCGTGACCTTTGATCTCTCGGATCGCACCAGCCTGACCCTGCTGGCCAGCTTGCTGCACGACGAAGGGGTACCGACCAACGGCTTCTTCCCCGTCTACGGCACGCTCAATACCAGCGGCGGCCAGATCGATCCCTCCACCAACCTGAGCCAGCCGGATTACGATCGCAACCGCAACACCCAGATCTCCACCGGCTACGAGCTGGCCCACCAGCTCAACCAGACCTGGGAGTTCAAGCAGAACGTCCGCTTCAACTACAACGATCTGCTGCTGCGTCAGACCTATATCTTCCCGACCTATGAAGGCACCACCGCCTTCCGCGGTCTGGTCTACCGGGATGGCAACACCAAGAGTGCCACCATGGACAACCAGATGGTGGGGTACTGGAACACCGACAGCACGGAACAGACCCTGCTGCTGGGGCTGGATCTGCAGCGTCACGTCAATGAAGGCCAGGAAGCCGACAACTACGGCATGGGCTCCATCAACACCATGAACCCGGATTACAGCGGCTTCCCCGGTTTTGATGAATCCACCGCCACCCACCAGAAGAGCACCAAGGGCCAGAGCGGCCTCTACGCGCAGCACCAGGTTCGCTGGGACGATCGCTGGTTGCTGACCGGCGGCGGCCGCTTCGACTACGTGGAGACCCACAACATCAGCGAAGCCAAGGGCAAGAACGAGAAGCAGTATGATCACGAGCTCTCCCTCTCCGGCAGCCTGATGTACCTGGCCGACAACGGTCTCTCTCCTTATATTGCCTACGCCGAGTCGTTCGAGGTGTTGCCGGGGATAGATCCCAACACCAGTCAATCCTACAAGCCGCTCAAGGGCACCCTGTACGAGACAGGCGTCAAGTACGCGCCCAGCTTCCTCGACGGCTACATCAACCTGGCGCTGTTCGATCTGGAGCAGACCAACTCGCTCGTCTCCACCGGTTCAGGTCAGCAGACCCAGGCCGGCGAAGTGACCTCCCGGGGTGTCGAGCTGGAAGGGAGCGTGCAGGCCACCGAGGCACTGCGTCTGACCGCCGCCTACACCTATACCGATGCCAAGACCAACGACACCGGCAAGGGGGATCGCCGTGCCAGCCTGATCCCGCGCCACCAGGCCTCCTTCTGGGGCAACTACAAGGTGCAGCAGGGTCCGGTTTCCGGTCTGGAACTGGGATCCGGCGTGCGTTATGTCGGCTCCAGTGTCGGCATAGGTGCCGTGAATGCGGACTACACCCCCATCTATGGTTCGGCTCAGGTGTCGGCCCATACCGTGTGGGATGCGATGATCGGGTATGACTTTGCCAAGAACTGGCGAGCCCAGCTCAACGTCAACAACCTGCTGGGTGATACCTATGTGGCGAGTTGTGACTACTACTGCTACTACGGCGAGCCGCGCAGCGTAGTGGGCAGCATCAACTACCGCTGGTAATAGAGGAAGGGTGGGGGCCCAGGCTCCCGCCCTCCTTTTTCCCTGCACATTGCTCCTGGCATATCTCTAGAATACCGGTCCGTTATGGAACTCTTGTCTCTGGTTTACCGCCAATATCGTTGGCCCTTCATCGCCATTACCCTGCTCAGCCTGCTCAGCGCAGTGAGCGGGATCGGCGTCATTGCCTTTATCAATCACTCTCTTGTCGAATCCGTCGGCGATCCGCTGCCGGTACTTGGCCAACTGCTTGGTTTGATACTGTTGCTGCTGGTGATCACACTCGGCTCTCAATTGGCCTTGACTACACTCGGTCATCATTTTGTCTACCGGTTGCGGGGCCGTCTGCTCAAGCAACTGCTGGATACCGATGTCGCCCGCATTCGCCAGCTTGGCCAGGGGCCGCTGCTGGCCTCCCTCTCCAGCGACATAGGCCAGATCACCATCGCCTTCGTGCGCCTGCCCGAGCTGGTACAGGGGCTGGTGCTCACCCTGGGCTCGGCCCTCTATCTCGGCTGGCTCTCGCCGGCCCTGCTCGGCGTCACCGCCCTCTGGGTCACTGTCACCATGGTGGTGGGCTGGCTGCTGGTGAACCGCGTCTATCACCACCTGTCCCATATGCGTCAGGCCGAGGACAGGCTCTACCAGAACTATCAGGCCATCATAGCCGGCAGCAAGGAGCTGGCGCTCAATCGCGAGCGGGCCCATTTCGTCTACCACCAGCTCTATGAGCAGAACGCCCGTGACTATCGCCAGCAGATCATCCGCGCCGACACCTATCACCTGAGCGCGGTGAACTGGTCGAATATCATGATGCTGGGGGCCATCGGCCTGGTCTTCTTCCTGGCCAATGGCCTCGGCTGGGCCAACACCAATGTGGCCGCCACCTTCGCGCTGACCCTGCTGTTCCTGCGCACGCCCTTGTTGCAGGGGATTGGCGCCCTGCCGACCCTGCTCTCCGCCCAGGTGGCATTCGACAAGATAGCCGCACTGGCGCTGGCCGAGCCGGATCCCGACTTCCCGCTGCCGCCCGCGCCCCGTGCCTGGCAACGCATCGAGCTGGAGCAGGTGAGCTTTCACTATCAGGGGGAGGGGGGCTTCGCCGTGGGCCCCATCAATCTGGTGATCGAGCGGGGGGAGCAAGTCTTCATCATAGGCGGCAACGGCTCCGGCAAGTCGACCCTGGCCATGCTGCTGACCGGCCTCTATCAGCCGGTGTCGGGCCGGATCCTGCTGGATGGCGAACCCGTCACGGATCGCAACGCCTATCTGGCGCTCTTCTCCGCCATCTTCACCGACTACCACCTGTTCCAGCACCTGCTGGGGCCCGAGCCCAAGGCCGAGCTGGTGGCCGAGTGGCTGGATCGGTTGCAGATGGGCAGCAAGATCGCCATCGAGGATGGCTTCATCGCCGATATCGACCTCTCCCAGGGTCAGCGCAAGCGGGTCGCCCTGCTGCTGGCGCTGGCTGAGCAGCGCGAGGTGATGCTGTTTGACGAGTGGGCTGCGGATCAGGATCCCCAGTTCCGCCGCATCTTCTATCTGCTGCTGCTGCCGCGCCTCAAGGCGATGGGCAAGACGGTGATCGCCATCAGCCACGACGATCACTACTTCGCGCTGGCCGATCGCCTGCTGGAGATGCGCCAGGGTCAGCTTATCGAGCTGACCGGCGAACGACGCGAGCAGGTCAGCCGGGATGCCGTCGCCCATCTGGATTGCGAGGTGCCGGCTTGATGCCGGCACCGATGAGACTGGCATCAGGCCAGCACAGGAATTGCTTATGTTTGAGATGAAAGCCGCCAGCTTCGCGGTAAATGACCGCCAGCTGCTGCACCCAACGGACCTGCGTTTCGAGCAGGGCCGGGTCTATGGCCTCATAGGCCACAACGGCTCGGGCAAATCCACCCTGCTCAAGCTGCTGGCGCGCCAGCAGCCACTGAGTGACGGCGAGATCCTGTTCGATGACAAGCCGCTGCAGGCGTGGGGCAACCGGGACTTCGCCCGTCAGGTGGCCTATCTGCCCCAGCATCTGCCGAGCGCCGAGAATCTGCTCGGGCGCGAGCTGGTGAAGATGGGTCGCTATCCCTGGCGCGGCCTGCTGGGCCGCATGGGGGAGGAGGATCAGCGTCAGGTCGAGCGGGCCATCGCCCTCACTCATACCGAACGCTTCGCCGACCGGCTGGTGGATACCCTCTCCGGCGGCGAGCGGGGACGGGTCTGGCTGGCCATGCTGCTGGCCCAGGAGAGCCGTTTCATCCTGCTGGACGAGCCGCTGGCCGCGCTGGACGTGGCCCATCAGGTGGAGGTGCTGACCCTGGTCAAGCAGCTCAGTCGTCAGCTTAACCTCGGCGTTATCATAGTCATCCACGACATCAACATGGCCTCCCGCTTCTGCGATCGGCTGGTGGCACTGCACTCGGGCCGCCTGCTCACCCATGGCGAGCCAGAGCGGATCATGACCAGCGAGACCCTGCACGCCATCTATGGCATCCCGATGGAGGTCATTCGCCACCCGGCCCATGACCACGCCATCGCCATCGTTTAGATAAGGCTTGTTATCCCGATGAGTTTATTTGTTCCCATATCACTGCAGACTGGCGAGACCCTGCACTCCATGTACCATGGCCTCCCGATGGAGGTCATTCGCCACCCGGCTCATGACCATGCCATCGCCATTGTCTGACCGAGGGCCTCTCTTGAACCGTTTATTGAAGAAGATGGCGCCCTGCCTTATTAGCCTGTTTCTGCCGTTTGTGGCGCAGGCCGATATGTCTCCGACCGCCTCCGCGCCGGTACCCCGCATCGCCACCGTTGACTGGACCATAGCCGAAACCTTGCTGGCGCTGGGGGTGACCCCGCTGGCGGTGGGGGATGTCAGTTCCTACCGTGCCTGGGTCGGCGAGCCGCTGCTGCCGGCCGAGGTGGTGGATATAGGACTGCGGGCTCAGCCCAATCGCGAGCTGCTGGCCGAGTTGAAACCCGATCGCATCCTCATCTCCCCGCTGGCGGCGCCGTTGGCACCAACCCTGTCCCGCATCGCACCCGTGCAGTCCATCGCCCTCTATGATCCGCAAACCGATCTGTGGCAGCGGCTCCATGAGGCGACCCTGACCATAGGGGCGCTGGTGAACAAAACGGCAGAGGCCGAGAGACTGCTGGCCGGGCTTGATCGGGATCTGGCGCAGATGCGGGCCGAGTTGCCAGCGGATCTGCCGCCCCTGCTGGTGGTGCAGTTCATCGATGAGCGCCACGTGCGGGTATTTGGTCGCCACAGCCTGTTCGAGGCGGTGATGCAGCGGCTTGGCCTGCGCAACGCCTGGCAGGGAGAGACCAATGCCTGGGGCTTCTCGGTGGCCAGCATAGAGCAGTTCATGACGTTGCCAGTCGCGCGACTGGTGGTGGTGGATCCCATCCCCGTCGGGGTGAGCCAGCGGCTGCAGGAGCCCGGCCTGTGGCAGCATCTGCCGCTGGTGCAGCGGGCACCTGTGCTGCATCTGCCTGCGGTCTGGAGCTTCGGTGGCGTGCTCGCCGCCCGCCGCTTCGCCAGCCTGCTCAGCGAAGCATTGCAGCAGGATGCCAGGGGAGATAGTCAATGAAACACATATTCCCATCCCCGCTGCTGCGGACTGCCTTGATCCTGCTGGGGTTGACCCTTTCGCTCGCTTGCTGGGATCTGGCGCGCCAGGTACCGGGCGCGCTCTGGTGGCAGACCCTCTTCTTGCCCAATCTGGATGATGTCCGCCAGGCCGTGGTGCACTTCAGCTGGTTGCCCCGGCTGACGGTGACTCTGCTGGCCGGAGCCGCCCTCGGTCTGGCCGGCACCCTGATGCAGCAGGTGCTGCGCAACCCGCTCGCCTCGCCGACCACCTTGGGGGTGGCCTCCGGCGCCCAGCTGGCGCTGATGATGGTGACCCTGTTTGCCCCCTCCTGGCTGCTGCTGGGGCGGGAGTGGATCGCCATGGCCGGTGGCAGCCTCGCCATGGCGCTGGTGTTCGCCCTGGCCTGGCGCCGTCAGCTCAATCCGGTGGTCATAGTATTTGCGGGACTGGTGATCAACCTCTATCTGGCGGCCATCAGCATGGGGCTGCTGCTGTTCTTTCAGGAGGAGCTGAAGGGACTGCTGGTATGGGGCAGTGGCTCCCTGGCCCAGAACAGCTGGAGCGGAGTGAGCTATCTGCTGCCACGCCTGCTGGTGGCGGGAGGGCTGGCGGCTGTGCTGGTGCGCCCGCTGGCGGTGCTGGAGCTGGATGATGCCAGCGCCCGCAGTCTGGGGGTTTCCCTTCAGCAGCTGCGACTGGCCGGACTCGGGCTGGCGGTGTTCGTCACCGCCTGCGTGGTGAGCGTGGTGGGGCTGATCGGTTTCATCGGGCTGGCGGCGCCGGCCATGGTACGGCTGCTGGGGATCCGTCAACTCGGCCAACGGCTGTTGTGGGGGCCAATCCTGGGGACTCTGCTGCTGACGGCCACCGATCTGCTGCTGCAGACCCTGAGCAACGTCTGGCCCGTGCTGATCCCGACCGGTGCCATGACGGCCTTGCTGGGGGCGCCGCTGCTGCTCTGGCTGATCCCGCGGCTGGCCCTGAAGTCCGGCTCGCCGAAGGGGGCAAGCGGCCTGTCGGTCGCACGGCATCCGGCCCCGACTCGGCTGCTCACCTTGCTGCTGCTTGGCCTGGGGTTCGCCATCATAGGCTCCCTGCTGGTCGGGCAGGGGATGGCTGGCTGGAGCTGGCCGAGCTGGCTCAGGTGGCAGGCCCAGCTGGAGTGGCGCCTGCCGCGCACCCTGGCGGCCGGTGCTGCCGGCGTCTTGCTGGCGTTGGCGGGCACTCTGCTGCAGCGGGTCAGCAACAACCCCATGGCGAGCCCTGAGCTGCTGGGGGTGAGCGGCGGTACCTTCATGGGGGTGATAGCGACGGCCTTGCTGCTGCCGGCTTTACCGCTGCCCATTATGCTGTTGGGCGGCCTGATCGGCGCCTTCGCTTGCCTCTTGCTGCTGGTGCTGGTCAACCGCAAGCACGGCTTCCAGCCGGAGCGGATCCTGCTGTCCGGCATCGCCATCACGGCGCTGTTCGAGCCGCTGCAGGCCATAGCACTGGCCAACGGCGACATGCGGGTGCAGCAGCTGCTTTCCTGGATGTCCGGCTCCACCTATTACGTCACCCTGCCGGTGGCTTATGGGCTGGTGGCATTGGCGGTATTGATGCTGGCAGCCTGCCTGCTCATCAGCCGCTGGCTCGATCTGCTGCCGATGGGGTCGGCGCTGGCGACCGCGCTGGGCATTCGCCTCAACCGGGCCCAGCTCGCCATACTGCTGCTGGTGGCCGTGCTCACCGCCAGTGCCACCCTGGTGGTGGGGCCGCTCTCTTTCGTCGGTCTGCTGGCTCCGCACATGGCCAAGCTGATGGGACTGGTGCGGGCACGCTGGCACCTGCTCGGTGCCGCCGCTGCCGGCGCCCTGCTGATGGTGTCGGCGGACTGGATCGGCCAGCAGATCCTGTTCCCGCAGGACGTGCCGGTCGGACTGGTCTCCACCCTGTTAGGGGGCGCTTACTTCATGTGGTGTCTGCGTCGGCTCTAGGTTTTCGAAGAAAAAACGCACAAAGAAGCCCGGGATAAACCCGGGCTTTTTATTGTCTGCCGTGCGGCGTTACTTGCCGATGCAGAAGCTGGAGAAGATACGGCCCAGCAGATCGTCCGAGCTGAACTCGCCGGTGATCTCGGACAGGGACTCCTGCGCCAGGCGCAGCTCTTCGGCCACCAGCTCACCGGCGACATAGATTTCCAGCTGGTCCTTGGCCACCAGCAACCGCTCGGCAGCGCGCTCCAGCGCATCCAGGTGGCGGCGGCGGGCCATGAAGCCCCCCTCGGTGTTGCCCTGGAAGCCCATGCAGGCTTTCAGGTGCTCGCGCAGGGCGGGCAGCCCCAGCTCTGTCTTGGCGGATATGCGGTAGACGGCATGGCCCAGCTCCTGGCTTGGAGCCAGATCTTCGCCGGTCAGGTCGGCCTTGTTGCGCACGACCGTGAGGCCGATGTTTTTTGGCAACCGATCAACAAATTCCGGCCAGATTTCCCGCGGGTCGATCGCATCGGTCGTTGTGCCATCCACCATGAACAGCACCCGGTCGGCCTGCGCTATTTCTGCCCAGGCGCGCTCGATGCCGATCTTTTCCACCTGATCCTGGGTGTCGCGCAGGCCGGCGGTGTCGATGATGTGCAGCGGCATGCCATCCAGGTGGATGTGCTCGCGCAGTACGTCGCGAGTGGTGCCGGCAATCTCGGTGACGATGGCGGATTCGCGCCCGGCCAGGGCGTTGAGCAGGCTGGACTTGCCGGCGTTGGGACGACCGGCGATCACCACCTTCATCCCTTCCCGCAGCAGAGCTCCCTGCTTGGCTTCGCCGCGCACGCCATCCAGCTCGTCCATGATGGCGTAGAGATCGCCCGCCACCTTGCCGTCGGAGAGAAAATCGATCTCCTCATCCGGGAAGTCGATGGCGGCTTCCACATAGATGCGCAGCCGGATCAGACTCTCCACCAGCTGCTGGATTTTACTGGAGAACTGCCCCTGCAGGGAGTGCATGGCGCTGCGGGCGGCCTGCTCGCTGGAGGCTTCGATCAGATCGGCGATGGCTTCGGCCTGGGCCAGGTCCAGCTTGTCGTTCATGAAGGCGCGCTCGCTGAACTCGCCGGGACGGGCAGGGCGCAGCCCCTTTATCTGCAGGATACGGCGCACCAGCATGTCCATGATGACGGGGCCGCCGTGACCCTGCAGCTCCAGCACATCCTCGCCGGTGAAGCTGTTGGGGGCCTTGAACAGCAGGGCTATGCCCTGATCCAGCGGTTGGCCTTGCTCATCCCTGAACGGCAGATATTCGGCGTAGCGCACCCGCGGGAGCTTGCCGAGCACTATCTCTGCGACCTGTTCGGCGGCGGGGCCTGAGACCCTGACTATGCCAACGCCGCCACGGCCGGGCGCGGTGGCCTGGGCCACGATCGTATCTGTTGTCATCTTGCTTGGCTCGTTTGTTCGCTGATAGGAAAACGTAGTGGGAGACATTGTAATAAAAAAGGCGGCCCGAAGGCCGCCTCTTTTGTCATCACGGGAAGATTAGCTGCGCGTGTGCAGGCCTTTCTTCTCCAGCTGACGATAGATGATGGTCTGCTGGGTAATGGAGATGACGTTACTCACCAACCAGTACAGAGTCAGGCCAGCCGGGAACCAGAGGAACATGAAAGTGAAGATGATCGGCATGAACTGCATCACTTTCTGCTGCATCGGGTCGGTCACCGTGGTCGGGCTCATCTTCTGCAGATACCACATGGAAGCACCCATGAGGATTGGCAGCACGAAGAAGGGGTCCTTCACTGACAGATCGGTGATCCACAGCGCGAATGGCGCGTGACGCAGTTCGACGGATTCCATCAGGGCCCAGTAAAGGGCGATGAAGATCGGCATCTGCACCAGGATCGGCAGACAGCCACCCAGCGGGTTGACCTTCTCCTTCTTGTACAGCTCCATCATGCCCTGAGACATCTTCTGGCGGTCGTCGCCGAAGCGCTCACGCAGGGCCGCAATCTTGGGTTGCAGCATGCGCATCTTGGCCATGGAGGTGTACTGGGCCTTGGTCAGCGGGAACATGATGCCGCGAACCAGCAGGGTCAGCATGATGATGGCCACACCCCAGTTCTGGACGAAACCGTGGAACACGGTCAGCAGCCAGTGCAGCGGTTGGGCGATGAACCACAGCCAGCCGTAGTCGACGGTCAGGTCGAGGTGGTTTGCCACGTTGGCCATCTGGTCTTGCAGCTTGGGACCCACCCACAGCTTGCTGGTCACTTCGGCCTGTTGGCCTGCGGCCACGTCAACCAGCGGCGCCTTGTAACCTATGATGGCCTGGCCTTTACCAGGGATCACGCGGCTGTAGAAGCTGTTGGTATCATCGGCATTCGGTGCCCAGGCAGAGACGAAGTAGTGTTGCAGCATGGCGACCCAACCACCCTTGGTGGTCTTGTTCAGGTCGGCATCTTTCATCTCGTCGAAGGTGTACTTCTTGTAGCGAGTCTCTTCGCTGGAGAAGGCGCCACCACGGTAAGCGCTGGCTACCATGGCATGACCTTCCTGGTCCTTCGGCGTGGCCACGGTCTGCTTCAGCTGACCATAGAACTGCACCTGAACCGGCTCGGCAGATTTGTTGTCGATCTTGTAATCGACACCAACGGCATAGTCGCCACGCTTGAGGATGAACTCCTTAGTGAAGACCACGCCTTTGCTGTCGGTCCAGGTCATCGGAACGACGACTTGATCCTGACCATCGGCCAGCTGGTAGCTGGTCTGGGCGGCTTCATAGGTAGGACGACCTTCGGCCTGACTGTCCGGACCGTTGCGACCCACCAGACCGCTCTGGGCGATATAGAGACGCTCCGGGGCACTGGTCAGCAGCACGAACGGTTGGTCCTTGCCCTCTTCCAGCTTGTGAGACAGCAGTTCGGCAGACACGACGTCACCACCCTGGGTATCCAGGGTCAGCTTGAGCACGTCGGAGGAGACTGTGATCAGCTTGCGTGCGGCGTTTGCGTTGGCTTGCTCGGAAACCTGAGGAATATCACCGGTCTGACCGGCTTCAGGTACGAAATGTTCGGTTTGGGCCACGGTAGTCGGGGCCGGCTTCGGAGCCTTGTCAGACTCCCACTGTTGCCAGAGCAGAAAGCTCACGAACAGCAAACCGATCAGGATGAGATTGCGTTGTGATTCCATAGTCTTCAGTTTCTTCGCTTTGGTTGCGGAACCGGGTCATAACCACCCTCGGATAAGGGATGGCATTTTAATAGACGTTTGCTGGCTAACCAAACGCCTTTTATGAAACCGTGAAGTCGGATTGCTTCTATCGCAAATTGGGAACAAGTTGGCGTGAAACGGCAGCGCGGCCCGAGCAGAGGGCTAATGATTAGCTGATACAGGCGTATCAGTTTGACAGCTACCCATTGCAACGGCGTGACAGAGTGCGCCATAGCTTTTCCAGTAACTTGAATAACTCCTCGTTATCCATCTCTTTGACGCCACCCTTGGCGATCACGACGATGTCGATAGCGGGCAGGTTGGCTTGATTGAGACGGAAACTTTCCCGGACCACTCGTTTGACACGATTACGCCATACGGCACGCTTGAGTGCTTTTTTGGGCACAGCGAGGCCAAGACGGGGATGTTCGAGGGTATTGGGACAGGCGAGAAGAGTAATTTGCGGAGAAGCGGCCCGGACAGGCTCGGCGAAAACGCGTTTGAAGTGTTCGGGAGTTAACAGACGTAACTCCCGAGAGAAGGTGTGCGGCGTTGGCATTAAACTACCAGACGGGCACGACCCTTGGCACGACGAGCGGCCAGAACTTTACGACCGTTGGCAGTTGCCATGCGGGCGCGGAAACCGTGAGAGCGCTTGCGCTTCAGGTTGGACGGTTGAAAAGTACGTTTCATGATTCGATTCCGTATTTCTGTACAGTTTTGATTGTCACACTTAGCCGACGCGCCAGCTATAGCGTGTGACGACTAGCAAAAGAGGCCGAATTCTAAACAGAGTTCGGCTTTTAGTCAATCCGCCGTTCCCTCTCATTCTTGCCCTGACTTATAAATAAGCAGGATAAGCTGACAGGATCCGGAGGATCAAGGGCTCCGGATTATACTGGCAACCCGGGGTTAAACAAGGATCCTCCAATAAAAAAAGGCGGCAAGGCCGCCAAAGAGAGAGCTACTTAAGCACTTTTCGCAAGAACTCCCGGGTGCGGGGATCCTTGGGATCGACCAATATCTGATCCGGCGGGCCCTGTTCCACGATCCGGCCCCCCTCCATGAAGATCACCCGATCGGCAACATCACGAGCAAATTCAATCTCATGAGTCACCACCACCATGGTCTGGTGCTGGCGGGCGAGTTCCTTCATCAGCCCAAGTACCTCGTCGACCCACTCGGGATCGAGGGCTGAGGTGGGCTCATCAAACAGAATGACCTTGGAGTGAGCCGCCATGGCGCGGCCGATACCGACCCGCTGTTGCTGACCGCCGGAGAGAGACGCCGGATAGGCATCCTGTTTGTCGGCAAGCCCTATGTCCTTGAGGATGCCCAGCGCAGTGGCGCGGGCCTCCGCCTTCGGCTGCTTCCAGACGGTGATCAGCCCCTCGGCTATGTTGTCCAGCGCCGTCTTGTTGGCGAACAGGGCGTAGTTCTGGAACACGAAGGAGGCGCGCTTGCGCAGCTCGATGGCCTGTTGCTCGCTGGCGTTGGCCAGGTTCAGCTCAAGGTCGTCGATGGCAAGGGTGCCTGCATCCGGGGTTTCCAGCAGATTGAGGCAGCGCAACAGGGTCGATTTGCCGGTACCGGAGGGGCCTATGATGACCACTATCTCTCCCTTCCTGACCTCCAGATCTATGCTGTTGAGCACCTTGTTGCCGTGAAATGCCTTGGAGAGGCCGGTTAACTTGATCATTGCATCCCTCCTTTAATAGGCACGGTTGAGGCGTACTTCCAGCAGATGCTGCAAGCGGGTAAAGAAAATCACCACTACCCAGTAGACCAGCGCCACCGCCATGAAGCTCTCGAAGAACTTGAAGGAGGAAGAGGCTTCCATCTGCGCCTTGCCCATGATCTCGGCCACGCCCAGGGTGAATGCCAGCGAGGTACTCTTGATCATGTCGATGAAGTAGTTCATCAGCGACGGGGTCGCGATGCGGGCCGCCTGCGGCAATATGATCCGCTGCATCGCCTGGTAGCGGCTCATGCCGATACTGAGCGCCGCTTCCATCTGGCTCTTGTGGATGCCGATGATGGAGGCGCGGATCGATTCGGCCATGTAGGCGGCGAAGTGCAGAGTCAGACCGACGATGGCAGCGGTAAAGGCATCCATCCCCACGAAGATGGGGAACAGTTGCGGCAGTCCGTAATAGAGCAGGAACAGCTGGACGAGCAGGGGAGTACCTCGAAAGAACGAGATATAGAGCATCGCCAGCCAGTGGATCACGGGGATGCGAAACACCCGTACTATCGCCAGGGTCAGCGACAGTACGAGTGCCAAGACGAATCCCCACAGAGCCATTTCCATCGTGGTGCCCAGATATTTGAGCAGGATGGGGAACAGCCCTAGTGTGTACTCGAGGTCAAATTCCATCATTTATTTGTCGGTGATGTCGGAGGCGAACCATTTCTCGGAGATTTGACGCAGGGAGCCATCCTTGCGCATGGCGGTGAGGGCGTCGTCGACCTTCTTCAGTACGGCCTGTTTCTCCGGCGTCTTCAGGAAGGGCAGGGCGTTCTCGATGGTTTCGAACGGTGCGCCGGCCTGTTGCAGCGGCAGCTTGGATTCCTTGATCAGCTGGGCGGTAGAGACGCGGTCCATCACGAAGGCATCGATGCGACCTAGGGCGACATCCTGCTCGAAGCTGGAGTCATAGGTACGTATATCGATCTTCTTATTCGGGTCATTCTTGCGCAGCAGTTCTTCGAAATTGGAGCCTAGGTTGACCGCGACTTTCTTGCCTTCCAGATCCTTGATGCCGTGAATGGTGCTGTTGCCCTTGCGGACCACGATCTGGGCGCCGTCATAGACATAGGGCTGGGAGAAGGCGTACTTGGCCTTGCGCTCGTCCGTGATGGTGATCTGGTTGGAGATGGTATCGACACGGCCGGTTTCCAGCATGCCGAACAGGCCGGAGAAGCTGGCGGTCACGAACTCGACCTTGTAGCCGGTGCGCTCACCGATCTGGTTCCACATGTCCACTTCAAAGCCTTGCAACTTGTCCTGCTTGACGAAGGTGAACGGGAAATACTTGCCGGACATGCCGACCTTGATGGTTTCCTGGGCGATGGCTTGACCGGACAGGGCGGCCAGCAGAATGGCGGCACCGGAGACCAGCTTGATGGATGATGTCATGGGGATTCCTCTCTCTGTTGTTCTGTATTTTTAGTTGTAATCACTGGATTTGCGTTGATGTTATTGGAATAAAAGCTAAAGAATAAATGATATTTGGTTATATAAAATAACCGGTTCAGGTCTGGATCTTTGGTGCCATCCTGGATGGATCAGGCTGTGGGTAACTTTGGGGATGAAATCAGATCCAGCGATGCTGGATCCTTGAAAGTCAAGGATCTTATTTGCTGGATCCGCGAGGTGGCGGCTAGAGATCCAGCCGCTAAAAACGTAGAATAGCCGGTCTTTAGTTAATCAATTGACGGGAGTCTAGAGTGACTGCTTCGCTATGGCAGCAGTGCCTTAACCGGCTGCAAGATGAGTTGCCCTCGGCAGAATTCAGCATGTGGATCCGGCCGCTTCAAGCGGAGTTGAGTGACAATACTCTGACCCTGTATGCACCGAATCGCTTTGTTCTGGACTGGGTACGAGACAAGTATCTCATCCGGGTTAACGGCATCATCAATGAACTCTGTGGGGTCGATGGCCCCACCCTGCGTTTTGATATAGGTAATCGTCCCCATCCCGTCGCGGTCGCAAGAGCGCCGGCGCGGGGTGCTGCGCCTGTGAATAACTTGCAGAAGAGCTGGGAAAGCAAGGCTGAAGCCAAGCCTGAGCCGAACCACAAAAGCAACACCAACGTGAACTATACCTTCGAGAACTTCGTCGAGGGCAAGTCCAACCAGTTGGCCCGTGCGGCTGCCCGTCAGGTAGCCGACAACCCGGGTGGCGCTTACAACCCGCTGTTCCTCTATGGCGGTACTGGCTTGGGCAAAACCCACCTGCTGCACGCCGTTGGCAACGCCATCAAGGAGCGCAAGAAAGACGCCAAAGTCATCTACATGCACTCCGAGCGGTTTGTGCAGGACATGGTGAAGGCGCTGCAGAATAACGCCATTGAAGAGTTCAAGCGTTATTACCGTAGCGTCGATGCCCTGCTCATCGATGACATCCAGTTCTTCGCCAACAAGGAGCGCTCCCAGGAGGAGTTCTTCCATACCTTCAACGCGCTGCTCGAAGGCAACCAGCAGATCATCCTGACCTCGGATCGCTATCCGAAGGAGATCAACGGTGTCGAGGATCGCCTCAAGTCCCGCTTCGGCTGGGGCCTGACCGTGGCGATCGAGCCGCCGGAGCTGGAGACCCGTGTCGCTATCCTGATGCGCAAGGCGGACGAGAACCAGATCCATCTGCCGGACGAAGTGGCCTTCTTCATCGCCAAGCGTCTGCGATCCAACGTCCGTGAACTGGAAGGCGCCCTCAACCGGGTGATCGCCAACGCCAACTTCACCGGTCGTGCCATCAATATAGATTTCGTGCGCGAAGCGCTGCGCGATCTGCTGGCACTGCAAGAGAAGCTGGTCACCATCGACAACATCCAGAAGACGGTGGCGGAGTACTACAAAATCAAGCTGGCGGATCTGCTGTCAAAACGCCGCTCACGCTCCGTTGCCCGTCCGCGTCAGCTGGCTATGGCACTGGCCAAGGAGCTGACCAACCACAGTTTGCCGGAAATAGGGGATGCTTTTGGTGGTCGTGACCACACTACCGTTCTTCATGCCTGCCGCAAGATCGAGCAGCTGAAGGAGGAGAGCCACGACATCAAGGAAGATTACTCCAACCTGATCCGAACTCTTTCCTCCTGATAACAACGGTGAGTGGACAGATGCAGCTCGAATATTCCAACCTGATTCGAATCCTTTCGTCCCGATAACAACGGAGAGCACAGATGCAGCTCGAAATTAGCCGTGAGGCCCTGTTACGTCCTCTGCAACTGGTGTCCGGTGCCCTTGGTGGCCGGCCGACCCTGCCGATCCTCGGCAATGTCCTGCTTGATGTCAGCCAGGGTTTGCTGTCGCTGACCGGGACTGACCTGGAAGTTGAGATGATAGGTCAGGTTTATCTCAATAATGAGAGCCAGGATGGCCGCACCACAGTGCCGGCGCGCAAGCTGCTGGATATCTGCCGCGGTCTGCCGGAAGGGGCGGACATACGCCTCAACACCGAAGGCGAGCGCCTGATCATCCGTTCCGGTCGTTCCCGTTTCAACCTGTCGACCCTGCCAGCCAGTGAATACCCGAATATCGAGGATTGGGAATCCGTGCTCGAATTCGATATCGGCCAGCAGGAGCTGAAGAAGCTGATCGACGCCACCCAGTTCTCCATGGCCAGCCAGGACGTGCGTTACTACCTGAACGGCATGCTGTTCGAGAGCGAGGGCCACGGTCTGCGTACCGTAGCGACTGATGGCCACCGTCTGGCCACCTGTCGTCGCGAGGTAGTGGAAGAATCGCTGCCCGATCATCAAGTTATCCTGCCCCGTAAAGGTGTGCTTGAGCTGGTGCGCTTGCTGGAAGCGGAAGACAAGCCGGTACGACTGCAGATCGGGCGCAGCAACCTGCGCGCCGCGCTGGATGGTTTCATCTTCACCTCCAAGCTGGTGGATGGCCGCTTTCCCGATTGGCGCCGGGTTATCCCGCGCAACAGCGACAAGGCCCTGATCGCCGGTCGTGAGGATCTGCGTCAGGCTTTTGCCCGCGCGGCCATCCTCTCCAACGAGAAATTCCGTGGGGTGCGTCTCAATCTGCAGGAAAACTTGCTGCGCATTACCGCCAACAACCCGGAACAGGAAGAAGCCGAAGAGCTGCTTGACGTACAATACGAGGCCAGCGAAATGGAGATAGGTTTCAACGTCTCTTATGTGCTGGACGTGCTGAATACGTTAAAATGTGACCAAATTCGGATTAGCCTGAGCGATTCCATCAGCAGTGCCATTATTGAGGATTTTGATCATCAGGATGCTCAGTACGTGGTGATGCCGATGCGGATCTAGTCGTGTCCCTGGTCAAACTCCAGCTCAGCGACTTTCGCAATATCCAGCAGGCCAGTCTCAAGCTGTCTCCCGGCCTCAATATTCTGGTCGGGTGCAATGGCAGCGGCAAGACCAGCGTGCTGGAAGCCATTCACTACCTTGGTCTCGGTCGCTCCTTTCGTACTCACCTTACCGGGCGGGTCATCCGCCAAGGGGAGCGGGCCTTTACCCTGTTTGCCCAGTGCGAACTGGAAGGGCGTCAGGTGCCCATCGGGCTCGCCAAAGACAAGAGTGGCGAGACCCAGCTCAAGATCGCCGGGGCCCAGGCCCAGCGACTGGCCGATCTGGCCGAGCTGTTGCCGGTGCAGTTGATCCATCCCGATGGCTTCAACCTGCTGACGGGCGGGCCCCAGGCTCGCCGGGCCTGGCTGGATTGGGGCGTTTTCCATCAGGAACCGACCTTTTTCTCCCTGTGGGGACGAGTGCGGCGTCTGCTGAAACAGCGCAATGCGCTGCTGCGCCAGAGCACCCAGTATCGCCAGCTGGCGTTCTGGGATCAGGAGCTGGTGCGGCTCGGGGGTGAACTGGCCATGTTCCGTGCGAGCTATTGTCAGGCCATTACGCCCCTGATCAAGGAGATGACGGCGGATTTTCTGCCGGAATTCGACATCAGTCTCGGTTTCTACCGGGGCTGGGAGAAAGAAACTCCTCTCGGCGACTTGCTGGAGGCGGGGTTTGAGCGAGATCGTTCGCTGGGTTACACAGGGGTCGGCCCACAGAAGGCCGATGTGCGACTCAAGGCGAACGGGGTGCCCGCTCAGGATATTTTGTCCAGGGGTCAGCTGAAGTTGTTGGTCTGTGCCATGCGACTGGCCCAAGGGCTCTATTTGAATCAACATAGCAGCCGTGGCTGTATTTTTTTAATTGACGATTTTGCCTCTGAACTGGATGTCGACAAGCGTCGCTTGCTGGCCGCAAGGCTGAAGCAGTGTGCGTCCCAGGTGTTTATCACCGCCATCGATACCGGTCAGCTCGCAGACATGATGGATGCGAATGACTGCAAGTTGTTCCACGTGGAACAAGGCAAGATCTCCGAAACGTTAGAGAAGGCAGAGAGTAAGCTATGAGTGAAAATACTTACGACTCCTCGAATATCAAGGTACTGAAGGGCCTGGATGCGGTCCGCAAGCGCCCGGGGATGTACATCGGCGATACGGATGATGGCTCAGGTCTGCACCACATGGTGTTTGAGGTCGTCGATAACTCCATTGACGAGGCTCTTGCTGGCTACTGCTCCGATATTCTGGTCAAGATCCATTCCGACGGTTCCGTTTCCGTGCGTGACAATGGCCGGGGTATCCCGGTAGACATGCACGAGGAGGAGGGCCGCTCCGCCGCAGAGGTCATCATGACTGTGCTGCATGCCGGCGGTAAGTTCGATGACAACTCCTACAAGGTGTCCGGCGGCCTGCACGGTGTGGGCGTCTCAGTGGTAAACGCCCTCTCTGACAAGCTGTTGCTGACCATTCGTCGCAACGGCCATGTCTACGAGCAGACCTATCACCTGGGTGAGCCGCAGGCACCGCTCAAGCAGATTGGCGACAGCAGCAGCGGCACGGGTACCGAGGTGCGATTCTGGCCGAGTCCGACCATCTTCACCGATACCCTGTATCACTACGAGATCCTGGCCAAGCGTCTGCGCGAGCTCTCCTTCCTCAACTCCGGTGTCTCCATCCGTCTGCAGGACGAGCGGGATGGCCGCGAGGTGCATTTCTGCTACGAGGGCGGTATCAAGGCGTTCGTTGAATACCTGAACCAGAACAAGACCCCGATCCACCCCAAGGTGTTCCACTTCTCCACCGAGCAGGACGGCATCGGTGTCGAAGTCGCCATGCAGTGGAACGATGCCTATCAGGAAGGGGTTTACTGCTTCACCAACAACATCCCGCAGCGGGATGGTGGTACTCACCTGGTGGGTTTCCGCACCGCGCTGACCCGTACCCTCAACACCTACATGGACAAAGAGGATTACAGCAAGAAGGCCAAGTCTGCCGCCAGTGGCGACGACGTGCGTGAAGGTCTGATTGCCGTTATCTCCGTCAAGGTGCCGGATCCCAAGTTCTCCTCCCAGACCAAGGACAAGCTGGTCTCTTCCGAAGTGAAGACAGCCGTTGAACAGGCGATGGGTGAGAAGCTCGGCGAGTTCCTGCTGGAAAACCCGGGCGATGCCAAGATAGTTGTCAACAAGATCATCGATGCGGCCCGTGCCCGTGAAGCGGCACGCAAGGCGCGCGAACTGACCCGTCGCAAGGGTGCGCTGGACATCGCCGGCCTGCCAGGCAAGCTGGCAGACTGCCAGGAGAAAGACCCGGCCCTCTCCGAACTCTACATAGTGGAAGGGGACTCTGCTGGCGGCTCCGCCAAGCAGGGCCGCAACCGCAAGAACCAGGCTATCCTGCCGCTCAAGGGCAAGATCCTGAACGTGGAGAAGGCCCGTTTCGACAAGATGATCTCCTCGCAAGAGGTGGGCACCCTGATCACGGCCCTGGGCTGCGGCATAGGTCGTGACGAGTACAACCCGGACAAGCTGCGTTACCACAACATCATCATCATGACGGATGCGGACGTCGATGGTGCGCACATCCGTACTCTGTTGCTGACCTTCTTCTATCGTCAGATGCCGGAGATCATCGAGCGTGGCTACATCTACATAGCCCAGCCGCCGTTGTACAAGGTCAAGAAGGGCAAGCAGGAGCAGTATCTGAAAGACGAAGATGCGCTGCTGCAGTACCAGACCGCCATGGCGCTGGATGGTGCTACCCTGCACGTCAACGAGTCTGCCCCGGCCATAGGTGGCGAGGCGCTGGAGCGTCTGGTCAACCAGCACCGTGCTGTCTCTCACCTGATCACCCGCATGTCCCGTCGAGCGCCGGATGCCGTGTTGACCCAGCTGATCTATCAGCCTGAGTTGAACGAAGCCCTGCTGGCCAGCGAGAGCGACCTGCTGGCCTGGTGTCAGGGCATGGAAGCCGTGCTCAACGAGAGCAACCACGGTATCCAGTACCAGATCCAGGTGCGTCGTGATGAAGAGCGCCGCCTGTTCGTGCCGCACGCCGTGGTGCGTCAGCACGGGGTCGACCGTGAATACGCGATCAGCTACGACTTCCTGCAGTCCGGTGAGTACCGTCAGCTTGTTTCACTGGGCAAGGAGATCGCCAACCTGATCGAGGAAGGCGGTTTCATCAAGCGTGGCGAGAAGGTCAAGCCGGTTGCCAACTTCGTGGAAGCGGTCGACTGGCTGATGAGCGAAGGCAAGCGCGGCATCTACATTCAGCGCTATAAAGGGCTGGGCGAGATGAACCCGGATCAGCTGTGGGAAACCACTATGGATCCGGAAGCGCGTCGCATGCTGCGCGTCACCATAGACGACGCCGTTGGTGCCGACCAGCTCTTCTCCACCCTGATGGGTGATGCGGTCGAGCCTCGTCGTGACTTCATCGAGACCAACGCCCTGCGGGTCGCCAACCTCGACGTCTAATCGACCTAGTCAGTCAGACAGCAAAAAGCCGCTCCTTGTGAGCGGCTTTTTTACATCTGTCGTCAGCGGTATCGCGTTATCCGTTCCCTCTCTGGATGAAGGCCAGCCCTGGATTGTCTCACCTCATCATGGATGTTCCACGTGAAACATCGCGCCCTCCGACCATTGCCAACTACGCACCAGTGGCCGTTTATCATCGGCCCAGTTCGGGTGCCGGGCAGTAGAGGCGCAGCCGATGGCCATCCGGATCGAGCGCCATGCCGGTGTAGCCAAACTCCAGTCGGATCGGCGGCTGGGTGATGGTGAGGCCGCGAGCCTGCCATTTCGCAAACTCGGCATCGACGCTGGCATCATCTGGCAGAGGGAAGGCCAGCTCCATGGCTCCGGCTCCTTGCGTGACCTTGGGCTCAACCGTGGCACTGGACCAGAGCGCCAGCCTGGTGCCCGACTCGAACACGAACATGGCGAAGGTGGGGGACTCCTCCACCGGCGAGCGACCAAACAGCTCGCGATAGAAGCGGGCGCTGCGAGCCGGATTGGCGACATAGAGGATGGTGAACTGGGGGACAAGCATGGTGACGCTCCTTGTTTCGGGGATGGCGCATCTGCGCCGACCCCGTCAGCATGGTGCTACCTGCTGTCAGTTTCTGTCAGCAATGAATTGTGGCTGCGGGATCTGCTGGGTAGCGCGCCACTCCTTGAGCAGGATAGCCCGGCTCCTGGGATAGCCGATCTCCTCCAGCTTCAGCTGGCTGATGCGATCCACCCGGAAGTGGCGAAAGTCCTGCCGCAGCTCGCACCAGGCCACCAGGACCCGCACCTGCTCGAAATAGCCGAGGGCAAATGGCCAGACGGTGCGCTCAGAACTCGCTTCTCTCAGATCGCGATAGCTCAGGGTTACCTTGCGCTGTTGACGGATGGCACTGCGCAGGGGAGCCTCATCGGTGCAGGCGTCGCTGCGGGATGAGCCGATCAGCAGGGTGTTGGCGTGGAGCTGCTGGCGGTACTCGGCGGGCAGCACGGCCTCTATCTTGGCCAGCGCACTGCGGGCACCGGCACTCAGGGTGCTGTCGGCATGTTCGGCCACCCAGCGGGAGCCCAGCACCAGGGCTTCCAGCTCCTCTTCGCTGAACATCAGCGGTGGCAGCATGAAGCCGGGGCGCAGCACATAGCCGATACCGGGCTCACCCTCGATATGCGCCCCCTGGGATTGCAGGGTCGCTATGTCCCGGTAGAGGGTGCGCAGGCTGATGCCGAGCCGGCTGGCCAGCTCTGTGCCTGTGATGGCGTAACGGTGACCGCGCAACAGCTGGAGCAGGGCCAGCAGACGTTCGGAACGGGACATGGCATGGCTCCTTGGGATCTGCGGTTAGGGTGCCATGTTTGGGCGAACCGGAACAGGGTGAGGTGAGAGGCTCACTCCCGGCTGCCACGAAAAGACCGCCGCCATTCGCTCGGCGAAACCTCGAAGCGGGCCCGAAAGTGCTGGCGCAGTGAGGTGGCTGTCTTGAAACCCACCAGTTCGGCGATGCGTTCTATGGGGTGGGTGCTGGCTTCCAGCAGCTCCTGGCAACGCCTGAGCCGCTCGATCAGCAGCCACTCTCCGACGGAGAGGCCGGTGGCCTGATGAAAGCGACGGGTAAAGGTGCGCCGACTCATCAGGCTGTGGGCCGCCAGGCTGTCGAGGGTATGCGGCTCCTGCAGGTGGGCTCGCAGGTGATCGAGCAGCTGGTTCATCCTGGCATCCCGGGTAGAGGTGGAGACCGGCTGCTGGATGAACTGGGCCTGGCCACCTTCACGGTGGGGCGGGATCACCAGCCGTCGTGCCACCTGGTTGGCGATGGCACTGCCATGGTGCTGGCGTACCAGATAGAGGCAACAATCCAGTCCAGCAGCTGTGAGCTGTGCCCGCCGAGGTGACCAGCCCATCGTCATCCACATAGAGGGCGTTGGTATCGAGCCGCACGCAGGGAAAGCGGCGGAGGAAATCCTGCTCGTACTCCCAATGGGTCGAGGCCTTGCGTCCATTGAGCAAGCCGGCATAGGCGAGCACATCGGTGCCGAGGCAGAGTCCCACCACCTGGGCCCCTCTGGCATGAGCCGCCATCAGGGCATCCAGCAGTGGCTGGGCCGGGCGCTCGGCCGGGTCGCGCCAGAAGGGAATGACTATGATGTCCGCCTCGGCCAGGGCCTTCAGCCCGTGAGGCGCCTGGATGCTGAAACCTTGTGATGAGTGCGAGCTGGCCTTGCCATCCCCGGCACAGAGCCTGAGTTCGAACAGGGGCTGACCCGGCAGTATGTCGCCGAAGATGAGGCAGGGCACTGAGCAGTGAAAGGGGCTGAAGTGGTCGAAGGCCACGACGGCAACTATCGGGATGGGCATGACGCTGGCCTCCTCTTTGCGCGGTGAGCAACCATGATATGCGCTGGCAGCTGAAAGCCGAAGGGCCATGCGGATGCATGGCCCCAGTTATCACAGTGAAAGCGTGTCGCCATCTTCCGGCACCCGCACCCGATCCGCCATGTCGTGCTCGGCCAGATAGTCGTGCAACTCCTTGCGTGACAGCACGGCATGATTGACCGCCTCCATGTGGCTGGCAATCAGGATGGCCTGTGGTGCAGCCTGATAGACGGCCCGCACATCCTCCTTGCCCATGATGATGGAGCCCAAGCCCGGCACCTGGGCATCGCCACAGTTGAGGATGATCACCTCAGGCCCGTGTTGTCGCAGGCTCTGTGCGACCATTTCGTTCCAGACGGTATCACCCGCCAGGTAGAGGGTTTTCTCTTGCGGGTGGGAGAAGACCACACCGCACACCTCACCCAGCCGCTCGGCCAACACCGCCATGACCTGATCGTTGCCGTGTTGCCCCTCGGTCTGCTGCAGGCGGATACCGGCAAATTCGGCCTGCTCGCTCAGCAGGCGCACATCTTTAAAGCCACTGGCGCAGATGGTGTCGGCATCTTTCTGATGTTGCACAAACAGCGGCAGATGCTTGGGGATCTGCTGCTGAGCGACTGGGTCCCAGTGGTCCAGGTGATCGTGGGTGACGATCACCGCATCCACATCGAGTATCTCCGCCAGGGGCAGAGGCAGCTCGACCAGCGGGTTGCGCAGGTGGCTGTTGGCTGTTCCGGCGAAGGCGGGCAGCGTGCCCTTTGCTGCCAGCATGGGGTCGATCAGAAAGCGGGTGCCGGCGTAGTCGATCAGCAGGGTGGCGTTGCGAACCTGGGTAATCTGCATTGTGTAGCTCCGTGATAGCGGCGAGGTGTGCAACCAGTATGACGGGGGATGCGGGGAGCCATGAGTGGCCCGCGGGTCGATTATCGATCCTATCGGGCCAGCTGAACGATACGCTTGTGTGCCGGACAAACTCGAAAAATTTCTTTGATTCTCGCCCTTGAAAGCAAAAAGCCGGACCCTATATAGGTAACAAGGCCGGAACGCTCGACAGAGGTTTCGACCAGACGCCCGTCCGACAGGAGGGCAAACCATCCGTTATCGCTCACAAGAGGGTAATACTATGCGTTCTATCGACTTTTCTCCGCTCTATCGTTCTGCCATCGGTTTCGATCGTCTGGCCAATCTCATCGAATCTGCGGCCAGCAATGGCAATGCCGGATATCCCCCCTACAACATAGAGCAGCTGGGTGACAACGACTACCGTATCAGCATGGCGGTGGCGGGCTTTACCCAGGAAGAGCTGGAGTTGAGCTTTCAGGAAAACCTGCTGACGGTGAAGGGCAGCAAGCAGGCCGAGACCGACCGCAACTACCTGTATCAGGGCATAGCCGAGCGGGGTTTCGAGCGTCGCTTCCAGCTGGCCGACTATGTGCGGGTGAAGGGCGCCGACCTGAAGAACGGCCTGCTGCACGTCGAGCTGGTGCGTGAGGTGCCGGAGGCGATGAAGCCGCGCAAGATCGAGATCAACGGCTAACGCCCGATTTGAATCCATTTTTACCAAGCTTTCCGGGTGCCGATGGCGGGCCCGTGGAAATTGAAACCTGTTGCTTATTAGAAGGATAGGATTATGCGTAACCTCGATTTTTCTCATCTCCATTCCAATGCCGTCGGCTTCGAGCGGATGGCCCGTGAGCTGGAAGGCCTGTTTGACCAGAAGGCGGTGGCCTATCCCCCTTACAACATCGAAAAGCGCGATCACGACGGCTATCGCATCACGGTCGCGGTGGCCGGTTTCGAGCGCGAAGAGCTGGAACTGGAGACCGAAAACGGCACCCTCAAGGTGAAGGGGCGCAAGGCAGCCTCTGATGAACGCCAGTTCCTCCATCAGGGCATTGCCGAGCGTGACTTCGAGCTGGCCTTCAAGTTGAGCCAGCATGTGGAGGTGCAGGGCGCCAGGCTGGAGCATGGTCTGCTGACCATAGATCTGGCTCGCGAACTGCCGGAGGCACTCAAGCCTCGCGCCATCCCCATCGGCAAAGCCGAGCCGCTGGCGCTGCCCAACTAAGCCATGAGAAATGAAAAAGGCCTGCGATTGCAGGCCTTTTTGTTTTTGGTTCACAGGTCAGTTGCTGCCATAGAGGTCGTTGATCTCGTCCGCCAGTATGGCGATGCCACGGCGCACCAGCTCCTCGCTCTGGGAGTAGTTGAGGCGGATGCACTCCTGGCTGTGGCGCCACTTGGGGTCGTCGATGCCGGGGAAGAAGTAGTGACCCGGCACTATCAGCAGGTTCTTCGCCTTCAACCGCTCATAAAGTTCCTGGCAGTGAATGGGCAGATCTTCGAACCAGAGCCAGAGGAAGAGGGCGCCTTCCGGCTTGTGGATGTGGAAGCGCGGATCCGGGATCGCCTCACGCAACAGCCGTACCGCCAGCTCGGCCTTCTGCCGGTAGAAGGGTTTCACCACCTGCTCGCTCAGGGTGATGATCTCGCCACTTTCGATCATTGGGATGGTGATGGCGGGTCCCAGGCTGCCCGGCGCCAGGTTGATGATGCCGCTCAGGTTGGTGATGGCCTGAATGATCTTCTCGTCGGCGATGACGATGCCGCAGCGAGTGCCTGGCAGTCCCAGCTTGGAGAGGCTCATGCAGAGGATGGTGTTGGCGTTCCAGAACGGCTTGGCCTCGCTGAAGATGATGCCAGGGAAGGGCACGCCGTAGGCGTTGTCGATCAGCAGCGGAATGCCCTTGTCGCGGGCTATCTGATCCAGATGCTCTATCTCGTCATCGGTCAGCACGTTGCCAGTCGGGTTGGTCGGACGGGAGACGCAGATCACCCCTATATCGTCGCCCACCTGCAGGCTCTCGAAATCCACGTGGTATTTGAACTGGCCATCGGGCAGCTTCTCCATGGTGGGTTTGTACGCCACGAAGTAGTCATCGGTGAGGGCTGAGTCGGCGTAGCCGATATATTCGGGGGCCAGCGGGAACAGCACCTTCTTCTTGCGGCCATCGGCGAACTCGCCGGCCAGCAGGTTGAACAGGTAGAAGAAGGCATTCTGGCTGCCGTTGGTCAGGGCGATATTTCGAGAGGTGATATCCCAGCCGAGCTCCTTGCTGAGCAGGGCGGCCAGCGCCTTGGTGAACCTGTCCTTGCCTTGGGGGCCGTCGTAGTTGGCCATGGCTTTGACCAGTTCGCCATTGTCGAGCAGGTTTTTGGCTTCGGTTTGAAAGCGCTCCAGCATGGCGGGGATGGGGGCCGGATTGCCGCCACCCAGCATGATGGCGTCCGGATTGGTCAGCCCCTGATTAAGGTCATCCATGAGTTGGGTAATGCCGGCGTGGCGAGTGAACTTCTCGCCGAACAAGGAAAATTCCATTCGGTGACGGATCCAGAGTCAGTTACGGGGATGTAGCACCATAGCTCAGTTTAAAAGCGGGTGTCGATCAAAATAACGGGACGTTCCACGTGGAACATGACTCGGAAATACGTCGTGGTAAAAAATGCCATTTATGGGTTTAAAAATGACCACCTTGCTACCCAGATAAGACAAAAATGGGGGCTTTTAACTGATTAATTCAATAAAAATCATCTAGTTATAAATATGGCACAAGTATTGGAATAGCTATCAGGTCATCTCAACCACACCGGAGCACACCAGATGAAAACCCTGATCGCCACCCTGATAATGAGCACCCTCAGCCTGAATGTCATGGCAACTGAAAACCCCAGACCCGAACTGGATACCGCCAAACTGGGACAGGAGATGCTGGCCCAGCAGCAGGAAGCATCCCATGCCGTGGTGCTGGATGCCCTCAGCAACTTGAAGCCACTGGCGCTGGATACCCTGGTGGTGGAGGTGAGTTCGGCCGATGCGACTAACCCAGGGAGTTGAGATGGCGGAGGGGAGTCTGCCCCGTATGCTGCCTGAAGAAGCTGATGAAGGCGCTGTCGCTGGAGAACTCCAGCGAAGCGGCCACCCGGCTGATGGGCACGCCCTCGGCCAGCAGCTCCATGGCGCGCAGCAGACGCCACTGCTGGCGCCAGGCCTGATAGCTCATGCCTGTGTCTCGCGTGAAGATGCGGCCTATGGTCTTGTCACTGGCACCCACCCGTCCGGCCAGCCGGTTGAGCCGATCGGGCAGGGTGTCGCCCCGTTTTACCTCCTGCAACCAGGCCGTCAGGCGCGGATCTGCCGGTAGCGGCAGTTGCCAGGATTCCTGCGGCGCTTGCGCCAGCTCCTCCATGAACAGCGCCAGTGTCCGGCTCTGCTCCACCTCCGGTTTCTCCCATGGCCAGAGTGCCATTCGTTCTATGATCTCCCGCAGCAACGGGTTGACCGCCATCACCTGCACACTGGCTGGCAGCTCGGGTTGTGGCCGGAAGTAGAGGGAGCGATAGGCTACCACACCGCGCATCAGCACTCTGTGGGGAGTGCCCGCCGGCAGCCAGGCAGCCCGGCTGGGTGGCAGCAGACAGACCTGGTTCGCCAGCTCTATGCTCATGCAGCCCGCCTGGGCGAACAGCAACTGATGGCGCTGATGTTGATGCAGGCCCGAGTCGTGCCAGCCGAGCGCGGAGGCAATGCCGATCACGCTGCCAGCCAGGCTGTCCGGGTCAAAAGGGTGATCGGGGAGAATAAAGGCCATGTGTCCGATTATTGATGTTTATAGTCCTGCTTATTGTAATCGGACAGTCGGCATCTCTCTAGAATAACGACCTCTTGTGAAGGAGGTTTGTCATGAACAACAAGTTGCCACCGCTCTGGCTGGTGGTTGGATTGATGATGTTTCCCCAGATAGTGGAGACCATCTACAGCCCTGTGCTGACGCATATCGCCAGCCAGTTCAGGGTAAGCGACGGGCAGGCATCCCAGACCCTGTCGGTCTATTTTCTGGCGTTTGCCGTGGGCGTGGTCTGTTGGGGGCGGCTCTGCGATCTGATCGGGCGACGCCCCGCCATGCTGGCGGGTCTGTTCACTTACGGGCTCGGCACCTTGCTGGCATTGCTGGCCAACCAGTTCGAGGTGTTGCTGCTGGCCCGTATCATCTCGGCCTTTGGGGCCGCCGTGGGATCCGTGGTGACCCAGACCATGCTGCGCGACAGCTACCAGGGCAGCGATCTGGCCCGGGTCTTCTCGGTAATGGGGGTCGCGCTATCACTCAGTCCCGTGCTGGGACTGGTGAGCGGCGGCCTGTTGGCCGAGCAGTTTGGCTATCTCGGTGTCTTCAGCGGCTTGCTGGTGCTGGCCCTGATGCTAGGGGGGATCGCCGGCTGGCGGCTGCCAGAAACCCGTCCCGTGATGACCACTCGGGTTGCCCTCTGGCCATTGGCATGCCGCATGGTGCGGGATGGCGGACTCTGGCGCAGCGCCCTGCTGGTCGCCCTGTTCAATACCATGCTGTTTGGCTACTACAGCCTGGCACCGTTTCTGTTTGCCGGATTGGGATTGAATGCCAGCGAGTTTGGCTATTCCGGCCTGGCGTTGGCGCTGGCGACCCTGATCGGCAGCCTGCTGAACCGGCGTTTGCTGGGCATGGGCTGGTTGCCATCAGCGCTGATCCGGCTGGCCTCTGTGCTGGCGCTGGGGGCTGGGGTTGCCGTGTGGGCAGGTCAGGATTCGCTCTGGTTCCTGCTGCCCATGATGGGAGTCGTGGTGGCCTTTGGCATCGCCATCCCCAATGTGTTGAGTCAGGCCTTGCTGTCTTATCGGGAGGTGGCTGGCAGTGCCGGTGCCCTGTTCGGACTGGCCTACTACCTGCTGCTCAGCCTGGGATTGGCGCTGGCGGCCGCTTTGCAGGATCTGGGTCTGCTGCTCCTTGGCTGCGGCCTGTTGGCCGTACTGTGCAGCGGCCGGCGTTCCACGTGAAACATCAGCTGTCGATAAAACGGTAGCCGATGCCGGATTCGGTTCCGATCAGGCTGGGTTGCTGGGAATGTTGCCGCCCAGCTTCTTGCTGCAACATCAGCTGCCGATAAAACGGTAGCCGATGCCAGATTCGGTTTCGATCAGACTGGGTTGCTGGGGGTTATCTCCCAACTTCTTGCGCAGGCTGGCGATGACGATGCGCAGGTAGTGGGTATCTTCCTTGTGGCTCGGTCCCCAGATGTCGTTGAGCAGCTGGGTCTGCATCACCAGCTTGCCGGGGTGGCACACCAGGGCCTGCAGCAGGGCGAACTCCTTGCGAGACAGGGGGATCTCTTCCTCCTTCATGGTCACCTTGTGGCTGCTGGCGTCCAGAGTCAGGCCGCATTGCGGAAAGTGGCGGCATTCGCCGCTGCTGACCCCGGCTCGCTGGCGCAGCAAGACGCGGATGCGGGCCATCATCTCCCCAATGCCGAACGGCTTGCTCATGTAGTCGTTGGCGCCCGCGTCCAGCAACCGCACCTTCTCCTGCTCCGAATCCCGCGCCGACAGCACCAGTACCGGATGTTGATGGTGCTCACGAATCGTCTGCAGTATCTGGATGCCGTCTCCGTCCGGCAGGCCGAGATCCAGGATCACCAGATCGGGATTGAGGTGGCGATACTGCTCCAATCCCTCATTGACGCCCACCGCCTCGCTGACCTGATGGCCCTCGGCGATCAGGCTGATCCGCAGAAAGCGGCGGATCGCCGCTTCATCATCAATGACCAGGATATGAGCCATCTAGCCTCCAGCGGCGAATGTTGGGGAGGGAACTGGCGATGGCAGCATGCACTCTCTGCCGCCATGACAAAGGATGGGATCCATCATACCTCCGGTGAGTTGAGGGTGAGCGGCAGTGAGATGCGCATGCAGGTACCGTTGCCGTTGGGGCCGGAAAATGCCCAGATACGGCCGCCATGAGCCTCTATCATAGCGCGGGAAATGGCGAGGCCAAGCCCGGTGCCGCGACTGCCGCAATCGCCGACCGGCTGGGTGTAGAACAGATTGAAGATCTTGTCCCGATCCGACTCGGCGATGCCGACCCCGATGTCGATGATGTCGATGATGAGATCCGGATCCGCCAGCATCACCTTGAACTCGATGGGCGTGCCAGCCGGCGAGTAGCGGGAGGCGTTGTCGAGGATATTGACCAGCACCTGCTCGATCAGGGCGCCGTGCACATAGAGCTGGGGGATCTGCTGATCGAAGTGCACCAGCAACTTGTGCTGGCGCCAGGAGGACTCCAGCCGCTTGCGGGCGCTCTCCACCAGATCCGCCAAATCGACCCAGTCTCGTTTCAACTGGAAGTCCGGCGAACCTATGCGGGTCATGTCCAGCAGGTTCTGCACATAGCTGTGCAGGCGGCGCGCCTCGTCCTGCACAGAATGGAGCAGTTCGCCGCGATCCTCTGCGCTTATCCGATCACCGTATTCCAGCAAGGTACTGCTGGCCCCCATGATGGTTGCCAGCGGTGTCTTCAGATCGTGGGAAACCGACGAGAGCAGGGCGGCACGCATCCTGTCGGTCTCGGCTTGCAACTGACTGTCGGCCAGCCGCTCGTTGAGGTCGATCCGGGCCAGGGCTGCGCGGATGTCGGTGAGCAGGGCCTGCAACTGGTGTTCGGCCGAGGAGGCGAGCGGATTGACCAGCCGGATGCCGAGTACCAGATCATCGGTGAGATGGTGATATTGCGCCTCGGCGGCATTGAGAGTGGCCGTGTGGGCGCCTGCGCTCTGTTTCTGGGCCAGGCACCAATCGATGGCAGCCTTGTCGGTCTGCCCGGGTCTGTGCTGCGCCGATCCCGCCCTGTGCTGATAATCCTGGTCGAGGGCAAAGACAGGCTGGGCCAGGGCCAGCGAGATGGCCTGGGTGCCTTGCCTGAGCACTTCTTCCGGACTGCTGGCGGTGGCCAACCCCTGGCTCAGCGACAGCAGGGCATTGCCGAGCTGCTGGGTCTCGCGCAGGCCGACCAGCTGTTGCCGCTGGCGGGAGGCGAGTCGTCCAGCCGTCATGCCGACGATGAGCAGCACGAACAGGGTGAGCAGATCGCTGTGGCTGGCCACGTTCAGGGAGAAGTAGGGGGCGGTGAACAGCAGATTGTGAGCGACGAAGCCCAGCACGGCCGCCAGTATGGCGGGTACCAGGCTGGTGGTGAGCGCCGTGGCCAGCACCCCCAGCACGAACAGCAGCGGCAGGGAGGCGGGCGGCAGCCAGTGGGAGAGCCCCCAGGCGCTGGCCGAGGTCACCGCCATGATGGTGATGGCCAGCAGGCTTTGTCGAATGTCCTTGGGGTGGAGTGGTTGCAGCCCCAGGCCTGGCTTGCGTTTCTCCGTGTCCACCAGGGTGATTTCGAGCCCCTGCGCCTGCTTGAGCAGGTGCTGCACCAGCGAGCGACGCCAGGGTGCCTTGTGGGGTTTGCCGAGCAGCAGTTGCGAGACCTGTTGCTGTTCGGCGGTTTCCAGCAAAGTGCTGGCCACCGCCGGGCTGGAGAGGGTCAGCACCTTGGCACCGAGGTGGGAGGCCAGCGCCAGCGCCTGCTCCAGCTCGGCGGAGCGTTGCCCCTTGCTGTCGATGTGCACCACCAGCCAGGGCAGCTGGCGGCGCTGGGCGAAGCGGTGGCCGTAGCGCACCAGCGCCGAGCCGTGCTGATCGCCGAGGCAGACCATCAGCTTGCCCCGCAGCGGCAGCGTGGTCTTGCCGGCTGCTTGCCACTGCAGCTGCAGATCCCCCTCCACGTGGCTGGCGGCGGTCTGCATCGCCAGCTCGCGCAGGGCGGTCAGGTTGTTGAGGGAGAAGAAGGATTGCAGGGCGGCTTTGGCCTGATGGGGCACATAGACCTTGCCCTCCTTGAGTCGACCGAGCAGCTCCTTGGGGGGCAGGTCGATCAGTATGATGCTGTCCGCCTCCAGCAGTACCTGATCCGGCAGTGTCTCCTTGACTCTGACCCCGGTCAGTTGCCACACCAGATCGTTGAGACTCTCCAGGTGTTGCACGTTGAGGGTGGAGTAGACGTCGATACCGGCACCGAGCAACTCCTCCACATCCTGCCAACGCTTCTCGTGACGGCTGCCCGGGGCGTTGCTGTGGGCCAGCTCATCCACTACGACGATAGCGGGTTTGCGTTCGAGCAGCGCATCCAGATCCATCTCCTCGAGCCGTTGCTGGCGATGCAGATGAAGTTTGCGTGGCTGGATGGCGAGCTTGTCGAGCAGGGCCAGGGTCTCCTGACGGCCGTGGGTTTCCACCACGCCGATCAGGATGTCGACCCCTTCCCGCGCCTGTTCCCGCACGGCTTGCAGCATGGCGTAGGTCTTGCCTACGCCGGGCGCTGCGCCGAGAAAGACCTTCAGCTTGCCCTTGTGTTCCTGCTCCAGGCTGGCCAGCAAGGCGTCGGCCCGCACCTCGTCACGCATTTCCGTACTCCTGCTTCAGGCTTGCCAACAAGGCGCCAGCCGTTACCTCGTCACGCATTCCCGTACTCCCGCTCCAGGCTTGCCAACAAGGCGCCAGCCGTTACCTCGTCACGCATTTCCGTACTCCTGCTCCAGGCTTGCCAGCTGGGCACCGGCATCAGCCATTACCTCGTCACGCATTACTATCCTTATCGAGCAACCGCTGGCTCAGTTCGAAAATGTGGGATACCGGTCCTCTCTATCAAGCGTCCTTGTCGAGCTGCAGGTTCAGCTGGAGTATGTTGACCACTTGCGGGCCAAGGATACCAGCTTGTGCACTGGACTTGACCTGCTCCGTCAGCAAGGCGGGATCCAGCCCTCGCTGTTTGGCCACTCTTTCCACCTGAGCCAGCACGGCATCCACCGGCAGATGGGGGTCCAGGCCGGAGGCTGATCGGGTCAGCATGGCGGGTGATGCGTCACCGGTTGGCGCCTGGGCTTCGGTGTTGGCAAACTGGGCCCGCAGCGGTGAGCTCATGCCCAGATTGGATGCACCACCGCCTATGGTGGCGAAGTCGCTGGCGGAGGGGCGGGAGTGGAAGTACTCGGCCCGCTCGAATTTCTGCGCCAGCAGGGCACTGCCGATCAGCTGCTGTTTGCCGTTGGTCAGCTGGCTGCCGTTGGCCTGCCAGGGGAACATCAGCTGGGCCAGCCCTGTCACCGCCAGCGGGTAGCCGACGCCCAGCAGCAGGGTCAGGGTCAGCAGGGTTCTGATTGCTATCATGATTCTCTTGCTCCAAACAGATTGATGGGGTGCAGGCCAGGCTTGCACCCCGCTATGTCGTTACACCAGACCCAGGCCTGTGATGACCAGGTCGATCAGCTTGATTCCAATGAAGGGCACTATCAGGCCACCGACGCCGTAGATCAGCAGGTTGCGGCGCAGCAGGCTGGCGGCGGATCCCTTCAGGCTGACACCGCGCAGGGCCAACGGCACCAGCGCCACTATGATCAGGGCGTTGAAGATGATGGCCGACAGAATGGCGCTCTGCGGGCTGCCCAGCTGCATCAGGTTCAGTGCCCCCAGCTGCGGATAGGCGGCGATGAACAGGGCTGGCAGTATGGCGAAGTACTTGGCCACGTCGTTGGCGATGGAGAAGGTGGTCAGGGCGCCGCGGGTCACCAGCAGCTGTTTGCCGACCAGCACCACGTCCAGCAGCTTGGTGGGGTTGGAATCCAGATCCACCAGGTTGCCCGCCTCCTTGGCGGCCTGAGTGCCTTCGTTCATGGCCAGGCCCACGTCGGCCTGGGCCAGCGCCGGGGCGTCGTTGGCACCGTCACCGCACATGGCGACCAGGCGGCCATCGGCCTGCTCCTGGCGGATATAGGCCAGTTTCTTTTCTGGGGTGGCTTCGGCGATGAAGTCATCCACCCCTGCCTCGGCGGCGATGGCGGCGGCGGTCAACGGGTTGTCCCCGGTGATCATCACTGTCCGTATCCCCATGTGACGCAGGATCTGGAAGCGGGCCTTGATGCCGGGCTTGATGATGTCCTTGAGGAACACTACCCCCAGCAACTTCTCGTGGGTACAGACCAGCAGCGGGGTGCCGCCCTGGCGGGCTATGTTGTCGACCGACTTGAGGATCAGCTCAGGCACCGCCTTGCGCTCGAGGGAGAGGTAGTTGAGCACAGCATCCACAGCCCCCTTGCGATATTGATGACCGTTGCGATCCAGCCCGCTCAACCGGGTCTCGGCGCTGAACGGGATCAGCTTGTCACTCTCCAGCTGGCTCGGCTTGGCCATGCTCTTGCCTGCCAGAGTCAGGATGGACTTGCCTTCCGGCGTATTGTCACCGAGGGAGGCCAGCATGGCCGCCTGGGCCAGCAGGGAGGGATCGACACCGGGGGCCGGGATCAGCTCGTCGGCCATACGGTTGCCGAAGGTGATGGTGCCTGTCTTGTCCAGCAGCAGGGTCCGTACGTCACCGGCGGCTTCCACGGCGCGGCCCGACTTGGCAATCACGTTCAGCTTCACCAGCCGATCCATGCCGGCGATGCCGATGGCAGAGAGCAGGCCGCCTATGGTGGTCGGGATCAGGGTGATGAAGAGGGCAAGCAGGTAGAGTCTGGGTACCTGGGTGCCGTTGTAGTCGAGGAACCAGGGCAGGGTAGCCACCACCAGCAGGAAGATCAGGGTCAGACCCACCAGCAGGGCATCGAGCGCCATCTCGTTCGGGGTCTTCTGGCGCTTGGCTCCTTCCACCAGCGAGATCATCCGGTCCAGCGTGCTCTCGCCCGGATTGTTGCTGACCCGTACCCAGATTTCGTCCGAGACCACAGTGGTGTTGCCGGTCACGCCGCTGCGGTCGGTGCCTGATTCGCGGATGACGGGGGCCGATTCACCCGTGATGGCTGCCTCGTTGACCGACGCTATGCCGGCCACCACTTCACCATCGGCCGGGATCATCTCGCCGCTGCGCACCAGCACCAGATCGCCTTTCAGCAGGCTGGTGGCAGGTACCCATTCACCCTGCCCATCCTTGGCATCCGTGACCCGGCGCGCCTTGAGCTGGCTCATGCCGGCCTTGAGGCTGTCGGCTCGCGCCTTGCCGCGTCCTTCGGCCAGGGTTTCGGCGAAGTTGGCAAACCAGAGGGTCAGCCAGAGCCAGGCGGTCAGCTGCCAGGCCAGGCTGGGGGCCACTCCCGACAGGGGTTGGCCCAGCAGGGATTCCACGGTCGCCATCACGGCGGCCAGCCAGAGAGTGAACAGTATGGGGCTGCCAAACAGTGCCTTGGGGTTGAAGCGATAGAGGGCTTCGACCATGGCTTGCACAATTTGCGATCTCTGTTTCTTGGCCTTCACCTTGTCGGTGCGGGCTGTCATGGAGATGGACTTGCTCATTAGAAAGCTCCCTGTATCAGGCTCAGATGTTCGGCCACCGGTCCCAGTGCCAGCAGTGGCAGGAAGGAGAGGCCGCCAATCAGCAGTACTGTGATGATCAGCAAGGTAATAAACAGTGGCCCCCGGATCGGGAAGTCACCTTCACCCGTCTCCTGACGTGGAGCGCGGGCGAGCTGGCCGGCAATGGCCAGCACGGGGATGATGTAACCGAAGCGTCCGAGCAGCATGGCAAGCCCGATGGCGATGCACTGCCAGCTATCAGCGGCGGCAAAGCCTGCGAAGGCGGAACCGTTGTTGCCGGCAGCCGAGGCGTAGGCATAGATCAGCCGAGACAGGCCGTGCGGGCCTTCATGACCTATGACGGTGGCGGCATCCGGCATCAGCAGAGTTACGCCACCGATCACCAATACCCCGACCGGCATCACCAGCATGCTGGCGACCACCCACTTCATCTCGGTGATGCCGAGCCGCTTGCCCAGATAGGTTGGTGTGCGACCCACCATGAGGCCACACAGGAACACGGTCAGCAGCACGAACAGCATCATGCCGTAGATACCGGCACCCACGCCGCCGAACACCACTTCACCCAGCAACATGTTGATCATGGCGACCATGCCGGCGAGGGGGGCAAAGCTGTCGTGCATGGCGTTGACCGAGCCGTTGGAGGCGGCCGTGGTCGCCACTTCCCAGATGCTGGAGAGCACGGGGCCGAAGCGGCTCTCCTTACCTTCCCAGTTGCCCATCTGAGTGGTGAGGTGAGCGAGGTTGGGATCCGGCTTTATCTCCTGGGAGAGGGAGAGGCAAAGCCCTAGCACCAGCATGATGGTCATGGCGGTGAGGATAGCGCGACTGTGGGCCACGTCCTTCACGTAGCGACCCAGGGTGCAGACCATGGCGGCGGCTATGGTGAGCAGGGCGACCATCTCCAGCCAGTTGGAGAGAGCGGTCGGGTTCTCGAACGGGTGGGCCGAGTTGATGCCAAAGAAGCCGCCGCCGTTGGAGCCGAGCTGCTTGATGGCGATCTGGGAAGCGGCAGGGCCGAGCGGCAGCAGTTGTTCCTGACCTTCCAGGCTGTGGAACGGCAGATAGGCCGACAGCGTCTGGGGTACGCCCTGCCATACCAGCAGCAGCGCCATGATCAGCGCCATTGGCAGCAGCACGTAGAGGCAGAAACGCACCAGATCCTGCCAGAAGTTGCCAATGTGGGTGGTTTGCTGGCGTGCTATGCCGCGGAACAGGGCGATGGCGACGGCTGCGCCCGTCCCGGCAGAGACGAAGTTCTGGGTAGTGAGTCCCACCATCTGGCTGAAGTAGGAGAGGCTGGCCTCACCGGAATAGGCTTGCCAGTTGGTGTTGGTCATGAAGCTGACGGCCGTGTTGAAGGCCATTTGCCAGCTCAGGCCGGGCAGTTGCTGCGGGTTGAGGGGCAGCAGGCCTTGCGCCATCAGGATCAGAAACAGCAGGCCGAAACCGGCGCCGTTGAATGCCAGCAGGCTGAGGGCGTAGGACTTCCAGTCCTGCTCCCGTCCGTCCGTACCGCAGCAGGCCAGGGTGGCGCGCTCCATGGGCGACAGCCAGCGACTTTGCCCCTCGAATACCCGATACAGGTAGCCGCCAAGCAGGGGGGCCGGCAGCAGGATCAGCAGCACAAAGGCCACCGGATAGATCACTTCTTGCCACATAGTCAGTTCCTCACTCGTGGCTGCGCGTTAACGCACGCAACAGATAGCCCATCAGGGCGAGGACCAGCAGCAGATATAGCCAATTCATATCGACTCCATTGAGATAATTAGCTGCGAGAGTCGATGTAAAACCGTATCGACTCCGTTGGTGTCATTGACGTTGAAAGGGTATGTAAAACCGGCGTAAAGGCGCCATAAAGCGGTCTGGGGGGAGCGTAAAATCGGCGTAAAAAGCGCAACTTTTGTCGGGCTGTCGAAGGGCAGATATGAAAAAACCCGGCCTGGGCCGGGTTTCTGGGAAGGGTTACGCCGTTATCGAAGCTGGCCTGATGGGCCATTAACGCATGGTGACGAACTCTTCTGTACTGGTGGGATGGGAAGGGGAACGCAGTTGTCGAGGCTCCTTCCTTCCCTGCTCCTCACTCAGCGCATGGTGACAAATTCTTCCGCACTGGTGGGATGAATGGCCACGCAGTTGTCGAAGTCCGCCTTGGTGGCACCCATCTTCATGGCGACGCCGAAGCCTTGCAGTATCTCGTCCATGGCGAAGCCGATGCCGTGCAGGCCGACCACCTTCTCCTCGGGGCCGACGCAGACCAGCTTCATCCGGGTGGGCTGGCGATGCTGGGTCAGGGCCGAATACATGGCGGTGAACTGGCTGCGATAGACCTTGACCTGGCTCTCGCCATATTCGGCGATGGCTTCCGGCTCGGTCAGCCCTATGGTGCCGATGGGTGGGTGGCTGAATACCACGGTCGGCACCAGATCGTAGTTGAGATGCTCGTTGGGCTTGTTGTTGAACAGCCGTTCGGAGAGGCGGCGGCCCGCCGCGACGGCCACCGGAGTGAGCTGGATGCGGCCTGTATTGTCACCGACGGCATAGAGGTTGGCGACGTCCGTATTCTGGAACTTGTCAGTCGGAATGAAGCCCTTGGCATCCAGTTCGATGCCGGCGGCGACCAGATTGAGGTTGTCGGTGGCGGGCACGCGGCCGATGGCCCAGATCAGGCAATCGACGGTGAGGTGGCGGCCATCTTCCAGCTGCAGGGTCAGGCTGTCATCGGCGTTCTTGACCACCGCCTTGGGGATGGCGTGGGTGTGCAGCTTGGGCCCTTCCTGCGCCATGATTTCCACCAGGGTCTCGTGGATCATGGGGTCGAAGTTGCGCAGCGGCGCGTGCTTGCGCACAACCAGATGAGTTTCGGAGCCGAGCGCCTGCATTACGCCGGCGATTTCCACGGCTATGTAGCCGGCACCGACCACGGCAACGCGCTTGGGTTGGCTTTGCAGATCAAAGAAACCGTCGGAGTCGATACCCAGTTCGGCACCGGGAATGGCGGGCACTTCGGGACGGCCACCGGTGGCGATCAGGATGTGATCGGCGGTGTACTGTTCGCCATTCACTTCGATGGTGTTGCTGCTGACGAAGCGGGCGAAGCCCTTGATGACGGTGATCTGGTTCTTGCCCAGCACGTTTTGGTAGGACTGGTGGATGCGACCAATATAGGCCTGGCGGGACTCGACCAGCTTGGCCCAGTTGAAGTGGTTGAGGGTGGTGTCGAAGCCGTAGTCGGCGCCATATTTCAGGGCATCGGCGATCTGGCCCGCATACCACATGGCCTTCTTCGGCACGCAGCCTACGTTGACGCAGGTTCCACCCAACTCTTTGGCTTCAATCAGGGCGACTTTCTTGCCGTACATGGCAGCCCGGTTGGCCGAGGCGATGCCGCCGCTGCCGCCACCGATGGCGATATAGTCAAAATGCTGTGCCATTGCGAGGTTCTCCGCTCATTAAGAATGCAATCACAGCATGATGGGGATAAAGCGGCTGGCTCACAAGAGCCAGCGCTCAGTTATGTTGGATCGGCAGGCGAATATGGAACTGGGCACCGTTGCCCGGTTCACTGGCGCAGTTGATGCGGCCACGCAGCAGCTGCACCACCAGGTTGTAGATAATATGAGTGCCCAACCCGCTGCCGCCCTGGCCCCGCTTGGAGGTGACGAAGGGGTCAAAGATGCGCGGCAATATCTCGGGCGGGATGCCGCGGCCATTGTCGCTGTAATCGATCAGCAGCTCTTCACCCTGCTGTTCCACCTTGATGGTGATCTTCTTGGGCTTGTCCCAGTTGTCGAAGCCATGGTTGATGGAGTTGAGGATAAGGTTCGAGTAGATCTGGGTGAAGCTGCCGGGGAAGGAGAAGATCGACAGCTTGGGATCGCACTGGATATCCACTTCGCACTGGGCTTTCTTGAGCTTGTGGCCGAGGGAGACCACCACCTGGTGCAGGTTGTCGGCGAGGCTGAAGTTGTAGCGTGCCTCGGACGACTGATCCACCGCCACTTGCTTGAAGCTGGCGATCAGCTCCGAGGCGCGGCGCAGGTTGCCCTGCAGCAGCTGCATGGACTCATCCAGATTGACGGTGAATTCGTTGAGATAGGAGCGTGACAGCTGCTTGGAGTCGATGTGCTGCTTGAAGTCGGCCACCCGCTCCTGCAGGTAGGAGGAGGCGGTCACGCTGATGCCGATGGGGGTGTTGATCTCGTGGGCCACGCCGGCCACCAGAGAACCGAGGGAGGCCATCTTCTCCGATTCCACCAGGGTCTGCTGCGCCTGCTTCAAGTCGTCGTAGGCCTTGCCCAGCTGATCGTTGGCGTCGCTCAGGCTGCGGGTACGCTCCACCACCTTGCCTTCCAGCTGTTCGTTGAGGGAGATGATCTCCCGCTCCACCTTCTTGAGGCGGGTGATGTCATAGCCGAACCCGATCAGGTACTTGAGATTGAGGCCCTCGTAGAAGGGGGCGAAGGTCCATTGCAGCACCAGCTCATGGCCCTGCTGGTCATGCATGATGACCTCTTTGTCCTCGATGGAACCGTGGTCGGCCAGGATCCGCGCCAGCTCTTCACGCTGTTCCTGGCTCACGAACAGATCCAGCCAGCTGTGCTGCAAGATCTCCTGCTGGTGGTAGCCGGTCAGCAATATGGCGGCCGGGTTGATGCTGGCGATGGTCAGGTTGGGTTCCATGCAACAGATAAGCATGTTGGCCGAGTTGATCAGGGTGGCGGAGAAGTCCCGTTCCTGTTGCAGTTGCTCCGCCGCCTGATGGCGAGCAGCGAACTCGTCGTTCAGCCGTGTTCGCATCTGGTTGAGGGTGGCGACCAGGGTGTCCAGCTCGTCGGGTTTCTTGCGGGGCAGGGGACGCCCCTCCAGCGTCAGCTCTATGGCCAGCCGATCCAGATTGAATTTCTGGGCATAGTTGGCGATGCGGTTGAGGTGACGGACCACCAGATAGTAAATGATGATCAGGATACAGAATGAGACCACCAGAGTCTTGATGGTCTGGCTGACCATGATGAGCACGGATTTTTCGATCAGGCGCTGGTAGATCTGCTCGAGGGAGGCGGCGACGAACAGCTTGCCGACCACTTCACCCTGATAGGTGAGGTTGAACTCGCGGGAGATGTCATAGCTTTCACGCTCCACCCCCTGGGTCAGCAGCGGCACTTCCGAGTTGCCGAGCATCTCCTTGACCATCACGAACTGCATGTTGGGCAGATTCATGATGCCTTCTATCTGTACCTTGACCTGCTCCTCATCCAGATTCCACAGGCTGGCCGCGATGGGCTGCAGGAAGGATGCCTCGATCTGGCCGATGCTGTCCTCGATGACGGCGACATCCTTGCGGTAATCCCAGGCAAGTTGCAACACCGTAATGATCATCGCCAATACGGTACTGCACACCAGAATGTAGGAGAGCAGGCGGTATGAGAGCCCGTTACGGCCGACGGCCCTCGCGGTCTTGGAGAAGAGTCCTGACATGGCGTCCTTGCGGTCTGGATGTATTGCCATTTAGTTTAACTGCTTCATGCACTTATGTCGTGTTTCGTTGGTGGGATAAAAAAAGGCCCCGATTCGGGGCCTTTTGCATTCAGTCGGTAATCAGTGACTCCCTTTCGCCTTGGGCGGAATGGATTCATCAAACACGGGCAAGGGTTTGTGCTCGGAGGCCAGGTAGGTGTAAATCACCGGCAGCACGAACAGGGTGAACAGGGTGCCGATCGCCAGACCGGCCACTATCACTATACCGATACTGAAACGCTGGGCTGCACCGGCGCCAGCCGCGTACAGCAGCGGGATCAGACCCGCGATCATGGCCGCCGTGGTCATCAGGATGGGGCGCAGCCGTACCTTGGCCGCCTGCATCACAGCCTGGGTCCGGTTCAGACCGTGCAGCAGCTGCTCCTCTTTCGCCACCTCGCAGATCAGGATCCCGTGCTTGGTAATCAAGCCCACGAGCGTGATCAAGCCCACCTGGGAATAGATGTTCATGGTGGCCAGGCCCCACGCCAGGGCGATCAAGGCACCACTGATGGCGAGCGGGACCGACACCATGATAACCAGCGGGTCACGCACCGATTCGAACTGGATGGCCAGCACCAGGAAGATGATGGCCAGCGCCAGCGCGAAGGTGGCGTAGAGGGCGTTGCCTTCGGTCACGAACTGGCGAGCCTCACCCATGAAGTCATAGCGATAGCCTTGCGGCAGCTTCTCTTCGGCTGTGGTCTTGAACCAGTTGATCGCGTCCCCCATGGCCACACCCGGTGCCGGTACGGCGCCTATGGTCGCCGAGTTGAGCTGGTTGAAGTGGGGCAGGGCACGGGGCTCGCCCACGACTTCAATGTTGATCAGGCTGCCCAGCGGGATAGATTTGCCGTCGGCCGCGCGCACGTAGTAACCCTTCATGGATTCCGGGTTCAGGCGGTATTTGCGCTCGACCTGAGGGATCACCTCGTAGGAGCGGCCATCCAGGTCGATACGGTTGACGTAACCGTCTGCCATCATGGTGCCCATGGTGATGCCGATGTCCTGCATGGTGATGCCGTAGGCGCCCGCCTTGTCCTTGTCGATCTTGATCTTCATGGTGGCGGAGTCGTAGTTCAGATCGAGATCCGAATAGACGAACTGGCCGTTGGCCTGAGTGGCCGTCAGCATCTCGCTGGCAATGAGGAACAGGCTCTCGAAGCTGTTCGGGGTCGTGATGACAAACTGGATCGGCAAGCCGCTCGATGCACCCGGCAGTTCAGGAAACTGGAAGGTGGTGATGGCCATCCCCGGAATGTCCTTCACCTGTTTAGCGACCCGATCCAGCACCTCTTTCTGGCTCGCCTCACGCTGGCTCCAGGGCACCATGGAGGCGATACCAAACGCCTGATTGGCGTTGAATAACCCGGAGAAGACCTGGGAGTAGGCGATTTCCGGCTGCTCATCCAGGATCTTGTTCACGTCCGCCATGGTGTTTTCGATGTAGTCCAGGTTGGCATTGGAGGGTGCCGTACCCAGTACCGCCATGACGCCCTTGTCTTCCGACGGCGCCAGTTCGCTCGGGATGAACTTGAATAATAGCGGCAGGCTGCCGAATACGATGACGGCGAACACCACGACCACGATGCGCTTCTGCATCACGGCGTGCAGCATGCGATCGTAGCGGTCAGTCATCCGATCCAGCAGGTGATGCACAGTGCTCTCGAACTTGCCCGGCTGCTCGTTGGCCTTGAGCATCTTGGCGCACATCATGGGTGACAGGGTCAGCGCTATGATGCCCGAGACGAATACCGCCCCTGCCAGAGTCAGTGCGAACTCCTTGAACAGGGAGCCGGTGATGCCTCCCATCAGGGCGATCGGCGCATACACTGCAGCCAGGGTGACCGTCATGGCGATAACCGGCACGGCTATCTCGCGGGTCCCTATGATGGCTGCTCGGAAGGGCTCTTCTCCCTGTTTGATGTGGCGGTCGACGTTCTCCAGCACCACGATGGCATCATCCACCACCAGACCGATTGCCAGCACCATGGCCAGCAGGGTCATCAGGTTTATCGAGAAGCCGAACAGATCCATCATCATTACCACGCCGATCAGGCTCAGCGGAATGGTGATGATGGGGATGATGACGGCCCGGAACGAGCCGAGGAACAGGGTGATCACCACCAGTACGATGGCGGCTGCTTCCAGTATGGTCTTGATGACCTCGTGGATGGACTCGTTGATGGCGATGGTGGAGTCATACAGGATGTTAACCTGCATGGTGCTCGGCATGTTGCTCTTCAGGCTCGGCAGCAGCGCCAGCACATCGTGGGCTATGTTGATGGGGTTGGCGGTCGGCGCGGCATTGATGGCAAGCACCACGGCTTCACGGCCGTTGGCGCTGGCGCGATAAATGTCGTGACTCTTCTCCAGCGACACCTTGGCGATGTCGGAGAGGCGAATTACCTTGCCGTCTCGGGTGGCTACCACCAGTCGCTTGAGCTCGTCGGTATTGCTGACCTGAGTCTCGGCATTGCCGTTGAACAGGGTGAAATAGCCGGTGGCCTGACCGGTGGCGGACTGATAGTTGTTGCTGTTGAGCACCGTCATCACGTCGCTTGAGGTCAGGTCAAAGGCCGCCATCTTGGCCGGATCCAGCCACACCCGCAGGGCAAACTCGACCCCGCCGTAGAGGTCAACCTTGGACACGCCGCCCACGGTAAAGAGCTGGGGCTTGATGACCCGCTCAAGGTAGTCGGTGATCTGGCTGGAGTTCAGCTCAGGGCTGGTGAAGCCCATATAGAGCACCGCAGTGGTAGAGCCGGTGGAGGAGGTGACCGAGGGATCTTCCGCCTCTTTCGGCAACTGGGATCGCACCGAGTTGACCTTGGCCAATATGTCCGACAGCGCGGCGTTCGGATCCGTGTTCAGCTTCATGAAAGCCGTGACGGTGGAGCTGCCCAGCTGGCTGGAGGAGGTCATGAAGTCGATGTTGTCGGCTTGCGCCACCGCCTGTTCCAGCGGCTGGGTGATGAAGCCCTGGATCAGGTCGGCACTGGCACCGTAGTAGCTGGTGCTGACCGTGATCACCGTATTGGTGACCTCGGGGTACTCCCGCACCTGCATCTTGAAGATGGCCTGAAAGCCCAGCAGGGCGATCAGGAAGCTGAGCGAGATCGCCAGCACGGGCCGTTTTATGAATATGTCAGTAAATCGCATTGCAGATCTCCGCGCTTACAGCATCGGGGTTTGTGCCGGAACGGCCAGGGCATCGTTTTCGACCACGCGCACCTTGGTGTCGTTGCTCAGGCGAACCTGGCCCGACAACACTATCTCGTCCCCGGCCTTGATACCGGACAGCACATGTACGTCATTGCCGCGACGTTCGCCTGCCTTGACCACGACCTGCTTGGCCCGTTTCATGCCGTCCACTTCGTGGATGACATAGACGTTTTCGCCATACAGAGTGAAGGAGATGGCCGATTGCGGGATTACCATCTGCTCTTTCACTGTGGGCAATATGATGCTGGCGCGGGCGAACATGCCGGAACGGAGCTGGCCATCGTTGTTCGGGATGTCAGCCTGTACCTGGATCAGGCCGCTTTGGTAGTTGACTGCCGGCTCAATGGCGGTGATGTTGCCGTCAAACTGCGTTTGGGGATAGGCGTCCACGTTGATCTTGATGATCTGGCCCAAGGTGATTTTGGAGATGTCGGTCTGGGGCACGGTGAAACGCAGGCGCATCACGCTGGTGTCTTCCAGCCGCACAATGTCGGTACCCGGTTGCAGGTACTGGCCAAGGAACACGTTGCGCAGTCCGACCACACCGCCGAAGGGAGCGCGAACTTCACGACGGGCTATGGTCGCTTTCAGGCTCTCTATGTCGGCCTCCAGCGAACGGTAGCTGGCTTCGGCATCATCCAGTTGATCCTTGGAGATGGAGCTCTTCTTGTAAAGGTTCTGAAAGCGCTCGTACTTGGCGCGCGCTGCCGGTAGTTTGGCCAGGGAGGCTTGCAGATTCGCCTTCTCCACGCTGGAGTCCAGGCTCAGCAGCAGCTGCTCCGCCTTTACCGGCTTGCCGGATTCGAAGGTGATGGTATCGATGGTACCCGCCAGTTCGGTGGACAGCGTCACCCCCTGGTTTGGCTCGATGAAGCCGATTGCTTCTATGGTCGGTACCCAGTCCTGAGCCTTGGTCACCATGGCGGTTACCGGGAACTCGGGTTCGGGCCGATTGGCCATGAACTCTGCAATTTTTTTCTGCTTGAACATATTGAAGCCGATGACGCTGCCAAACAGGGCAAGCGCTATCAGCAACATGATGGCCATCCACTTTTTCATGAACAGGCTCCTGAGGTGGAAAAATTGGGGTTTAAAATGGCATTCCAGCTGGCCCGGATCACGGCTTCCAGCTGTTCTTGCGTCAGTTCAAAGTGGTGAGCCTGGCGTTGCAATACCAGACTTCCCACGCAATCCAGGCTCAGCACCTGCAGAGCCTGGATGGGTAGATCGATAAACAGTCCTTGTTCACGTCCCCGTTCGAAGAAGCGATCCAGAGGTGCCCAGGCGGCTATGATGACCGGGTCTTTCTCCAGCTCGCCCCCCAGTGGAGAGCTCTCATACTGCAACTTGCATTTGAGCGCGTTGGGTTCGTTGACAAAAATGGCGTGGATGTTGAGCCACAAGCGCCGAAATTGCTGAAACGATACCTCCTCTATCTGCACCCCTTCCATGACCAATGGATGACACTGGAGTATGGTGTGCTGATAGAGCTGGCGGATCAGATCATCTTTGTCGCTGAAGTAGCGATAGATGGTGCCCGCCGCGACCTTGGCTTTTTTGGCCACCACGGCAATGGATAGTCCGTGGAAACCCTGCTCGCCGAGGACTTCATGAGCCGCATTGAAAATGCGTTCTTTCTTGTTCATGACTCGATTATCACAACGGCTGAATGAACGTTCATTCATTTTAAGGGGACCTTGAGGCAAGTCAAGTTCTGCTGCGGACTTGACCACCATCAAGGGGGACAAAGTAATGAGGGAGGACTGGATCCAGCCTGAATGAAGGGAAAATGGTATAAAACAGTCAAAAGCGATGGAAAAACAAGCGGTTGATTCAGCGTTGGCAAAAAAGTGTAGACAAGCATGCTCCCATCATCAATAATGCGCCCCGTTCGACAGCGTAGCGCCCGTAGCTCAGCTGGATAGAGCGCTGCCCTCCGGAGGCAGAGGTCACAGGTTCGAATCCTGTCGGGCGCACCATTAAACGTGCGCCAGTTAAACGGGCGTTGTTGTGGAACGAAAACAGCTGTGGTGGCTGTAGCTCAGTTGGTAGAGTCCCGGATTGTGATTCCGGTTGTCGTGGGTTCGAGCCCCATCAGCCACCCCATTTTACAGCTTGTCAGGTATGCGAAGGTGGCGGAATTGGTAGACGCGCTAGCTTCAGGTGTTAGTGCCCCCCGGGTGTGAGGGTTCGAGTCCCTCTCTTCGCACCATACTTGCTGTATGACGAGGATGATCAAAGTGGTTGTCTTTATGCTGTAGAGTACCTTAGAAAGAAAATTGTCTCGGTGATTAGCGCAGCCCGGTAGCGCATCTGGTTTGGGACCAGAGGGTCAAAGGTTCGAATCCTTTATCACCGACCATATTCAGAAAAACCTCGCTTCGGCGGGGTTTTTCGCTTTCTGGCATTCGCCATCTCCCCTGTCACGTCTGTTTACACTTCTGTTGGCACTTTCTCGCCGCGGCTTCGGGTATGCTGGGCCACAGACCCACAGCAAGTGGGCATTAATAAACACATTTCAGGCCAACATATCATATGCACCCTAATATCGTTCGTGTCAGCACGCTAGCGCTTGTTGTCGTGGCCCTCAGCGGCTGTTCGTTCAAACCCAAGCAGGATGAGATCCTGATGGACGCCGCGCCCAGGCAGGCTGTCGATACTCCCTCCACCTTGGTGACCAGCGCTGGCTTCTGCGTGGCATTGAATGCTCAGGATCAGCTGATCACCCAGCCTTGCGACCAGACTGCCCGTCAGCAGTTCAACTGGGATGCCGGCGCCTTGCAGCTCCAGCAGCGCTGTCTGGTAGCCAAAGGGAGAAGTGAGCTCGCCATGGCGGAATGTCAGGACGAGAGTCGTCAATGGCAGTGGCAGGCAGATCGCCTGTTCAACCGCAAGGTCGAACAATGCCTGGATGTCGCCGGACGCCGTCACAAGCCAGGCACACCGCTGCGGTTGGCAGATTGCTATGGTGGCGCCAACCAGAGCTTCGAGTGGAAGAGTGAAACGAGCGTGCTGGACCAGCTGAATCTGAAAAGCCTCATCTGGTGAGGCTTTTGAGATAGAGAAAAGGCTACCCTCAGAGTGAATGAGCGGCAGTTATCGGGTGTGCAGGCTGGTGTATCGTGACAGGCAAGGGTACCAGGCGACAGACATCCTCATGGCCCGATCCCTCTAGCGAGTCGAGACGGCTGATCAGCAGGGAGTGGATCCCCTTTAGCTGATCGGCCCTTCTCAGGGTGTCTATCAGCTGACTGTGATGGGGCTGGGGGTCGTGATCCTGATAGTGAAGCGGTTTGACACCTCGCAAGATCGCCATTTGATTGAGCAGCTGGCGGTTGTCTGACAGTGCCCATATCGGATTGTTGAGGCCGCCCCGGGAGATGGCGATGACCGCATCTCCCTGGCTGGTCAACACGGCGATACCACAGGTGTCGTCCTGACTAAAGGCAGACGTCATGGCGGCCAGCGCCATACAACGACCGGATTGCTCCGTCTGACGGGTTTCTCTGCACCAGCGTGGTAGCACGGGTTCCATCTCCTGCTCGGCGCCCTGCGCGATGCGGGCCATGGCCTCAACCGCTTCTACCGGATAGAGCCCGGCCGCCGATTCGGCCGACAGCATCACCGCATCCGTGCCATCCATGACCGCATTGGCCACATCCAGCACTTCGGCCCGGGTAGGCATGGGGCTGCCGATCATTGATTCCATCATCTGGGTTGCCGTGATGACGGGGCGGCCGAGAGCACGACATCGCTTGATCAGCTTTTTCTGCACGCCGGGTAGCCTGGCATCTCCGATCTCCACCCCCAGATCGCCACGGGCCACCATGATGATGTCGGCGGCGCGGATGATTTCGTCCATGGCCTCGACCGAGGCAACTACCTCTGCTCGCTCCACCTTGGCGATGATGGACGCCTTGCTGCCGGTAGCACGAATGAGCGCTCTGGCTTCGTCAAGATCGGCGGCGCAACGGGGAAAAGAGATGGCCACGAAGTCGGCGTCGATCTGACGGGCGGTCAGGATATCTTCCCTGTCTTTGGCGGTCAGCGCCGGGGCACTGAGGCCGCCGCCCAGCACATTGATGCCTTTGCGATTCGACAATATGCCGCCCACCAGGACCCGCGTTGTGATCCTGTCCCCCTCGATCCGCTCTACCTCTAGCTGGATGCGACCGTCATCCAGCAGCAGAATATTGCCCGTATGCACCTCATTCACCAGTGCCGGGTAGTCAATTCCGACCCGATACTGGTCACCCTGTCGGTCATTAAGCCCGGCATCAAGCACGAAGGGGTCCCCCGTCTGCAGCCGGATGCTGTCGGCGACAAAGCTGGCTATCCGTATCTTGGGGCCCTGCAGATCCACCAGAATGCCGATGTGGGTATCGAGGCGCGCCGCCGTGGTGCGTATCACTGCCGCCAGTGCTTGGTGTTGATCCCGACTGCCGTGGGAAAAATTCAGCCGAAAGACGTTGGCTCCAGCCAGGATCAGCTGCTCCACCATGGTGGCGGAGGAGCTGGCCGGGCCCAGGGTGGCGATGATTTTGGTCTTGCGCATGGGATTCTCCTGTTGCGACAACAATGCAAAAGGGTGGTCGCCAGACCACCCTTTTCTTGGGCATGTATCAGTAGTTGACGACTTTCTTGGCGTTCCACACCGTCAGCGCCAGCAGCATGGAGACCACCGAGGCACCCAGCCAGAAGTACTGGGCACTGCTGAAGTCATAGTGAGTCACGCCATCGATCACGCTGGTCTTGATCAGGGCGGAGGAGACCAGTTCCTGACCGGAGGCGGCGATGTAGGAGCAGAGGCCGATGAATCCCTTCACGGCGCCCACTGCCGTCTTGGGCATCAGGTCACAGGCGGTCAGACCGGCCAGGAACACCACCAGACCACCGATGGCATAACCGATCAGGGCTAAGGCGACGGCATCCATCATGCGGCTCTGCGGGCCCCAGAACATCAGGCACATACCGGCTATGTTGGCCAGCCCGTACAGCAGCGTCGGGATGTGGCGGTTGGCGTGGAAGATCTTGTCGGAGATAACCCCGGCCAGGATGGCACCAACGAAACCGGCGATGGGGTAGGCCGACATGGCGAAACCGGCATCGATCAGGCTGTAACCCTTCTGTTCTTGCAGGTAGAGCACGGCCCAGGAGCTCATGGCGTAGCGGGACATGTACATGCAGGCGCAGGCTGCGGCGATCAGCCAGACGGTGGGCTGCTTGAGGATGAACAGCTGGGCGCGGCGGATCTCGGCCGGCTCCACTTTCTTGGCGATTTCGGCCTGCTCACCAAAGGCGACGGCCGGTTCCGGCAAGGCATAAGTCTGTGGGCGATCCTTCAGTACCAGGAACATGCACAGAGCCGCGATCAGAGAGGCAATACCTGCCCCGATAAAACCGGCCTGCCAACCGAAGTAGCTGACGATGGTGGCGGTCAGGATCCAGGAGATGCCTTCCCCTATGTTGCGTGAGCCACCCCAGATGGAGTAGACGGAACCCCGTTGCTTGGGTGAGAACCACTGGAAGATGGAGACGCAGGAGGGGGCCGAGCCAACGGACTGGAACCAGCCATTCAGACCCCACATCAGGATCAGGAAGAAGGTGGCGGTGTTCATGCCCATCAGGATGGTGCAGATGGATGACAGCCCCAGGGAGACCGACATGAAGCGGCCTATGTTGGCGTAATCGGAGAGGAAGCCGTTGGAGAACTTGCCGACGGCATAGGTGAACAGGAAGGCTGAACCTATGACCCCCAGTTCTTCCAGCGTCACTATGCCGGCATCCAGCAGGGGTTTCTTGACAACGTTAAGGCTCATTCTAACCACGTAAAACATGGCATAGCCCAGCACCAGTCCCAGGAAAACCTGCCACTGGTACTTGCGGTAAATGGAGCGAATTTTATCGGGCGAGGCATCCATGACCGGCAGGTCTGCTCGCGTCTTGAAAAAGTTGAACATGTCGTTCTCCGTTTATATTTGGCAGCATGGTTTCAGAGGAAGCTCTGATAGCGGTTGCCATCATATGAAGGGAGAATTTCAGGCGGCAAAATGTCAGATATGGGTCAACCCTGACTCAACCATAGGGATATCATGAGTCAAAAGTGACATATTCATACTGTCCTATTGTTATTCAATGAATAACAATAGCGATCTCGACAGGGTGATATGAGTCAGAACTGGCTCATCCCCCATTTAATAAAAATAATGGCATGTGCTGAATATTAGATGTGCAGCACATAATCTGACATTGATAGCGAACCGACAGACACCCTATGCCAATATTTTGCCGACTGCTGCCCCTTTGTCTGGTCGTGGTGATGTTGCCATTCAGCACCATCCAGGCCGCGTCATTGACGGTACTTACCTCTTTCTCGGAGACACCGGTCAGGGCGGTGATCGACGGTTTCGCCGAACAATATCCGGAGATCCGGGTGGAGGTTATTTATCGGCGCACCATTCCATCCTTGCGATTATTAACGGAGGCGGAGGCGCCTCCGGTTGATATTATCATGTCATCGTCGCCGACTTTTTTTAACACACTGGATAAGGCGGGTTTACTGGCGCCTTTGCCGACCGCCACAATACCTCCTGACTGGTTGAACCCGCATACTCTGGGATTAAGCAATAAAGTGGCGGTCGTCGGATATTCCAGCAGTGGCATCATGTATAACCGCCACTATTTGACCAAATATCAGTTGCCCCTGCCCACCACCTGGCAGCAGCTGGCGTCACCGGTTTTCATGGGGCACGTCATGATGAGCTCCCCCTCCCAATCCGGCACGACCCACATGATGGTGGAGAGCGTGCTGCAGCAGTATGGCTGGGAGCAGGGATGGGCTCTATTGATGCGCCTTGGCAGCAACCTGTCGGCTATCACGGCACGCAGTTTCGGGGTGAGCGATGGCATTACTCGCGGGCTGGCCGGCGCCGGTCTGGTGATCGACAGTTATGCCCTCAACAGCCAGGTTCGCTTCAAGCACGTCGGCTTCAACATCATGCCGGACTCGGTGATCCTGCCGACCTATCTGGGGGTGACCCGCAGCAGTGCAAATCCGGCCAATGGTGCCCTGTTCATCCAATATCTGTTGTCAGCTAGGGGGCAGGCCATCATAGGGACTCCCGGCATGGCCAAAGCCACGCTTAGCCAGCCGGCACTGGCCAGGCAGACCCGTTATGTTACCGACAAGGCGCTGCTGTATCGGCGAGCTGGCCTGCTCAAGGCGTTGTTCGAACAGACCATTACCCAGCAGATGCCCAGGCTGAAAATGACCTGGCAGGGGATTAACGGAGCGGATACCCAGCAGGAGCCCTGGCGGATCAAACTGCTGGAGCAGGCGCGCAGCAAGGCCAGCACACCACCTCTGAGCGAGCAGCAGGCAAAAGATCCAGCGCTGCTGGCGTTGTTCGATGGCATGTACGATCGAGAGCAGGGCAATCCGCAGGCAGAGCGGGTGATGCACCAGTGGCGCCAGGTGACGGATGGGCGACTGAACGAGGCACAGCGGCTGGTAGAGCAGGCGGTCAAGCCATGAGCCGGTTGGGGCGCAGCTTGCGCATGCCGAGCAGCCTGGGACGTCGGCTCATCCTCGCCTTTGTGGCCATCACGACCCTGACCGGGATCATGGGGATGGCCGCTTACATGGTATGGGAGCGGCTGGGACAGCAGGTCAACCTGATTGTCGAGGAGAGCCTGCCCGCCATCGGCAGTGCCTATCAGCTGGAACGTGCCAGTTCCCGTTTGTTGCTGTTGCTGGCTCAGTTGCGTGACACTCGGGATCCGGTGCAGTACCAGCGGCTCTCCATTTCGGTTTCCTCCACCTTGCTGGATATTCAGAATGCCTACCTGCTGGGCACGCCGGGAGATCAGGAGACACCGTCGCAGCGGCAGGCGTTCGATGAATTGAGCACTCTGGTAGCGGATCACGCCCGCTATCTGAAGCAGCAGATCGATCACTTCGAAACGCTGCAGCAGCTGCAAAAGCGCAGCAACTGGCTGCATCAGGATCTGGTGGACGACGTCGCCCCTCTGCTGCAGGAAGTGGAGTGGCATCTGACCAGCATGGTGGCCAGCTCGGATGACATGGGCGAGTTTGGCAATGTCATCAAGGAGTTTTCCGCCCTGCAGGATCTGACATTCAAGGAAAACGAGCTGCAGGCTCTGGTCAACGAGGTCATTGCCCAGCGTTATCAACAGGATCTGGAAAGCGCATTTCTGTTCATCGGTTACAAGATTGACGAGATAGATGAGCTGACCTCCCGCCTGGCCGAGTACCCCTCGACCGTCAGCTATCGCCAGATCCTGCAGGATATTGTGACTCTGGTGAAGCCGGAAGGTCAGCTGCACCAGCTGCTGCTGGCGGACTCCTTGACTCATCAGCGGCTGGCGGCGCTGCGGCCCCAGCTGGATGATGCCGTCTCGCGCTATCACCAGCGGGTGAGCCTGATGGTGAGCGAGGCAAACCGTTCTCTCAGTACGCTGGGACACAACAGCAGCCAGATGGTGGCTACCGGCAAGCTGGTGATCCTGGTGGTATTGGCGCTCGCCATCTTGCTCAGCATCTTTGTGCTGGTAGTGCTGATTGGCCGTCGCCTGATCGGACGGCTTGATGTGCTGGGGCAGGATCTGGCCCGGGTTGCGGCGGGTAAAATGGATTTGCCGGTCAGGACCAGCGGGCGGGACGAGATCGGCCAGCTGGGGGAGAGCCTGCGCCATTTCTGTCAGCAGCTGCAGCAGATGGAACAGGCCAACGCCCTGAATCTCATCAACAATACTCAGGCCTGTCTCATCACCTGCCATCCGGATGGCACCATAGAATCGGTCAACCCGAGTGCGTTGACCCTGTTCCAGCAGACGACCATCAAACCTGATCAGCCGCTGTGGCAGGTTTTTCCCGAAGAGGCCAGAACAGTGCTGGCCAGCCAGTTTCTGCCGGGACAGCCGTTGTACCAGCTTGGTCACAGCGAGTGCACGGTTGCCAGCGAGCAGGAGGGCAAGCCCCGTTTCCTGCATTTCAATCTGCGTCGCTTCGAACAGGGGCGGGGGCACAGATTCATCATCACCATCACGGATGTGACCCGCCAGGAGCTGACAGCCAGGGAGCTGGCTCAACGGGTGGAGGAGCGTACCCGGGAGCTGACCGAGAACAACCATCTGCTGGCAGCAGAGGTGGTGCAGCGGCAGCAGGCGCAGCGCAACCTGCTGCAGACCCAGGATGAGTTGATCCAGGCCGCCAAGATGGCGGTGGTGGGGCAGGCGATGACCAGTCTGGCCCATGAACTCAACCAACCCCTGTCAGCGATGATGACCTATCTCTACACCAGCCGGGCTGCGCTCGATGCTGGGCAGCTCCAGACGCTGGGTGAAGACCTTGGCAAAATAGAGAAGCTCAGCCAGCGCATGAGTCGCATCATCACGGCGTTGCGCAATTTTGCGCGCAAGTCGCCGACCGAAGAGACTCGCATCCGGCTCGAGCTGGGGCAGGTGGCCGAGCAGGCTCTGCTGCTGCTGGAGACGAGGGCCAGACGGGATGGCTGCACCTTGAGGAACGAACTGCCAGCCGGGCTCTGGATTGAAGCCGATCCCGTGCTGATAGAACAGGTGTTGGTCAATCTGCTGGTGAACGGGATGGATGCCATCGCCGGGCGGGCAACCCGCGAGATCCGCCTGTTGCTGCTGGAACAGGATGGCAGTCAGCTCAAGATTGCCATCGCCGACAGTGGTGCCGGCTTCGGTGAGGCCATCCTGCCGAGATTGTTTACCCCCTTCACCACGTCCAAGGAGGTGGGGCTGGGACTGGGGTTGACCATTAGTCGCTCCCTGCTGGCCCGTTGTGACGCCGGGATCTTGCTGGGCTCGGCCCTGACGGGCGGCGCCATGGTGATCCTGGAGTTCGGCGAGGGCCGTGTACTTTGCCCATCCGGGTGCCCAGTATCAGATGAGCATATGAACGAGGAGAGGTCAGTCAATGTTGTTACCCCATAGCCGCCCGGCCAACGTCTTGCTGGTGGACGACGATGAGGATGTACTGGAGTCTTATTGCCACCTGTTGCGGCTCTCCGGTTATCACCCCAGAGCCACCACCTCGGCCCACGAGGCTTTGACCCAGCTCACCGCCCAGTGGCCTGGCGTGGTGGTATCCGATATTTACATGCCTGCCATGAACGGCATGGATCTGCTGACCCGGGTGCAGGAGATAGACGCGGAGATCCCGATCATCATGATCACGGGTCACGGCGATATTCCCCTGGCGGTGCGGGCGGTGAAACAGGGCGCGTTCGACTTTCTGGAGAAACCGCTCAACCCGCATGCCTTGCTGGCCCTGCTGGAGCGAGCCTGTCATCAGCGCAGCGCCACTCTGGCGCGCCGCAGCGAGATCCAGGCGGCAGTCGATGACGAGCTGATGGGCACCAGTCCGCAGATAGTGGCTATTCGCAACCAGATCAACCAGTTGGCACAGACCGACAAGGACCTGATGCTGGAGGGGCCTGCCGGCTCTGGCCGGCATACGCTGGCCCTGTTGCTGCACCGGATCAGCGCGCGCAAGGCACAGCCCTGCCATCTGCATGACTGCGTGTCGGCAGGCTCGCTGGCCGAGATACAGGCCAGTCTGGCACTCGCCGAACAGGGCACCCTGGTGCTGCAGTCTCCCGCCAGACTGACGGCCGAGTGCCAGCGCTGGCTGGGCAACCATCTGCTGGAGCAGGAGCGCAAGGGGAACAAGTCCCTGCGCACCATAGCGCTGTTTGAGGAGTCGCCGGAGGGGCTGGTGGAGCGGCAACAGCTGATGCCGGAGCTGTACTACTTCCTCTCTCAGGTGCGGCTCAAGTTGCCCCGGCTGGTCGAACGCAGTTGCGACATCATCCCCCTGTTTCGGGCTTTTTTGCGTCAGGGCTGCAAACGGATTGGCCGGCCAGTGCCGGCGGTGGACCGTGCCTATCTGGAGACGCTCAAGCGGCATCAGTGGCCCGGCAATTTGCGCGAGCTCAGGAACGTGGCCGAACTCTATGCGGTGGGCATCGTCAAGCTGGCGGGTGTGGAGCGGGCCATGCCGCTGGCCAGCGCCAAGGAGCCGCTGGACGATCTGGTGGAAGAGTTCGAGCGGCGGGTGATCGAAGATACCCTGTTCCTGTTCTCAGGCCGGGTGACCGAGGCCGCCCACTACCTCGGGATCCCGCGCAAGAAGCTCTATCTGCGCATGAAGAAACACAATCTCGACAAGGAGCAGTTCAAGCCTGCTGGCTGAGCCGTCAGAGTTTGAACTGCTGCACAGTGGTGGCCAGTTGTTGGCTCTGGTCCCCCAGCTGGCTACAGGTCTGGCGAATGATCTCCAGGTTCTCCAGCATGGCACGGCCGTTGCCCGCGACGATGCTCAGATTGTGGTTGATCTCGGTGCTGACGCCGCTCTGTTCATGGGCTGCATCCCGGATCTGGCCATTCATCTCGTTGATGATGGTGATCGCCTGGGTCATCTGACTCAGGCTCTCCCGGGTCTGGTGCGCCTGCGCGACGGCCTGGGTGCCGCTGTGGCTGCTGGCTTCCATCTTCTGCACAGCCAGTTGGCTACCCTGTTGCAGCCGTTCGATCATCTGTTGTATTTCACCCGTGCTGTGCTGGGTCTTGCTGGCCAGGGTGCGGACCTCGTCGGCCACCACGGCGAAGCCGCGCCCCTGCTCCCCGGCCCGGGCCGCTTCGATGGCCGCATTGAGTGCCAGCAGATTGGTCTGTTCGGCAATGCCGCGGATCACATCCAGCACGGAAGAGATGTGCCCGACATCTTGCTCCAGCCGCTGTATCCCCTGTTCCGAGCTGTGAATGTCCCGTGCCAGTGCCTCCATCGCAGCGACCGTATTCATCAGATCCGTCGTGGCGCTGTGTACTTGGCCGGCCGCTTTGGCCGAGGCATTTTCGGTCTGGCTGGCATGTTCCACCATGAGGGTGCTGGTAGCACTCTGTTCCTCCACGGCAGCGGCAATTTGATCGCTCTGGCGCTGCTGCTCCTCGGCATTGGTGAGCATCTGCTCCATCAGGGCGTGCAGCTGCCGTGATGCCGATTGCACCGCGCTGGCGGTCTGGCTGACATCGCTGACGATCTTGTGTACCTGATCGATGAAGCGGTTAAAGGTGGAGCCGAGGGTGCCGATCTCGTCGCGCGAGGTGATGGTGAGGCGCCGGGTGAGATCGCCCTCGCCCCGGGCGATATCCTCAAGTGCCTGCTGCATCTGGTTCAGGGGTCTGAGCGTGAGCCGGGTGACTGACCAGGTAAGTGCCAGGGCCAGCAGAATGGCGATCAGTGTACCCATGCTCAAAACCTGCTGCGCATGCTGGCTCGATGCCTGAACCTCTTGCCTGAGAGCCTGCTGGGATAGCTCGATAGCATCCTTGAGCACATTGAGCTGCTTGCGGATAGTGGTGAATTGTTGCTGTGACGCCTGGAAATGGTTGGCGAGCAGATGGCTGCTCTCATGGGGATCGGCAAAAACGGCCTGATAGTGTGCGAGCCAGCGATCAAACTCCGCCAACATGAGGTCAAGATTGCTCTGGTACTGCTTGCCGAGGAGGCCAGCATCGATCAGGGTCTGCACCTGGAGCAGCCTGTCTCTCGCCTTGTTCCCATTATCCAGAAACTCTGCTAGCTGATGCGCCACATTTTCGGTGGTAAGGCCACCCACGATCAGCCCCTGGCCTGCGGCAATGACCTGATAGAGATCGCGATAGGCATCTTCTAGGGAATTCTGTACCGGCAGTATCTGCTCGACAACGGCGCGATTGACCCGCTGCTGCTCGGTGAAACTGGTGTAGGCGACGGCAACGACGCTGGACATGATGATCAGCACAATCACCACGGGAAGACGGGTTTTGGTCGTGAGGGACAAGCGATGGAGCAGTTTCATGATGGTGGGTCTCGCTGAGGCGATAAATGACGTTCCATTATCGGGTTTGAGGCTTTGAAGGGATTCAGACGAGGGTCACGCTATCGAGCAGGAACGGTAAAAATTTGAGTTATTACCGGTACATAATCGAGTGCAGCCGATGCAGATAAGAGCGAAACTTGTTCAGGGTGTGAACAGCGGATTCTATTCTGTCGGCTAAGGGGTACATCATGAGATGTCCGAGGTGTCTGAAAGAAGGGGTTGAAAAGGCATTGGATGAGCGGGTGGGGCGGGCCTGCGCCATGGGATGTGGTGCTGCTGGCGGTTATGCCTGCGCGGCCACGTTCGCCAAGGTCGGTGCTGGTGTGGGGGCAACTCTGGGAGGGATAGGCGTGCCCATTGGCGCCGTCGCCGGAGCTCTGGGTGGTGCTTTGTTGGGAGGCGCGACGGGAGGAGGGTTGGGGTTATGGCTTGGCCGCACCATAGATCGCCAGATTTCGCGGCAATATCGGTGTCTGGCGTGCGACCACAGCTTCAAACGCTAGGGGCGCACGGCCGGAGCGCCATGGATACCACGCACGGGCGGTATCCATGACGGCAGGGATCAGGCTGCGCCAGCGGTACTGATGGCGAACAGTTGCTCCAGATAGACGGCAACGCCATCTTCATCCGAACTCAGGGTCTGTTCGTGGTCTGCCAGGGCCAGTTTGAGGCGATCGTGGGCGTTGCCCATCACCACGCCGCGACCCACCATGTTCAGCATCTCGAAGTCATTCATGCCATCCCCGAAGGCGACGGCCTGGGACATCTCCAGCCCGTGCTGTTCGAGCACAGCGCGCACGGCATTGCCCTTGTGCACCCCGGCGTGCATCACTTCGAGACAGTCCGGCAGGGAGAAGGTGACGTTGAGTCGATCACCATAATGCTGGTTGAGCCGGGCCTCGATCTGCAACAGCTTCTCATGGTCACCGATGTAAAACACCTTGTTGACCTTGTCCATCGGATGGGTGGCGAGGTCGGTCAGGCGATAGGTGAACCCGGATTCGTCATGGAATTGCAGCAGCCAGGGCAGCTCCTCTTCCACCAGCCACTCGTCGCCATAGTAGACGTTGAGGTGAATGGAGGGATCGCGCTCCAGCGCGATCAGCTCGGCGGCCACTGTGGCTGGCAGCGCCTGATTGAAGATGAGTTGATCCTGTTTGTCGTGCACCACGGCACCGTTTGAGGTGATGAGGTAGATGTCCAACCCGAGCGTGTCGCGGATGCTGCGCACGTCCACATGGTGTCGACCTGTGGCCACCACGAACTTGATCCCCTGTTCTACCAGACGGTGCAGGGTGTCACGGGTGCGGGGGGAGATCTGGTGCTGCTTGTTGAGCAGGGTACCATCGAGATCGGATACAACTACCTTGAACATCATTACCTCGGCATCAATTGAACGCCGGGGCAGTGTACCCCAGCGTCTTGCGTCACCCCATTTATTTAGGGATCCAAAAAATAACCAGCGTCAGAAACGATCGAAGAAGGCCAGGGTGGCGTTGAGCGCGGCCTGACGCTGGGGATCGGCCTCTATGAACAGCTCGTGCCAGGCTCCCTCTATCCGCAGCGGCTTGCCCCCTTCACACCGAGTCCGGGCGCAGAAGGCATCCTGCGCGGCATTGTCCACCACACTGTCTTCCCCGGCCTGCAGCAGCAGCAGCGGTGTCTTGATGCGATCGGCGGCGGCGATGGCGTTGTCTCCGGCGGTTATCCCCTCGCGGATCCAGTGGGCGGTCACCCCCCCCAGCTTGATCTGCGGGCGCTGTTCGTAGAGCTCGCGAAACGCCTGATAGCGCGGCTTGCTGTGGCTCAGGCCATTCTCGGCAAATTCGTGGGACTGGTAGCTGCCCTGACCCGGGCCATAGGGCGGTTCGCCCAGCCAGCTGCCGACCGTGTCTATGCTGGCCGCCAGTCCCTGTGCCAGCCACTTGGGCAGGCCACCGAGGTTGATGCCCATCATGGGTGAGGAGAGCACAGCGGCCTTGATGTCATCCGGCCAACGCTCCAGATAGAGTGCCGAGATGGCACCCCCCATGGAGTGGGCCAGCAGGAACAGCGTGGCGGGCTTGTCCGCCACGATCACCTCGTCATGAAACTGCTTGAGATCCAGCACATAATCGTCGAACCGGTCGACATACCCTTTCTCCGGGTCGTCCAGCAGGCGATCGGACAGGCCCTGACCCCGGTGATCGATGAGATAGAGGCTGTAGCCCTGACGCCACAGATCCCAGGCCAGCTCCTGATACTTGAGATAGCTCTCGACCCGACCATTGACGATGAGGATGGCGCGATCGACTTTGGCCTGGCGCAGGGCGGCATAGCGGATGGTGACGCCGTCCTTGCCCTTGAATTCCCCTTCGACGGCGTGCTCGCGCCAGAAGTCGGGTAGGGTCTGCTGATGGAGGGTGGCAATCTCGGTTTCGGATGTCAGCGGATAGGGATTGGTCACGGCAAGGGCTCCGGCAGAAAACAGGGTCAGGGCCAGCAGGGGCAGGTGGTTAAGCTTCATCAGCGTACTCTTCCGAGGGGTCATCCGACTGCTGTGCGGCCCAGCCTTTGCGGGTCAGTTGCATCTGTTGCCACCAGGCCTCGTCCGCCAGGATTTCGCCGGCCGGGCCGAGCTGGGGATAGGGCATCTCTTTCTCTTTGCAGAGCTGGGCATAGATGGGGTAACCCCCCTCGAACAATATGCTGTTCTGCTCTTCCAGATCGAGCGGGCAGCCGCGCTGGTAGCAGCCGGCCAGCTGGCGCTGGCGCTGGGCCTCGTACAGGATGGCGGCGGCGGCCACCGAGACGTTGAGGGATTGCACCATGCCCACCATGGGGATGACGATATGGTGATCGGCCAGGGCCAGCGCCTCTTCGCCGATGCCGTGCTTCTCCTGGCCCACCAGGATGGCGGTGGGTTTGGTGTAGTCGATGGCGCGAAAATCCACCGAGCTGTCGGAGAGGTGGGTCGCCAGGATCTGCATGCCGGCGGCTTTCAGCTCGGCCACTGCGCTGCCGATGTCCGGGTGCAGTTTCACGTCCACCCAGTTTTGGCTGCCGCGGGCCGTGCCCTTGCGCTTGTGGATCCAGCTCTTGGGCCAGACGGCGTGCACCCTGTGGATGCCGATGGCATCGGCGGTACGCACGATGGCGGCCAGATTGTGAGGCTTGTGGACCTCTTCCATACAGACGGTCAAGTCGAGCTGGCGCTGGGCCAGCATGTCAGAAATCCGTTTAAAGCGTTCAGGAGTCATATCAGTTTCTATCGGGTGAGGCGGGTGTGCCAGGAGTGCGCGGCAAGCGGGTCGAGTCGGGTTGACGCTGGGTCAGTATGGTGCGGATTTGCTCGAGGCGTTCGGGGGTCATGGCGTGTCTCTATGAAAGCAGCAGGCGGCTTGCGCCGCCTGTATTCAGTTCTTTTGTCGGCTCACCTTGAGCACGTTGGGCATCACGCGGATCTTGCGCATGATGTTGGCCAGGTGGATACGGCTCTTGGTAGTGATGAGCAGGGTGACCAGATAGACACGGCCATCCTTCTCTTCGGTGCTGATGGCGTGAATATTGGCGCCGGTGGCGGCAATCACGTTGGCCAGCTCGGCCAGCGCACCCTGATGGTTGACTATCTCTATGCTGATGCCGGTTCGGAATTCCTGCTCCTGATCCTTGTCCACCTCCCACTGTACCGGCAGGTATTTATCCGGTTCGCGGCTGTAGCCCTTGATGTTGCGGCAGGATTCCTGGTGGATCACCAGACCCTTGCCGGGGCTGATGTGGGCAATGATGGCATCCCCCGGGATCGGGCGGCAGCAGTTGGCGAAGGTGACCAGCATGCCGTCGGCACCCTTGATCGGCATCTTCTTGCTGCTGGACCTGGGCTGCTCTTCCGGCGGCAGCTCGTCACCCAGCATGCGGCGCGCGACCATGACGCTCATGGCGTTGCCCAGACCCACGTCGGCCAGCAGCCCCTGCAGGTTTTCGTGCTTGGTGTCGGCCAGCACCTGCTTGATGCGTGGCTCGGGGATGTCTTCGATGTTCTTGGCGCCGAGCGCATGGTTGAGCAGGCGGCGACCCAGCACCACCGACTCTTCGGTGCGCAGGTTCTTGAGAAACTGGCGGATCTTGGAGCGGGCCTTGGTGGTCACCACGAAATTGAGCCAGGCCGCGTTAGGGCGGGCGCCCGGTGCCGTGATGATCTCCACCGTCTGACCCGAATGCAGTGGGCTGCTCAGCGGATAGGGGTGGCGATCGACCCGCGAGCCGACGCAGGCGTGGCCGATGTCGGTGTGCACCGTGTAGGCGAAGTCCACCGGCGTGGCGCCCGTGGGCAGCTCCATGATGCGGCCTTCCGGGGTGAAGACGTAGATCTCGTCCGGGAACAGGTCGGTCTTGACCCCTTCGATGAATTCAAACGAGCTGCCGGCGCTCTGTTGCAGCTCCAGCAGGCTCTGCATCCAGCGCTGGGCACGGATCTGGGCCGTGGTGCCCGAGCTGTCGCCATCCTGCTTGTAGGCCCAGTGGGCGGCAACCCCCTTGTCGGCCATCTGATCCATGAACTCGGTGCGGATCTGCACCTCGACCGGTACCCCGTGCGGCCCCACCAGCGAGGTGTGCAGCGACTGGTAGCCGTTGGTCTTGGGGATGGCGATGTAATCCTTGAAGCGGCCGGGGCGCGGCTTGTAGAGGCTGTGCATCTGCCCCAGCACCCGGTAACAGGTATCTATGTCCTTCACCCTGACGCGAAAGGCGTAGATATCCATTACCTCATGAAATTGCAGCTCTTTTTTCTCCATCTTGTTGTAGATGGAGAACAGGTTCTTCTCGCGGCCGCTCACCTGGGAGTCGATGCCAGCATCCCGCAATCGGCCCTCGATCTCGCTCTGGATGGAGTCGATGATTTCGCGGCGGTTGCCACGAGCGCGGCGCACCGACTCTCGCAACACGCGGGAGCGCATGGGGTAGAGCGCCTCGAAGCCCAGCTCTTCCAGCTCGTTCTTCATGGTATGAATACCGAGGCGGTTGGCGATGGGGGCGAAGATTTCGAGGGTTTCACGGGCGATGCGGCGGCGCTTGTCCGGCCGTAATGAGCCTAGCGTGCGCATGTTGTGGGTGCGGTCGGCCAGCTTGATCAGGATGACCCGGATATCCTGGGTCATGGCCATCACCATCTTGCGGAAGTTTTCGGCCTGGGCCTCTTTGCGATCGCGGAACTTCAGCTTGTCTAGCTTGGAGACGCCCGCTACCAGCTCGGCGACGGCATCGCCAAACAGTTCGGCCAGATCGGCCTTGGTCACCGGGGTATCTTCGATGACGTCGTGCAGCACGGCGGCCATCAGGGTTTCGTGATCGAGTCGCATGTCGCCGAGAATGCGGGCAACGGCAACCGGGTGGGTGATGTAGGGCTCGCCACTGGAACGCATCTGTCCCTGGTGGGCATCACGGGCCACCACATAGGCTTGCCTGAGCTTCTCAACCTGCTCTGGTGGCAGGTAGGAACTGGCTATTTCTTTAAGATTTTCAAATAAATACAAGACAGTCCCCGCAGCGGTGAAACGGCAATCCGTGGAATAGAGGGTATAGTCCTGAGTTTGCGAGGTTTTCGAGCGGTTGTAAATGAGAAGAACAGTCGGCACCCGGGCGGGCGCCGACCATGAGAAATAACGGACTTAACCGCGGCCTTCGGCGATGGCAGCAACGGCAGCCAGCTCGGCGGCTTCCTGTTCTTGCTGCTCGTAGCGGTCCTGGGTATCCATCACCTGGTTGTTCACCAGACCCAGTTCGATCTCGCGCAGGGCGATCACGGTCGGCTTGTCGTTCTCTTCGTCAACCAGGGGATCTTTGCCTTGAACCGCGATTTGGCGGGCGCGGCGGGCGGCGACCAGCACCAGGTCAAAACGGTTACCTACCTGTTTTACAGCATCTTCTACAGTAACGCGTGCCATGCAGGACTCCAGTGTTTGGGCTTTCTGTGTTTAGAAAAGCAGTGTTTAAAAATGACGCAAAAGTTTACTTGTTTTTGGCCTATTCTGCCAGTAACTGTTGCAGCAAGTTTTGTTGTGCCTGCTGTTGCTGACGCATTTCCAGCCGTTGGCACTCGATGATGGCCCTGAGCTGGAACAGCGCCAGCTCAAAGTCTTCGTTGATAATGACATAGTCATACTCGTCGTAGTGCACCATTTCGGCAATGGCTTTCGCCATCCGGCCGGCGATCACGTCGCTGCTGTCCTGACCACGCCCGATCAGGCGCTGTTCCAGTTCGGCGCGGCTGGGGGGCAGGATGAAGATGGACTTGGTCGGCATCTGCTCGCGGATCTGGCGGGCGCCCTGCCAGTCGATGTCGAGGAAGACGTCGATCCCCTTGGCCAGACAGGCTTCGATGGCGGCGCGGGAGGTGCCGTAGTAGTTGCCGAATACCTCGGCCCACTCCAGAAAGTCGCCACGCTCGATCAGCGCCTTGAACTCGTCTACCTGCACGAAGTGGTAGTGCACCCCGTTCTCTTCGCCCGGGCGCATGGCACGGGTGGTGTGGGAGACGGAGAGCTGCATCTTGCCTGCTGCGTTGTGTTTGGTCAGCAAGGCATTGAGCAGGCTGGATTTACCCGCCCCGCTCGGGGAGGAGATGATATAGAGAGTGCCTTGTTGCGCCATGTCATTACCTTTAATCGAAACCCGTGTTTTGGTTGTAGCAGAGGCCGCCGTCTTGTGCCCGAAAGGGAGACAGCCAAACGCAAAACGCGGAAAACTCTTGGATCAGGGGGATGTAAAGGCGGCGAATTTTAACAGAAGGTGGCGGATAAAAAAACGGCCGGAATCATATTCCAGCCGATCAAAGTATTTGTAGCTTGCTGCGGGAGCGTAACCCACATCGGCCGCTATTGTGCCTTTGGGGGCAGGGCTGGGGCCATCAGGTTATCCCTGCCTCACGGCTCGGAATTCCCGAATTTCCCCTCAGCCTGGCAGGTGGCGATCTGCGCAGAGTCGGTCGAAGGCGGCAATGACCTGTTCACTCGTGATTTTGCTCATGGCATCCGGATCCTTGAGGCGGGTACGCCAGCTCAGCTCGGCCAGCGGCTTGCCGGTTTCCTGTTCGATCAGTTCCTGATAGACGCTGACCACGTAGTCACGGCACAGATAGGGGCCGGTGCGGGCTGGATTGTGGTGAGCATAGAGACCGATCACCGGTGTGCCGACCAGAGTCGCCATGTGGGTAGGGCCCGTATCCGGAGCCAGCACCAGGCTCGCTTCACCAATCAGGGCCAGCAGCTGCTTGAGGTTGGTTTGCCCCACCAGATCTACGGGTTTGCTCTGGCTCAGCCGCTGTATGTCGGCGGCCAGATCCCGCTCCAGCTTGGCCGGGCCGCCGCACAGATAGACCTGAAAGCCCTTGCTGGCTGCGTGATCCGCCAGCGCTGCATAACCAGCCGCAGTCCAGTTCTTGAACGCCTTGCTGGCGGCGGCGCAGATCAGCAGGGTCGGTTTGCCGCCAATTTTCTCCCGGGCCCAGGCCTGATGCTCGGCGCTGATGGGCAGTTGCCAGTCCGGGGTGAGATCTTTGATGCCCAGCTCTTTGGCGAAGGCGAGAAAGCCGTCCAGTACATGGGGTGACACGGGCGAGGGAACCCTGTGGTTGGTGAACAACCATTGACCGTCGTTGGCGCGCGCCTTGTCGAAACCGAGTTTGACTCTGGCTTTGATACCGAGCGTCGCTATGCTGGCGCGCATGGCCGCCTGCAGGTGGAGCAGGGCATCGAACCTGCGTCCCTTGAGGGTCTGCCAGAGATCGCGATAGCCGCGCCATCCCTTGCTCTTGTCAAAAGGGATCACCTCGACGCCGGGTAGATCGGCGAAAAGTGTCGCCTCTATCTTGCCGGTGATCCAGGTGATGCGGGTCTGGGGCCACTCCCGCTGAATGACGCGCACCAGCGCCAGCGCGTGACAGCAATCTCCGATGGCGGAGAGCCGCAGGATGCAGATGGAAGAGGGCGGCGTTTGGAACAGCGGCATGATGTGGCGCAATGGTGGAAAAATGGATGGATGGCATTATGCAAACTCCCCTGTGGATTGTAAAATTGCGCGCAACTGGCAGCCGGTACTGGCCCTGCTCCTCACAAGGAGCCCGAGTTCGTGCTGACAAGCCGCCTTATCGTGAATCGAACCATTGCGATTACTGACCGACCGGAATCACCAAGATGCGAATACAGACCGAACACAACCAGATCTGCTGGTACGCCGAAGGGGTTTTTCGTGACCCTTCCCCCGAGCTGTTTGATCCGGCCTGGTGGCAGACCCATCGCCAGGTGGTGGGTTCCTCCATCGGTCGCGGGGTGACCTGGTTCGTGAAGGATGAATCCCGCCATCTGGTGCTGCGCCACTACTATCGCGGAGGCATGGTGGGCAAGGTGGTGCGGGATCGCTTCTGGTTCGAGGGGGTGGAGAGCAGCCGGGCCATGGCCGAATACAGCCTGCTGGCCAAGCTGAGCGAGCAGGGCTTGCCGGTGCCGCGCCCGTTTGCCGCCCGCATGGCCAAGCAGGGCCCCTTCTATCGGGCCGACATCCTTATCGAACGCATTCGCGGCGCCAAGGATCTGGTGGCGCTGCTCAAGCAGGGGCCGATCGCCGGCGAGGTGTGGCACAAGGTCGGCCAGACGGTGCGCCAGCTACATGATGCCGGTGTTTATCATGCGGATCTCAACAGCCACAACCTGTTGCTCGACAAGGAGGGCAAGGTGTGGGTGATCGACTTCGACAAGGGGGCCATCCGCTCCCCCGGCAGCTGGCAGCAGGCCAACCTGGAGCGACTGCTGCGCTCCTTCACCAAAGAGTCCCAATTGCATACCAGTTTCCACTTCGTGCCGGAGAACTGGCACGCCCTGATGAACGGTTATCAAGGAAAAGCGAGCTGACCCTGTTGCTCGGCGCGAGAGCCAATGTTACTTATTGAGAAGGTCTTCAGATTCGGTGTCGAGGCGCTCGATGGACATGCTAAAGGCTCCCCTCAGGGAGGCAATTACCCGGTTTGATCTGGCGCTGATGGCGGATGCCATCGCTTTGCTGGAGGCCGGGCTCTGGAGCTGGAGTCCGCAGCAGGGTGTGCAGCGGGATCTCTCCTGCCTGCGCCTGCTGGGGCTGGATGAGACGGGGCTGGACGATCTCGGCTGGCTGGAGCGGGTACATCCCGACGATGTGGCCGTACTGCAGGATTCGATCGGCGCCTACCAAAGCGGGCGAGTGGCCCAGACCCGGCTCGAATACCGCATCCTGCATCACGATGGTCACTACGTACGGCTGGAAGAGCGGGCCCGGCGCGATGTGCACGGACAGGTATTGGGGGTGGTGCGCCAGCTCGATCCGCAGGCCGTGATCGTGGAGGAGCGCCATGGCATGGATCCCCTCACCGGACTGGAGAGCCGCGGCCACTTCGAGCAACTGCTCGACGAGCGGCTGGCGACCGAGAGCAGCAGTTTCAGCCTGTTGCAGTTCACCGTGGACCACAGTGCCAAGATATTGCAGCTGTTTGGCGAGGCTGCCTGCGATGCCATGCTGGCCAAGCTGGCGCGCATAGTGCGCCACGAGCTGCGGCGGGAAGATCCCTTCGCCCGCTGGGATCAGGATGGCTTCATCCTGATGCTCTCCCAGACCGATCGGCTGAGCGGCCTGGAGATTGCCGAGCGGCTGCGCCTGGAAATCGCCGATGCCAGCCTGCTGCCGCAGCGGCCGGTGACCGTCAGCATAGGGCTGGTGCAGAGCCAGAGCGGCGAACAGATTGATCACCTGCTGGCTCGTCTGGCCACCTGTCACGGTCAGGCCAGACGGGAGCACAATACTGTCGTTGGTTAATGCTTGCTCACGTTGGCGCGCTGGCAAATCCAGAGGGAGGCCAGCATCAACAGGCCGCCGAGCGCGAGGCGAACCAGGTCGGTTTCCCGTCCCCATAGCAGCAGGTTGACCAGCAACCCCGCCGGGATCAGGGCGTTGTTCATGATGGCCAGTACACCGCTGCTGACCTTGGTGGCGCCCTTGTTCCACAGGAAATAACCCAGGCCGGAAGCGCCGATCCCCAACCACAGCAGAATGCCCCATTGCAAACCGCTGGTCGGGTATTGTGGTTTGCCCAGTAGCCACCAGGCGGGCAGGGCGACAGCCAGGGCCCCCAGATAGAAGCAACCAAACACCGCCAGTTGCGGTGGCTGTTTTGCCTCCCGCGCCAGCAATACCTTGTAGCCGACCTGTCCCAGGGCGAAGCAGAGGTTGGCCCCCTGCACCACCAGGAATCCCAGCACATAGCTTTCGGTCAGCCCGTCGAAGCGGATGACGGCCGCTCCCAGCACTGCCAGCAGGGCGCCCCACAGATAGACGGGTTTGAAGCGGCGCTCCAGCAAATCGTGGATCAGGGTGACGTAAATGGGGGTGAAGATGGTGAACACCAGCACTTCCGGCACCGTCAGCAGCAGGAAGGACTGGTAGTAGAACAGATACATGATGCCGAGCTGGATGGCGCCCAGACCCATCAGCTTGAGCACCAGATCGGGCCGCAGCCAGCGGCGTCGGAGGAAGGGCAGGAACACTAGGCTGGCGAGGACGATGCGGGTCAGCACGGAGAAGTAGGCATCTACCTGGCCGGCGAGATAAACCCCGATCAGGCTGAAAGAGAATGACCAGAGCAGGGTTACCCCTATCAAGTAGTTCATGTGATTGAATTGTCGTCAGTTGTCAATTTGGAGGGCGCTATGATGGCCGAGTTGGAAAGCGCGATCCAGCGTTTATGGGAGCAGTTACCACAGATCGGAGCATTTGCCTTCGAGGCGAGCAATGGGGAAGGGTCCGCGACCGACTGGTGCGGGCGTGGTGAGGGTGACGTGCTGGTGACCGATCATCAGGGTGGCTGGCTCTTTACGGAGCAGGGGCGCTATACCACGCCCCATGGCCGGGTGCTCACCATGCACAACCGATTCTGGTGGCGGCGAGGCGCGCGGGGGATCCTGCTTTCTCACCTGCGTTACGAACAGCCGGTCGAGTTGTTCGAGTTGCTGCCGCAAGGAGATGGCCGCTGGCTGACCGCAGAGCCCCACCTGTGTGGCCAGGATCACTACAGTGCCGAGCTGACGCAGACCACGAGCGGCTTTCTGCTCGGCTGGCAGATCACGGGGCCGCGCAAGAACGAGCGGCTCAGCTATCGCTACCGGGAATGATGTGCAAGGGAGCTTGGCGTCGTCGGTGCTGGCAGCGAAAGGCAGCCATAAAAAAACCGGCGCAGTGCGCCGGTAGAGGGGACAAATCGGAGGTTTTTTAAAAAACGGTCCCAAAAACAGGAGAGATACACTCTCGTCACACATTCAGAGATGGACTTCAGGCACTCAACGCATAGTTCAGCATGGCTTGCAGCTTGCTGTCGAAAAACCAGGGCAGCAGCACCATCAGCAGGCCGAGCACGCCGGCCAGCCGCTGGCGGTATTGCCAGCCGGCAATCAGCACCAGGCCGCCACAGAGGGTGGTCAGGAGGCCTGACATAGGGTGGCCTCCCGCTGGGCGCGGCGTTGCTGTGCCCACTGGTTCAGGGCGACCGAGCCCAGGATCAGGGTCAGCGCCACGCCCGTGGTGGACTGGATCTGTTCGCCGAGGAACAGGGCACCCAGCATGACGCCAAACAGCGGCACCAGGTAGTTGCTGAAGGAGGCAAAGGTCGGACCCGCCTTCTGGATCAGCGCCATATAGAGGAAGTAGACCAGACCGGTACAGAAGACGCCCAGTACTGCCACAGCGCCTATGACCTGCTGGCTCGGCATGGTGAGGGCGCTCAGATCGGTGACGAAGGGGGCGGCCAGCATCAGCTGGATGGCGGACGAGATCAATATGTTGCGCGCCACTACCACAGGGTGGTCCTTGGCGAAGCGCTTGATCATCAGCAGGCCGATGGCAAAGCAGCTGGCGCCGAACAGGATCGCCATGGCACCGAGCAGACCGGCGTTCATGCCGCTGGCCAGTTTCGGCCAGAACAGCACCAGCACGCCGACGAAACCTATGATCACCGAGATCAGCCCGCCCTTGGTGATTTTTTCACCAGAAATAAACAGGGGCGCAGCCAGAATGGTCACAAAGGGGATACAACCCATGACCACGGCGGCGATGGCGCTATCTACATACTGTTGACCCCAGGCCACCATGATGAAGGGCAGGGTGGCATCGAGCAGGGCGATCAGCATGTAGGTGCGCCAGGGGGTGTGCTCGCTCTTGAGACGCATGAACAGGCAGAGCAGACCCAGGGTCAGGCTGCCACACAAGGCACGACCGGCTGCCACCATGATGGGGGGTAATTCGGTCACGGCCTGATGCATGAAAATAAACTGGGATCCCCACAACAGGCCAATCGCCAGCAACAACAGATAGCTACGCATTTTAATCTCCGATGTAATTCGCCAGCGCATTCTATGCAATCTGCTACTATGCCAAAAATGAATTGTCGTCATTCAACTATGGCCATTATCGATGGAACTCCCTCTTTCTCGCCTCGACCTCAACCTGCTGACCGTGTTCGACATGTTGATGCAGGAGCGCAATGTTACCCGCGCCGCCGAGCGTCTGCACCTCTCCCAGTCGACCGTCAGCCATGCGCTGGGGCGGTTGCGGCAGGCGCTGGATGATCCCTTGTTCGTCATGAGCCGGCGCGAGATGATGCCGACCGAGCGGGCCAAGGCGCTGGCCGGGCCGGTGCGCCAGGCGCTGGCCATGCTGGAGCAGGGGCTGCGGCAGGCAAAGGGATTCGATCCCGCCAGCGCACGGCGGATCTTCCGCATCGCCACCCCGGGTTCGGTGGAACATGGCCTGGTGCCGGTGCTGGTGGAGCGGCTGCACCGGCAGGCGCCCCACTGTCGGCTGGAGGTGTGCGAGCTGGCGGACAGCGACTATGAGCGGGAGCTGGAGAAGGGGGAGCTGGATCTGGTGATCGGGTTCGCCGATGCCAACCACCTCTCGCCCCGGCTGTGGCGCGAGCCCTGGTTCAACAACCCGCTGGTCTGCTTGTCACCGCTTGGCAGCGAGCTGCCGGACGTACTGGGGCCGGCCGAGCTGGTCAGCCGCCCCCATATTCATACCTCCAGCTGGGGGCACAGCCAGGCCATGGTGGAGCTCTGGCTGGCCCGTTTCGGGGTCGAGCGTGAATTGGGGGTCAGATTGCCGAGTTTTATGGCGGTGCCACCGCTGATGGCGACCGGCCGCTATCTGGTGGTGGTGCCCGAGATGATAGGGCGCCACTTCTGCCGCTACTACCCGCTGCGCCTGCATCAGCTGGATCCCGACATTCCCATCGTCTACCTGATGGCGGGCCACCCGCTCACCGCCCATGACGAGGCCATCGGCTGGTTCAAGGGGCTGCTGCACCGGCTCGCCTTCGAGCGCTACGGCGCGGATGCGCTCGGCAGCCCGGCGCAGCGTGGTCTGGATCAGGCCAATGCGGCGAAGTAATTCAGTCCCATGGCGCTTTTTACCTCCGCCAGTACCTCGTCGGTGATGACGCGGGCCTGCTCGGTGCCCTGATAGAGCAGCGCCAGCAGTTTATCCTTGTCGGCGATGGCAGCCTGACGACGCTCCCGCATGGGGGCGAGCAGGGTTTGCAGGCAGTCGTTGAGCACCTGTTTGCAGCGCATGTCACCCAGCCCGCCGCGTTGGTAATGGGCCTTCATCTCGGCCACCAGCGCCTTGTCGGGATGGAAGGCATCCAGATAGGCGAATACCGTATTGCCCTCCACCTGACCCGGATCGCTCACCTTGAGGTGATTGGGGTCGGTATACATGGCGAACACCGCCTGTTTCACCTCTTCCGCTGACATACCGAGTTCTATGGTGTTGCCGAGGGATTTGGACATCTTGGCCTTGCCGTCGATGCCGGGCAGGCGGCCGGTGTCGCTCAGGATCGGCTGGCACTCGGTCAGCACTTCCTTGCCTACCAGGGCGTTGAAGCGGCGCACTATCTCGTTGGTCTGCTCCAGCATGGGCAGCTGATCCTCGCCTACCGGCACATGGCTGGCACGAAAGGCGGTGATGTCGGCGGCCTGGCTGACCGGATAGACCAGAAAACCCGCCGGCAGGCTGCGCTCGAACCCCTTCTGCTGGATCTCCGCCTTGACGGTGGGGTTGCGTTCCAGCCGGGCGACACTGACCAGATTGAGGTAGTAGCTGGTCAGTTCGGCGAGAGCGGGCAGGGCGCTCTGCAGGCAGAAGGTGGTCTTGGCCGGGTCGAGACCGACCGCCAGATAGTCGGCCATCACCTCCAGCACGTTGTCGGTCACCTTGGTCGGGTTGTGGCCGTTGTCGGTCAGCGCTTGCAGGTCGGCGATCATCACGAATTGGCGGTAGTGGTGCTGGGCCTCGACGCGCTGGCGCAGGGAACCGACGTAGTGGCCTATGTGCAGTTTGCCGGTGGGACGGTCGCCGGTCAGTATGATGGGGTTGTGCATGTCACTCTCTCCAGTTGGGGTGGGCCGGGAGGCGACAAAGGGATAAAAACAATGACCGCCTCTCGGCGGTCACGGTGTTTTCTTTGGAAAATTTTACATAGAAAAGCAGTGCCGCCTGTTTATAAGCAGCACCACCAGTAGTTGTGATTGAAGATGGTCATATTCATGGCAAATCAAGCTACGCCTGTTTGATCACTTCTGCAAGGGCACCACCAGCAGATCGCAGGGCACGGTATTCATCAGCTGGCGGGCGCTGGAGGTAAGCAGGCTCCAGAAGCTCTGGCGATGACCGCACACCAGCAGATCGATCTGGTAATCCTTGACCGCCTGGTTGACCCGCTCGCTCAGATCGCCGCAGATCACCAGCTTCTTCTCGATGGGGTAGTCCACCGAGGCCAAGAAGGTCTCCAGCTTCTCTTTCGCTTCGGCGATCACCTGATCCTGCACGTTGTCGATGTCGATATCGATCATCTCGGTGTAGAGATCCTTGAGGTCCACGTCCACATGGATCACCGACAGCTTGGCGCCGTTGGAGCGGGCCCGGTCGACCGCCTTCTCGATCACCTTGCGGTTGTCCTCCGACAGGTCGATCGCGGCCAGTATGTGTTTGTAATAGGTTCCATTCATGGGAGTTCTCCTCACTGATCCTGGGTCCACTATACCAATGTCTGATGAAACTAAAATGGTGTATCCGGCACAGTTTTGGGATTTAAATAAGCTTCTTATGGAGCTCCATTTCGGCCGAAGGCGAAAATATGGCTATAAATCGAACAGGAGTTTGAAGCAGGTCACACCCGCCGGCTTGCCCACAAGAGGTGACGGGCATAGGATGTGCCCGTGCTTCGCAATGAACACAAAAACAACAAAAAGCATCTGAATACCGCTTTGGGGAGCCTCGCGCTCCCTCCTGTTTTTCTCTCCCCTTACTGCCGATATCCCGCCCGACATCAAGGTAATCCGCGACTTCTTGGTTATGCTGTAGCCAGTTCCTTTGGAGATCCCTTCATGATCATTCACCCGCAGATCCAGGGTTGCGTCGCCCGCAACTGTCACCCCATCGGCTGCCGCGCCGCCGTGTTGCAACAGATCGCCAGCGTCAGGGCGGCGGGCCCGTTCGACGGGCCCAAGCGGGTGCTGGTATTGGGGGCCTCCTCCGGATTCGGGCTGGCGTCGCGCGTCGCGCTCACCTTCGGCGCCGGTGCCGATACCGTCGGCGTGTCGTTCGAGCGGGGCCCGTCCGACAAGGGGCTCGGCAGCGCGGGCTGGTACAACAACATCTGGTTTCGCAAGGCGGCGGAGCAGGCCGGGCGCATCGCCGTCAACCTGATCGGTGATGCCTTCTCCGACGGGATGCGTCAGCAGGCCATCGACACCATCCGCCAGCAGCTGGGCCAGGTGGATCTGGTGATCTACTCGCTGGCGAGCGGCATCCGGGTGCTGCCGGATGGCACTCAGGTGCGTTCCGTGCTCAAGACCACGGGCCAGCCATTCAGTGGCTGGGGGCTGGATCTGGAGCATGACTCCCTGGTGCAGCAATCGCTGGCGCCTGCCACCCCGGAGGAGATCCGCGATACCGTCACTGTGATGGGCGGCGAGGATTGGCAGCTCTGGCTGCAGGCGTTGCAGCAGGCGGATTGCCTCGCTCCTGGCGCCCGGACTGTGGCCTACTCCTATATCGGCCCCGAATCGACCTATCCCCTCTATCGGGATGGCACCATTGGTTACGCCAAGGAGCATCTGCACGCCACCGCCGAAACCATCAATCTGCAACTGGCCGACATCGGCGGTCACGCCTGGGTGTCTGTCTGCAAGGCGCTGGTGACCAAGGCGAGCGCCTATATTCCTGTGCTGCCGATTTACCTGGGCTTGCTGATGGGGGTGATGAAGGAGCGCGGCGTGCACGAAGGCTGCATCGAGCAGATGCAGCGGTTGTTTGCCAGCAAGATGTATGGCCCGCAAGGGGTGGTGGCCGATGGCAACCGGCTGATCCGGATGGATGACTACGAGCTGGACCCGGCCATTCAGGCCGCCGTCTCCACGCTCTGGTCCAAGGTGACACCGGACAACTTCCATACCCTGGGGGATTTCGCCGGGCTGCGGCAGGATTTCATGCAGCTCAACGGCTTCGAGCTGCCGGGCGTGGATTACGGCGCACCGGTGGATCTGGCCTCGCTGACCGAGCTGCTGCCCTGAGCCAGAGTGGGCTGTTGCTCCATGGCTCCCATTGATCCAGAGCCGGTGGCTTGACGGGTCATCAGGCCACGCTGCTGGCCAGTTCATCCTGCGCCGAAGGGGTCGTCGCCAATATGGTCTGGTTGCGGCCCTGGCGCTTGGCCTGATACATGGCCATGTCGGCCCGGTGAATAAGCTGACCCAGCCCCTCGTCGACCGGTGAACGCCCTGCAACACCTATGCTGATGGTCATGCGGGGATTGTCCAGCTGGGCAATCCGCTGGCGCAGCCGCTCGGCCAGATGCCAGCAATCCTCCGCCGGCACCGGTACCGCCACCAGAAACTCCTCGCCTCCCCAGCGTCCGACCAGTTGCAGGTCGGGCGCCCAGGATCTCAGCTCCCGCGCCAGCCGCTGGATCGCCCTGTCCCCCGCCTGATGGCCGTGACGGTCGTTGATCTGCTTGAAGTGATCGATGTCGATGATGAGCAGGGTGAGCGGGCCCTCCTGCTGCCACTGGATTGCCAGCCGTTCCAGCAGGGCGCGGCGGTTTGGCAGCTCGGTCAGCTGATCGAAGGTGGCGAGCTTGTAGAGGTGGCGTGAACTGCGGTGCAGCCTGTGGGTGGTGATCCCCAGCAGCAGCAGGGCGCCGGCCAGCAGGCCGACCAGCGCCAGCTGGTAGTTGCGGGCACTCTGTTGATGCAGCAACTGCTGACGCTTGCGCTCGTTCTCCTGTTGCAGCGCCCGGTTGCTGGCTTCGCTGCGGGCCAGATCCATCTCGGCCTGGAAGGCGGTGGCATGCTGGCTCAGGGTCTGGTTGAAGTGCTGCTTGTAATCGCTCATGTAGTCGGTCAGCGCCTGATAGGCCTCGGGATAGCGGCCCTGATCGGCCAGCAGGCTGGCTTGCAGCGCCTTGCTGCTGACACTGACTTGCCCCTGGGCCGTCAGCAGCTGCAGCGCGAGCTGCTTCTCGCCGCTGCCTTGCAATGCTCTGGCTCGGGTCTCCAGCAGGCGCACTCCCGCCTCCGGGTAACCCAGCTGCTGATAGAGTGCCTGCGCTTCGTCCAGACTGCGCAGGGCACCCGCCCAGTTGCCCTCTGCATTGAACGCCATGGCCTGATAGCCGAGCATGATGGCGCGATAGTCCGGCGCCAGATCCGGGGTGGCCAGCAGGCCGTCGAGCAGTTGCCGGGCCTGGGCGGGGCGATCCGTATCTATGTAGAGCCGCGCCATGTTGGCCCGGATGATGGTCTGGCTGTTGGGCTCGTCCAGTTTCACCATCAGCTGCAAGGCTTCCCGATAATAGGTTTCAGCCTCCTTGGCCAGGCTCAGGTCGGCATAGAGGTTGCCGAGTGTCATCAGCAGGCGGGCACACTGCAGGTTGGAGATGGGGTTGTCCGGGGCGGATCGCTTGAGCTGGAAGGCGGTCTTGAGTTCGGCGATCGCCTCTTTCAACTGCTGGGTGTGATAGAGGGCTAGCCCGTTCAGGGCGTGCCACTCGGAATCCTGCATGGGATGGTTGGCAACGGCGGACTTGAGTTGCGCCAGCAGGGCGAGGGCCTGATCCGGCGCCTCCGTATCCAGGGTGAGGGCTATCTGTTGCAACTTGAAGTCGAGCAGGCGCAGGGTTTCCTGCTGGGCGCTGGCCAGCCCGCGAGCCCGGGCATTGTCGAGCAGGGCTTGTGGATAGCGTCCCAGGGCGGCCAAGGCCAGGGCTCTGGCATGAAACAGCTCCATATCCTGCTGCGGGTGAGCATCCAGGCGCTGCAAATAGCCGACGGGATCGCGCGCCGCCTGCAATTCAGCCTCTTCCAGCAAGGAGGGAGTGGCCTGCAACTGGGTTATCCAGAGCAATGCCATTGCCATTATGAATCTCATTGAATCCTTTCCCCGACCACTGGCGCCATCATAATGGCTGAATCCACCTACACCATGTTTCTTTGCTTCTCTATAACCGTATGGGGGATAGGATGAGGTGAAAAGCTGTCACAACTGAGAGCTTGGGCCACCGTATCTGGTTGATTCGTGATGAAACAGTGGCGACAATCGTGACCAAATCACAGTGGAGAATCATCATGTTGGCCAAAGCCATGATCGAGAAGTTGAACGAGCAGATTAATCTTGAATTCTATTCCTCCAATCTCTATCTGCAGATGAGCGCCTGGTGCGAGGACAAGGGCTTCGAAGGGGCCGCCACCTTCCTGCGCCAGCACGCGGTCGAGGAGCGTCAGCACATGGAGCGCCTGTTCACCTACGTGAGCGAGACCGGCGCCATGCCGATGCTGGGCGCCATCGATGCGCCTCCCCACGAGTTCAACTCGCTGGGTGACATCTTCCGCACCACCCTGGAGCACGAGTACCACATCACCAAGTGCATCAACGGTTTGGCCCATGTGGCCTTCACTACCCAGGACTACTCCACCTTCAACTTCCTGCAGTGGTACGTGGCCGAGCAGCATGAAGAGGAGAAGCTGTTCAAGAGCATCGTCGACCGTTTGTCGCTGGTGGGCGAAGATGGCAAGGGTCTCTACTTCATCGACAAGGAGCTGGCCGAGCTGGCCAAGGGCGCCCCTGCCAGCGTCATGGATGGCAACGCCTGATAGTCATGGACACTTAGTGTTCAGCCAGTACAATAACGGCCCCTCGTATAGGGGCCGTTTTCTATTGCAGCAGCCATGAAACCGCTGCGGTGGTTTCTGCTGGGTACAATGACGGTCTTTCGTATAAAGGGGCCGTTTTTCTTTGGATAAGTGAGTGATGATGAAGCAGGTTGATGTGGTGGTGATCGGGGCCGGTGCGGCCGGTTTGATGTGTGCGCAGCAGGCGGGCTATCGGGGCCGATCCGTGTTGTTGCTCGACAATGCCAAGAAGCCGGGCCGCAAGATCCTCATCAGCGGCGGCGGTCGTTGCAACTTCACCAATCATCAGACAGGGCCCCACGCCTTCCTCTCGGGCAATCCCCACTTTTGCAAGTCGGCGCTGGCGCGCTACACCCAGCAGGATTTCATCGATCTGGTGGACCGGCATGGGGTCAACTACCACGAGAAAACCCTGGGCCAGCTGTTTTGTGACGAAAGCGCCAAGGAGATAGTCGACGTACTGCTCACCGAGTGTGACTGGGCTGGTGTCACCCTGCAGTTTCAGACCGAGATCCTTACCGTCAGCAAAACCGATGAAGGTTTCGTGCTCGCGACCAGTCAGGGGGAGATAAGCTGCCACTCGCTGGTGGTGGCCACCGGTGGCCTCTCCATGCCGAAACTCGGCGCCACCCCTTATGGCTTCAAGCTGGCGGAGCAGTTCGGTCTGACTGTGCTGCCCACCCGCGCCGGTCTGGTACCCTTCACTCTGCATCAGGCCGACAAGGAGGCCTTTGCCGATCTGGCCGGAGTCAGCCTGCCGGTGGCCGTGACCGCCGAAGATGGCACCCGCTTCAAGGAGGCCATGTTGTTCACCCACCGCGGCCTCTCGGGCCCTGCCATCCTTCAGATCTCTTCGTTTTGGCTGGCGGGAGAGAAAATCCACCTCAACCTGCTGCCCGAGCTGGATATTCCTGCGGCCCTCAAGGCCTGGGCGCAGGCCCATCCTGCGCAGGAGCTGAAAACAGTGCTGGGACGCGAGCTGCCCAAGCGTTTCGTCGACAAGCTGGTGGAGCTGGGTCAGCTCATCAACAAGCCCATGCGTCAGTGCAACGAGCGCGAGCTGGAGGCCATCGCCACCCTGCTGGGAGATTGGCAGATCCTGCCCAATGGCACCGAAGGCTATCGCACCGCCGAGGTGACGCTGGGGGGCGTGGATACCAACGAGCTCTCCTCAAAGACCATGGAGGCGCGCAAGGTGGCCGGCCTCTACTTCATCGGCGAGGTGGTGGACGTGACCGGCTGGCTCGGCGGCTACAACTTCCAGTGGGCCTGGTCATCGGGCTGGGTGGCGGGGCAATACTGCTGACAGAAGCTTGTACTTGGCGGACGGCGGATTAGTATGGAAATCTTGCCGCAGCGCTAACCGGGTCAGCACCCGCCATGGAGAGAACATGTTCGAAAGCCTGGGAGTCATCAACGTCTGGACCTATCTGGTCGGGCTCTTCTTCATCATTATAGCGCCGGGCCCCAACTCCCTTTATGTGCTGCGCACCGGGGCGAGCCGTGGCGTCGGGCCCGGTTATCGGGCTGCGCTTGGCGTCTTCGTCGGCGATGCCATCCTGATCTTCTGCGCCTATCTGGGCATCGCCTCCCTCATCCGCACCACCCCCTTGCTGTTCACCTTGGTGCGTTATCTGGGCGCCATCTACCTGCTCTACCTGGGGGTCAAGATAGTGCACGCCAACTTCATCGCCAGAAAGGCGGGGCAGGAGTCGGCGGTGGATCCGGGGGAGCGTTACTTCACCAAGGCTCTGACCCTGAGCCTCACCAATCCCAAGGCGATCCTGTTTTACGTTTCCTTCTTCGTGCAGTTCATCGACTTCAGTTATGCCCACACCTGGCTCTCCTACCTGGTGCTGGCCGGCATGCTGGAGGCCATGAGCTTCGTCTATCTGACCCTGCTGATCTTCGGCGGCACCCTGATGGCGCGCTTCTTCCACCAGCGTCAAACCGCTGCCCGGCTCGGCAATGGCCTCATCGGCCTCTTCTTCATGGGATTTGCCGCCCGGCTGGCGACCCTGTCGTCCTGAATTCGGCTTCTGAGCGTCAGTTTCGGGCTTGGTGGATACATCCATATGTGTCACGCCGTCCGCGTGTCACCCTCATTCGGCCAACTGAGGTAAACTATTGCACCCGATGAGGGGCTGCCTTCTCCGGGTCTCGTGGCATGGGCATAATCCCGGGCTTGATCGGAATCAGCAGTCCCCGGATCGATACGTTCTATCGTGCGCCCCTTGTGGTCACAGGCCGGAGAGCCCCATGCTCGAAAATCAGATGATGTTATTGGCGGTATTCGAACGGGCGGCGTTGATGCTGATGACCCTGTTCTTTCTGACCCGCACCCGGCCGTTCCAGCGGCTGTTCCAGAAACGGGATCACACCCCGGCGGAGCTGGTGCTGGTCGCCTCCATCTTCGGCCTGTTCGCCGTATTCAGTACCTACACCGGCATTCCGGTAGAGGGGGCGCTGATCAACGTGCGGATCATCGCCATCATCTCGGGCGGCATCCTGTTTGGTCCCTGGGTCGGCATTCCGGCCGGGGTCATCTCCGGTCTGCACCGCTATCTCATCGACATGGATGGCCACACCTCGATCCCTTGTCTCATCGCCAGCATCATCGCCGGCCTGCTTGCCACCTGGTTGCACCTGCGCTGCCGCAAGTCGCGACTCTGGCTCTACGGCATACTGGCGGGCATGTTTTGCGAGGGGTTGACCATGTTGCTGATCTGGCTGTTGACCGAACCCCATGAGGTAGGGGTGGAGATCGTCAGCCACATCGCCTATCCGATGATCGCCGGGGCGCTCTGCATCGGGCTCATCATCAAGCTGGTGCAGGATCTGGATGACGAGAAGGAGCTGATTGCCGCCAAGCAGGCCAAGCTGGCTCTGGATATCGCCAACAAGACGCTGCCCTTCTTCCAGAAGGTCGATCGCCACTCCCTCGGCCAGGTGTGCGGCGTCATCTGCAACGAGATCCATGCCGATGCGGTGGCCATCACGGATACTCGCGACGTGCTGGCCTACGTGGGGGTGGGCAAGGATTACTATGAGCTGGACGAGCACCACGCCATCAGCGACATGACCCAGCGGGCCGTGCTGCTGGACCAGATCATCATCAACAACGATCTGCGCCAGTATCATCTGTCAGATTTTCATTCCGTCATCATCATCCCGCTGCGGGAAAACGGCGCCGTCAGCGGCACCCTCAAGATCTACTACCGCCGCACCCACAGCATCACCAGTTCGCTGCGGGAGATGGCGGTGGGCCTCTCCCAGCTCATCTCCACCCAGATGGAGGTGTCGCGCATCGAGCAGCTCAAGGAGATGACCCGCAAGGCGGAGTTCACCGCGTTGCAGAGCAAGATCAACCCGCACTTCCTGTTCAATGCCCTCAACGCCATCTCGTCGTTGATCCGCATCCGGCCCCAGCAGGCGCGCCAGCTCATTGCCAATCTGGCGGACTACCTGCGCTACAACCTCAACAAGGGGGATGAGCTGATCGACATTCAGGAAGAGCTGCAGCAGGTGCGCGACTACGTGGCCATCGAGCAGGCCCGCTTCGGCGACAAGCTGGAGGTGGTGTTCGAGGTGGACGACGTCCACATCCAGGTGCCGAGCCTGCTGTTGCAGCCGCTGGTGGAAAACGCCATCCTGCACGGCATCCAGCCCCGCAGTGCGCCGGGCCGCGTCACTATCGAGGTAAAGCAACTGGCGGGTGGCATCCGGGTGGCGGTGCGCGATACCGGCTATGGCATCAGTCAGGCGGTGATCGACGGGGTGGCCGCCGGTCGGGTGGAGAGCCGCAGCATAGGCCTGATGAACGTTCATCAGCGGGTCAAGCTGCTGTACGGTGACGGCCTGCAGCTCAGACGACTGGAGCCGGGTACCGAAGTCTGTTTCTATCTGCCGGATCAGGAGGCGATGCCATGTTGAGAGATATCACGGTTGAGGACGAGTCTCTGACTCTAGAGGCGCCGTTGGCCTGTTCCTCTTCCCATCAGGGGGCAATGCCATGCTGAAAGCCATCATAGTGGAAGACGAATATCTGGCTCGCGAGGAGCTGATCTATCTGGTGAACCAGCACAGCCAGATCGAGATAGTGGCAAGCTTCGAGGATGGGCTGGAGGCGTTCAAGTACCTGCAGGATCACGAGGTGGACGTGGTGTTCCTGGATATCCAGATCCCCTCCATCGACGGCCTGCTGCTGGCCAAGAACCTGCACAAGTCGAGCCATCCGCCCCACATCGTCTTCGTCACCGCCTACAAGGAGTTTGCGGTGGAGGCGTTCGAGTTGGAGGCGTTCGACTACATCCTCAAGCCCTACAACGAGCCGCGCATCATCCATCTGCTGCAAAAGCTCGAGCATGCGGGCAAGTCGCAGGCGGGACAGGGGAGCGAGCCGGGTACGCCGCACAATCGCACCGTCAATCTGGTGAAGGGGGAGCGCATCATAGTCACTCCCTGCGAACAGATTTACTACGCGGAAGCGGACGAGAAGCTCACCCATGTCTACACCCGCACCGATCGTTACGTGATGACCATGGCCCTCAGCGAGTTTGTCAGCCGCTTGCCGGCGGAGGGCTTCTTTCGCTGCCACAGATCCTACTGCGTCAACATCAACAAGATCCGCGAGATAGTGCCCTGGTTCAACAGCACCTATCTCATCCGGCTCCATGATCTGCCGTTCGAGGTGCCGGTTAGCCGCAGCAACATCAAGGCGTTCCGTCAGCTGATGCGGCTCTGATTGTCATTCATTCCCGCCGATCTGCATTTCATGCCTTAATCGATCGGCGCGAGCTGCGTCTTGCCTATAGTGGCCTCAATTTCCTTAAGGCCATCGACCGAGACGCATCATGACCAAAGAGATGAACCGCACCCGCTACCTCACCCTGTTGGGGACCATCATCACCCAGTTTGCACTGGGTTCTGTCTACACCTGGAGCCTGTTCAACGCCCAGCTCTCCGACAAGCTGGACGAGCCGGTGAGTCAGGTCGCCTTCGCCTTTGGTCTGCTCAGCCTCTCGCTGGCAGTCGCCTCCTCTCTGGCGGGCAAGCTGCAGGAGCGGTTCGGGGTGCGCAACGTCACTCTGGGTGCTGGCGTTCTGCTCGGCATCGGCTTCTTCCTCACCGCCCACGCCAGCAATCTGGCGATGCTCTACCTCTGCGCGGGCATTCTGGTCGGTTTTGCCGACGGGACCGGTTACCTGATGACCCTCTCCAACTGCGTGAAGTGGTTCCCGGAGCGCAAGGGCCTCATCTCCGCCTGCTCCATCGGTGCCTATGGCCTCGGTAGTCTCGGTTTCAAATATATCAACCTGCTGCTGCTCTCCAGCTCCGGCCTTGAGACCACCTTCCAGCTGTGGGGGCTGATCGCCATGTCCATGGTGCTGGTGGGTGGCATGTTGATGAAGGATGCGCCCAAGCAGGCCACCTCCGTTCAGCAGAGCGAAAGCCGCGACTTCACCCTGGCCGAGGCGATGCGCAAGCCGCAGTACTGGATGCTGGCGCTGATGTTCCTCACCGCCTGCATGAGCGGTCTCTATGTCATCGGCGTGGCCAAGGATATCGGCGAGAACATGGTGGGTCTGTCGACTGCAGTTGCCGCCAATGCGGTCGCCATCATCGCCATGGCCAACCTGGGTGGCCGGCTGGTGCTGGGGATCCTCTCCGACAAGATGTCCCGTATCCGGGTCATCACCATCGCCCAGCTGATTACCCTGGCGGGTATGGTGCTGCTGCTGTTCGTGCCGCTCAACGCCAACCTCTTCTTCGTGGCGGTCGCCTGTGTGGCATTCAGCTTCGGCGGTACCATCACCGTCTACCCCTCGCTGGTGAGCGACTTCTTCGGTCTCAACAACCTGACCAAGAACTACGGCGTCATCTATCTGGGCTTTGGTCTCGGCAGCATCATCGGCTCCATCGTGGCCTCCCTGTTTGGCGGCTTCATGGCAACCTTCAACCTGATCCTGGTATTGCTGGTGGTGGCGCTGGTGCTCTCCCTCACCATCCGCCTGCCGGCGCCGGTATCGGTCGAGCGGGCCTGATCACCCGCCTGTCGCAGCAAGCAATGAAAAGACCCGGGCCTGGCCCGGGTCTTTTTTTGTGCGCGGTTAAGCGCTCAGCGTGGCGGCAGCCCCAACAGCTGGCGTACCCGGTGGCAGGTCTCTTCCACCGTCGGCCAGTCTGCGGCTGTGATGGTGACATGGCCCATCTTGCGGCCGGGGCGGGGTTCACCCTTGCCGTAGAGGTGCAGATGCACGCCGGGCAGTGCCAGCAAGGCGGCCCAGTCTGGCGTGCCGGCCTGCCAGAGATCCCCCAGCAGGTTGAGCAGCATGGCGGGGCGCACGGCGATCCGGGCGGGCAGCGGCAGATCGCACAGGGCGCGCACCTGCAGTTCGAACTGGCTGCACTCGGCGTTGTCGAGGCTGGGGTGGCCCGAGTTGTGGGGGCGTGGCGCCAGCTCGTTGACCAGCAGCCGTCCCTCCACCAGAAAGAACTCCACCGTCAGCACGCCGACATAGCCGAGGGCGGCGATCAGCTGCTCGGCGATGCGTCTGGCGTCGGCTTCCAGCGCCGGCACATTGGCCGGGGAGCGGGTCTGATCGAGAATGCCGCCGCTGTGCCAGTTCTGCACCAGCGGCAGGGCGCTGATGGCGCCGCTCGGGCTGCGGGCCAGGGTCAGGGCAAACTCCCCCTCCAGCGCCAGCCGTTTCTCCAGCACGCAGGGGACGCCACTGGCGGCCAGCGCTGCCGGCAGCTGGTCGGCGGCCTGAATGGTCCACTGGCCTTTGCCGTCGTACCCCTCGCGGGCGGTCTTGAGGATGGCGGGGAAGAGGGAGGCAGGCAGCGCCTGTAGTGGCTCGCCCGGCTGCAGGGTCTGGTTGGGGGCAACAGGTACACCGGCGCGGGCCAGAAAGGCTTTTTCCTCCCGTCGATCCTGACAGATGCTGACTGAGCTGGCCGCCGGGCGTACCGGCTGGCACTGCTCCAGCAGGGCCAGGGCGGTGGCCGGCACGTTCTCGAACTCGCAGGTGACGGCGGCGCAGCGGCCAGCCAGATCGTGCAGGGCGGTCGGGTCGTCATAGGCGGCAACAATATGGTGATCGGCTGCCGCACCGGCGATGCTGGCGGGATCGGGGTCCAGCACCACCACCTTGTAGCCGAGCCGGTGGGCGGCCATCACGAAGTAGCGGCCGAGCTGGCCGCCCCCCAACATGCCGAGGGTGGCGGGTGGCAGTATCATGCCGGGTCCTCCAGCGTGAGGGCCAGCACCCGGTCGCGTTCGTTGGCGCGAAAGCCGTCGAGCTGCTGCTGATAGCGGGGGGCATCGCCGTCTTGCGCGACGGAGAGCAGGGAGACCGCGAACAGGCCGGCGTTGGCGGCGCCCGCCTCGCCGATGGCGAAGGTGGCGACCGGCACCCCCTTGGGCATCTGGACGATGGAGAGCAGGGAGTCCATCCCCTTGAGCTGGCGGGTCGGGATGGGCACACCCAGCACCGGAATGGTGGTCTTGGCGGCCACCATGCCCGGCAGGTGGGCGGCGCCGCCAGCCCCGGCGATGATGGCGCACAGACCACGCTCACGGGCGCTGGCGGCATATTCGAACAGCAGATCCGGGGTGCGGTGGGCCGAGACCACGCGCGCCTCGTAGGGGACGCCATGCTCCTTGAGGATGCGGGCGGCGGCCTGCATCACGGGCCAGTCGGAGTCGGATCCCATTACCAGGCCGATCAGGGGAGGGGTATTCATGGCTGATGACTCCTTGCAGTCAAACGTTTGTCTCTGGTTGGCAAAAAGAGCCGGCAAGCCGGCTCAGAATTTTTCGGGTCGCACGATTTCGACCGGTTGCAAAAAGGCGACCATGGCATAGTCGGGGTAGTAGCGACTCTGCAGGTGGGCGAGCAGGCGTTCCGCCTGTTCGCGGCTGCAGATCGCCTCCAGCCGGATGTTGCCGCTCTCGCTCCAACTGGCATTGCGCTCACCGTGGTCGCCGCGGCCTCTGGCATCGGTGATGGTGTAGCCGCGCAGCCCCTCGCGGGTGAGGGTGCGCAGCAGGGTGGGTTCCAGGTTCGCTTCCGTGATGACGGTGAGCAGGGTGCGGATCTCGGTCTGCATGTGGCTACTCCGTGAAGTGACGGGCCCAGCTGTGGTAGAGCGGGATCCCCAGCATGATGTTGAACGGGAAGGTGACCCCCAGCACGGCGCTGAGCGACAGGCCCGGATTGGCCTGAGGGACGGCGATGCGCATGGTGGCCGGCACGGCGATATAGGAGGCGCTGGCTGCCAGGGTAGCCAGCAGGGTCAGGCCACCGAGAGAGAGCCCCATCAGCTGGCCGATCACCAGGCCCAGGCCCGCCGAGGCAAGCGGCATCAGCAGGGCGAAGCCGAGCAGGAACAGACCGTGACGGCGCAGGTCCTGGCACTGGCGGGCGACGATGAGGCCCATCTCCAGCAGGAACAGCGCCAGCGCCCCCTTGAACAGGTCGACAAACAGGGGTTTGAGCGGGGCAATCCCGTCGGGACCGGCCAGATAGCCGATGGCCATGCCGCCGAGCAGCAGGGTGACCCCCTTGCCGAGGAAGGTTTCATGGGCCAGCCGGCGCCAGCGGGTCTGCCGGCTCACTCCCTGGGCCAGCACGATGCCGACCAGGATGGCGGGGATCTCCATCACCGCCAGGAAGATGGAGAGCTGTGATTCGAAGCTGATGCCGCGCTCGGTCAGCCAGTTCACCCCGACCGCAAAGGTCGCCACGCTGACCGAGCCGTAGTGGGCGGCGGTGGCGGCGGCATCGACCCGGTTCATCTTGAGGCGCAGCACGGCAAACCCGGCCAGGGTCTGCAGCATGCCGAGCAGGATCACCAGTGCCAGTTGCGGTAATAACGGTTGCAGCGATTGCTGCGCCAGGCCGACGCCGCCCTTGAGGCCGATGGCCAGCAACAGAAAGAGGGAGAGAGTATCGTAGAGCGCGGGTGGCAGCTTGAGCTCGGAGCGCACCAGACCGGCCAGCAGGCCAAACAGGAAAAAGAGTACAACAACATCCAGCATGGGAGTTCGCAGGAGGCAATTCACAGGGTGGTTGCATGCTAGAGTGCAAGATGTTTCGATAAAATCAGATTTTGATTGATGATTGTTCGGTAGAAACTGATAAGGGACCCGATGCTCAACTACAAACAGCTCTATTACTTCTGGCATGTGGCGCGCAGCGGTAGTGTGACGCGGGCCGCCGAGCAGTTGCACCTTACGCCGCAGACTGTCAGCGGTCAGGTCGCGGAGCTGGAGCTCTCCCTCGGGGTGGCGCTGTTCAACCGGGTGGGCAGGCGGCTTGCCCTGACCGCCGCCGGTCGTCAGGCACTCGAACAGGCGGGTGCCATCTTCTCGCTCGGTGCCGATCTCGAGCACACCCTGCGCCATGCCAGCCAGGAGCTGACCATGCAGGTGGGGATCGCCGACTCCGTACCTCGTACCCTGGCATTCGAGCTGCTGGCTCCTGCTATGGTGCTGGCGACCCCGCTGCGACTGGTTTGCCATGAAGAGCGGGCCGAGCTGTTGTTCAGCGAGCTGGCCAGGCACAAGCTGGATATGGTGCTGATCGATCGTCCGTTGCCGCCCGACAGTGGCGTGCGTGGCCATAATCACGAGCTGGGGCGCAGCCCGTTGGCGCTGTTTGCCAGTCCTGAGCTGGCCGCACGGGCGCGCCAGGGATTTCCCGCTTCCCTTGAGGGGTTGCCTCTGCTCATTCCGGGGGAGAAGTCGGCGACCCATGATCGTCTGCTGGCCTGGTATCACCAACAGGGAATCCATCCCCATCTGGTCGGCCAGTTCGACGACTCGACCCTGATGAAGTCATTCGGCAAGGCGGGGATGGGAATCTTCCCGGCGCCGCTGGCCATGGCCGACGAGATCGGACGGATCTATGGTGTCGAACGAATTGCCACCCTGTCCGAGGTCACCCTCTCCTACTATCTGGTGTCGGCCGGTCGTCATCTCTCCCATCCCGGTGTACTGGCGGTGATGGAGGGGGCGAAGCAGCGGCTGGCGGCATTGGGAAACAGAAAATAGAAATCTGGATGGCTATACATCCGGCTTTGCTCTTCTTATAATCCCCGCGCTTTGGCGCATCATGCTTAATAGGGAATCCGGTGAAAATCCGGAGCTGGCGCGCAGCGGTAAGGGGGAACGAAGCGACATCAGGGCACTGCCGTCAGGTGGGAAGCCGTCGCCGTAGGCCATCAGCCCCCCAGCCCGAAGACCTGCCAAAGTTCGTATTTCGGGCCGAGAGAAACCGGCCACGAAGTAGATGCTTACGCGAACTTAAGGATCTCTCATGTCCAAGAAATTATTGGTGGCTGCCCTGTTGCCAACGGCGGCCTTCGCCCAACAGCTGACCATTCCTGTCAATCCCACCATGGTGGTGACTGCCACCCGCGTCGCCCAACCCGCTTCCAGCGTGCTGGCCCCTGTCAATGTAGTGACCCGGGACGAGATAGATCGCCTGCAAGCCCAGACGGTGACCGATGTGGTCAAGACCCTGCCCGGAGTTGAGGTTGTCAGCAATGGTGGCCGCGGCCAGATGAGCTCGCTGCGAGTTCGCGGCGGCACATCTTCCCAGACGCTGGTGCTGGTGGATGGGGTGCGTAGCGCCTCCCTGACCGCCGGGATGACCGAGCTCAACAACCTGCCGCTCAATCAGGTGGAGCGTATCGAATACATCCGTGGCCCGCGCGCCACCATCTATGGTTCCGACGCCATCGGCGGGGTGATCAACATCATTACCCGCCCGGACCAGGGCACCAATCAGCACAAATTCAATGTGGGTGCCGGTTCCCATCAGCAGCGCCAGGCTTCTTTCAGCAGCGCCAGCCAGGTAGGCGAAGCGGGTCAGCTCAAGGTTGCCGGTGGTTTTGATGACGAGTCAGGCTACAACGTGCATCCTATTGCCGGTGTGAATGATGGCGATCGCCACGGCCACCGCGGTTATAACGCGATGCTGGACTATCAGCAGGCGCTTACCAGCAATTGGGATCTGTTCGGGACGACCCGCTGGTTCCGCAACATCGCCCAGTACGACCGATCCTCTGCGGCTTCTGCCTGGGGCCCGGCTTTCCATCAGCGCAACGAAACCTGGACGGAAAACCAGAGTTACCAGCTGGGATCTCGTTATCACGATGATCGTTACCTGAGCGAACTGCGCGGGGCCTTCTCCAAGCAGGATGCCTATGACTACCCGGATACCAGTGGCCGTGATCAGGCCACTGACCGGCTCTATACCCGCCAATACACTCTGAACTGGGTCAACAGCGTCAAGCTGGACGAGAGCTGGACCTTGGGCGGTGGTGCCGACTGGCAGCGCGACATGCTGGATGATCGTTCCCGCTCCTCGGGTACCGCTTTCCCAGCCGATGCCACTGATCGTGACAACACCGGGCTCTATGCCCTGGCCCAGTTTGACAACAAGGTGTGGCAGGCCGAGCTGAGCGGCCGCAGCGACGACAACGAACAGTTTGGCCGTCACAACACCTGGCAGACCGGGGCAGGCTGGCGCTTTGTGGAGGATTACCGCCTGAGTGCCCGTTATGGCACCGGCTTCCGTGCTCCTTCCCTCAATGACCTTTACTATCCGGGTTCCGGCAATCCGAACTTGAAGCCGGAAGAGTCGAAGAGCAGCGAGCTGATGCTGGATGGCCAGAGCGCCGGTGTAGAGTGGCGAGTGACCGGTTATCGCAACGACTTCGAGCAGATGATCCAGTGGGCACCCGATGATCAGGACATGTGGACGCCACAAAACGTCGGCAAGGCACGAATTGAAGGGGTCGAACTGGAAGGGGAGTTCGATACTGGTTGGCTGAGTCACCGGGTATCTGCCGAGTACAAGGATCCCAAGGACAAGGTCACCGACAAGCAACTGCAGCTGATCTCCCGCAAAGGGGCCAAGTGGGTGACTCAGGCACAGTGGCAACAGTTTGACGGCTCGTTGAGCTGGATCTATCAGGGGGAGCGCTATGGTGACGCCGCCAATACAACTCAACTGGGTGGTTACAGCGTCTGGAATCTGGCGATGGGTTACAAGATCACGCCTGCCTGGAAGGTCTCCGGCAAGATCAACAACCTGTTGGACAAGGAGTACCAGACTTCGGTGGGCTACCCGGCCGACGAGCGTGCCTACTACGTGACAGTGGATTACTCACTCTAAACCATGGCTGCATGGTAGAAAAATCAAGGGCCCTGCCATGTGCAGGGCCTTTTCTATTGGTGGTTGGCGGGAGTATGATCGCCGCCTTGCACCACAGGGGGAGGTTAGGTGGCCAATATTCTAGTGTTCGACTCCGGCATGGGTGGCTTGACCATCTATCGCGAGATCCGCCGTGCGCTACCGGCACACAACTACTTCTATTGTTTCGACAACGCCAACTTCCCCTATGGCGAGCTGAGCGAGGCTTCACTCATTGCAGCCTGCACCCGGCTGGTTAGTCACATGGTGGCCGAGCATGCCATCGACCTGGTGGTGATTGCCTGCAATACGGCCAGCACCATAGCCCTGCCATCCTTGCGGGCTGCCCTGACCATTCCGGTTGTTGGCGTGGTGCCTGCTATCAAACCGGCTGCCGCCTTGACCCAAAATGGCTGTATCGGTCTGCTGGCGACCCCGGGCACCGTCAGCCGTGAATATACTCACCACCTTATTACCCAGTTTGCTCCGGGCAAGCGGGTGTTGCTCAAGGGCGCGACTGAACTGGTCATCGAAGCCGAGCACAAGCTGGCGGGACGACCGGTAAACATGGCGTTGCTGCAGGAGGTGCTGGTGGACTGGATGGAAGGAGAGGAAAGGCCTGATACGCTGGTGCTGGGCTGCACCCACTTTCCGCTGCTCAATGACGAGATCCGACAGCTGATGCCAGGATGTCAGCTGGTGGATTCAGGGAACGCAGTGGCAAGACGGGTTACACATCTATTGACGCCTATTGCTGAGAAACCTGATCAAGCCGTGGTGCAGGCCAGGGCCTATTGCACCCGGTTGGATACAGAAGCCCAAAAACTGACAGCCCCCTTGCAAGCTTGGGGGCTGTCATCACTCGAAGAAGTCAGGTTCTAGCGGACGTCTGGTCAGCGATCAGGCGTCAACCTCAGTGCCTTCTCGTTCATCTTTATCCCGCTTGTCATTGGCTTCGCGTACCTTGAGGGTGCGCTGCTGATACTCCTTGTCGTTGAGTGCGGCGATGGCTTTGGCGGCGTCGGCGGCAGGCATCTCCACGAAACCAAACCCTCTGCGCTTGCCGGTAGCCTTGTCCTTCATCAAACGGACAGAGATCACCTGACCTTGTTCGGCAAACAGCTCGCGTACGGCAATCTCGTTGGCACGGTATGGCAGATTGCCTACATATAAGGTGCAAGTCTCTTGGCCGGAGACCAGTTCGGCGGTGGCGGCAGGTGTCCGCTTAAGGAGCAGCGGCACGATGAAACCACCAATGGCCAGACCCACAGCAAAAATCACTTCGGCTTTCAAAGAAAACTGCAGAGCCTGGGCAACCAGATAACCAACCAGCGCCAATACCAGAGCGAGGATGGCCGCCTGCACATAAACGGGAAACTTGGATAAATTCATCTTTAAAGACCTTTTGTAAATGAAAGCAAAAAAGGTGCAACACTCTATTCACCTCCATGGTAACCAGCTTTCCAGCTGGGCGCTACCATGGACCACTTGGGACACATTATCCGTTCCAGTATGGCATCCCCTAATGGGGGAAGACCCACTTAAATGATGATAAAACAGGACTGAAATCATCGGCTTGTGGATAACACTGTATATATACACTGAGTAAGCTGTTTCTAATTGGATATTTTGAAGTTTCCGTGACTTTCTTCAAAAAAAGCCTTGTCATCCCGAAGCCGCTCCCTATAATGCGCCCCTACCAGCACGGCGGAGCACGCCGGACTGATGAGCCAGCTTCCTTGTGAAGCCGGCGCCGAAAGAAAAGCGAA